>NZ_JAMPTM010000224.1 GCF_025403375.1 Frankia gtarii
GGTCTGGTTGCGGAACTGCTGGTAGCGGGGAAAGTCCGCCGGGTGGGGTGGGGTCCATCGGCCGCGCAGGTGGGGCCAGTACGCCGCGATCAGGTCGGGGCGTTGGAGCAGCGGAGTCGACAGCCAGTCGGGGTAGAGCGCCCGGACGGGCACGCCGACGTTTTTGCAGGCGCTGAGCAGGGCGGCGGGGTCGGTGATCGGAGTGAGCAGGGTGAACGGCGCCCCGTACCAGCCGCGTACCGAATCCTCCGGCGCGCTGACAGGCTGGAGCGGTAGGTCGCGGTCCTCGATGAGCTGGGTGAGGTAGCTCAGGTTGGCGGCGCAGGTAGCCATCCGGTCGGACAGGGTACGGACCTGCTCGGTGGCGATCACTGCGGCCAGGGCGGGGATGCGGTACTTGTAGGAGGCTGCTGCCGGGGCCAGCGCCAGCAGGTCGGGGTCGGCGAGTTCGGCGGCGAGTCGGGTGGGATGGTGCCCGACCGTCATCGCGCGCTCGTAGAGAGTGCGGCTGTTGGTGGTCAGGACGCCGCCTTCGCCCCCGGAGACCGCCTTGGATTCCTGAAGGCTGAAGCAGCCGGCGTTCCCCCAAGACCCGACCGGGCGTTTCCGGTAGCGGGCGCCGTGGGCGTGGGAGCAGTCCTCCACGACCGGGTCGGGCAGGTGGGTGAACTGCTCCATGGGCGCGGGGATGCCGAAGGCGTGCGTGACCAGGACCGCCGAGTGCTGCCCGGTGTTGAGCTGGGCGGGGTCGAGATTGGGCGAGTCCGGGGCGAGGTCGGTGAAGACGGGGTGGCTTCCTGCGTGGAACGCGGCGGTGATCGCCGAGATCCACGTCATCGGTGACATCGCCACTCCGGCGTCGGGGTGGACGCCGACCGCATGCAGCGCTGCGTGCAGCGATGCGGTGCCGGAATTGAACGACAGCGCGTGGTCGGTGCCGGTCAACGCGCGGAAGGCGTCTTCCAACGAGGTGCAGGCGGGACCCCGGCCGATTTCCGACAGCGACCCCGACCGCAGGAGCGCGGTGACCGCAGTGATCTCGGCATCGCCGTACTTGCGGCGGCGGGGGAAGGGCAAGGTCACCCTCGGCTGGGCGTCCCTCATGCGCTTGGGCGGTACGGGACGCGGTGCCCGGCGGCATCGGCGGGGATGCGGTGCAGGTGCAGGCCGCTGGCCCCGTCAGGCAGAGCCCATGACAGCCAGAACACGTACAGGTCCGCGTCGCCGGTGACGGCGAGCACGTCGTGCTCGATACCGGCCGCGGTGTAGAGGATGTCGCCGGGCTGGACGTCGTGGTCGGCGTCGCCGAGTCGGATGACGCCCGTGCCGGAGGCGACGAACCAGAACTCGTCGAAGTCGTGGTGGTGCCGGTCGAAGTGGCTGGTGCCGTCGGCGCGCAGCCGGAACCGTCCGGCGGAGTGCGCCAGACAACCGGCCGGGCGGTTGCCGGGCGTCCAACGTTGGGCGGATGCGGTGCGGATCAGGGCCATGAGGGAGCTCCTTGAGGCCGTAGGGCGGGGAGAACGGTCGGGGTCTCGGCAGTGATCGCTGACAGGTCGGCGGTGAGAACAGCGGCGAGAAGGGCCGCGGGTTGCTGCTGGCCGCGGGTGAGGTGGAACAGCAGCAGGGAGGTGGCGATGCGGGCACGGTGCACGGTCAGCGCCCAGGTGTCGTCGACGCTGATGCCGTCGGGGAAGTAGCCCTCGATCAGCGCCAGGCTCAGGTGCGGGTGTTCCTGCACGGTGAATCCGGCCAGGTCGGCGAGGGGATCCCCGCCGCGGACGCTTTCCAGGTCGATGAATCCGCTGGTCGTGGTGGTGTCGGGGTCGTAGAAGATGTGCCGGGCCGCACAGTCGCCCAGCAGCAGATGAGGGCCGGTGTCGCGGAGGCGCCACAGATGGCTGGTGATGATCTGACGGGCGGAGGCGGCGAGCCCGCCGCTGGGGTCGACGGGTAGCCGCCCAGCTGTCCGCGGGCGGAGCGAGTCCAGGAGTGATCGGTACGGCCCGCTGCCGGTCGGGGTGAGCCTGCCGTACCCGCCGACCGTGATGCCGTGCGCGCGGCGCAGGAGCCTTCCGGCGTGCTGGGCGGCGCGGAGCACCCACGCCGAGGGTGTGCCCGGGGCCGTGCCACCGAGGGGAAGGCCGGGACAACGGGTCTCGACACAGGCCGTGGAGTCGTGCCAGAGCACTTGGGGTGCCGGGATGCCCTGGGCGGCCAGGACTTGGGCAGCCCAGGCGGCGGTCGCGTACCTGGGCGGGGGCGCCAGCGCCACCTTGATGATCAGACGTTCGCCGCTGATGGCGCGGGCGGTGAAGACGGTGTTGTCGGCGCCGCCTGCGCCCGGTGTCAAGCCGGTCCGGTCCACAGCGACGCCCGCGGCGCGAATCCGGGCGGCGAGCCCCTCGGCCGGGGGGCGATCCGCCGAGTTCACGGCTGCACCTGCCGTACGTGGGCGGGGGCACCGGAGCGCGCCGAACGCAGGGCGGCGTCGAGCAGAGCGATGGAGCCGAGCCTGGTAGGGACGGCCGGGCCACCGTGGACAGCATCGATCATGGCGGTGATGCGTGGGCCGTGGCCGTCGACGGGGAGTTCGAGCTCGGTGCTGGCTGTCCCGGCGGGTCCCAGGGTCGTGATGGTCCGCTGGCCATCCCAGCGGCACCCGTCGCCGGTGGGCAGGTCGATCCTCCAGTGCCCGTCGGCGCTGGTCCGTTGCCCGATGCCGGCGAACCCGCCATGGAAGGTGAACACCGAGTCGTCGGCGAACCGTAAGTGCGCCGAGGCGGTGGAGCAGTGGCCGCCGGGCAGCGGCAGCGGTGTCTCGACGCAGGTCACGGAGACGGCCATGGCAGCAATCAGGTGCTGGATCTGGTCGAAGGCGTGCACCGCCAGGTCCTGGATGGCGGGATGGGGTAGCCGGGACCGGAATCCGGCCGCAGGAAGAGACACGAACATGTCCGTGCTGACCGTGTACGGGCCTGGGCTGAGCGTCCGGGCCGCCTGGCAGAAAGCCAGGAACCGCCTGTCGTCGCCGCGGTTGCTCATGACGGCCAACACACGGCCCTGCACGCGGGCCAGCTCCACCAGATTGACGGCGTCATCCAGGCTCAGCGTGAGCGGCTTTTCGGTGAAGACGTGCGCCCCGTGTTCCAGGGCCGTGCGCGTGCCGGCGGCGTGGATGTCGGCCGGAGTCAGGTTGACGACGATCTGCGGCCTGGTTGCCGTGAGCGCCGTTTCCAGGCTCGGGAAGACCGGAACATCGACCAGGCCGCCCCGTCGACCGAGACGGGATGCGGCGTTCACGTCGGGGTCGGCCAGCGCGGTGATGGTGATGCGAGGGTCAGCGGCCAGGTGGGTGACCCACCGCTTCGCGATCAGCCCGCACCCGAGGACGAGGGTGTTCACCGCGCACCTTCCAAATACGGGGTGAGCAGCCTGATTGCCTGGTCGAGTACCTGACCGGCGGCGGGAGCTGCATTGACGGGCAGGCAGGTCGGGGTGAGCGGATCGGCGAAGTGGGTGTGGAACCCGCGGGTGAAGTCCGCGTCGAAGTACAGCGACGGCATCCCGACCCGGGCGCGGGCACGCGCCGCTACCACCTGATGATCGGCCTGCAGGAGCAGGGTCACCGCAGGCAGTACCGCCAGACCTCGGTCCACCTGGCGGCAGACCAGCGCTCGGGCCGTGGCGTTGGCATCCAGCCCTTGCATGAGGCCGACCGCACGCACGTGAGCCAGTAGCGTGTCGACCGTCCGGTCGAGGATCACATGGGAGCCGCCGTCGGCGGCCGTCTGGGCGCGACGCTGCCGGAGTTCCTCGATGTCCAGGTGGACAGCCAGCAGCGCGAGCTGGTCGGTTTCGTCACGGACCGGTCGGGCCGACAGCGCGGACGGGTCCGGCGCGGCTTGGTAGTAGCAGGACACGACGCTGGTGTTGCCGAGGCGGGCGGCCAAGGCGAGCGCGAGCGTGGTCTTGCCCGTGCACGACACCCCTTCGATACCGATGATCACGATCGTGTTCCCTTGTCGCGGTGGGCTTTCGGAGCGGGCGTGGTAGTGGCGTGCTGACGGCCGAGCAGGGCGTCGGCGACCGCCAGCCAGGGGCCGACGCTGCGCAGCAGGTAGGCGGCCAGCAGCTCGACGCAGTCCCGCCCGACCGTGCCCGCCGACGTGTGTTCTGAGCGGGTCTCGGCGGTCAGGACGGCCGGAACCACGGCCGTGAGGACAAGTCCGGCCCCTGCGGTCGCCTGCAGCGCCCGGCCGGACCTGGGCGCGGCGGCGGTGACGAGGGCCACCCCCGTGACCGGGCCGGCACCCAGCCAGGCGGCTGCCCGGTAGGTGGCGATCCCGGCGAGCAGGTACCGGTGGCGACGGGTCCCGTCACCGGTGCGCGCCGCCGCACGCAGGATCGTCGGGTAGTCGAGGTAGGAGCCGAACCACCGGCGGCCCTGGGAGATGATCTCTGTGACGCAGGCCGGCGATGGAACGGTCGTTGTTCGGGGGACGCTCGCCGTGGGGATGCCGCGCAGGGTGAGGGGCACCCCGGTGGGCACGTCGTCCAGCACGCTGCTCTCGCAGAGTCCGCCGATCTCGGCGAGGATGTCTCCTCGAACGAACAGGCCATGGCCGACGGGCTGTGCCAATCCCGCCCGAAGCAGAGCCGCTGGACGACGGCTGAGGGTGCCGGCGTGGTAGCGGCGGGCGTAGGGGATCTCGCGGCGCAACGTCCACACCGATTGGAGCGTCGCCGACCCACGCACCAGCCCCCGGGCAAACCCACGGCCAGCGGCCTGCGGTGCGGCGTGCAGGGCGTGCTGCTGGACAACGGACGGTCTGCCCCGCCGCGAGGAGAGCAACGCGTACACCACGGTCAGGTCCTCGACGGTGGGCCTGGAGTCGATGTCGTAGACCGCGAGGTATCCGCCGGGCGGCAACCCGCGGGCGGCGTAGTTCACCTGAGCCGCTTTGCGGCCAAGCCCGGGATAGGTGACGTGGCGGACTCTCTTGTGGGGCGCGTCGGTGAGAAGCTGACCGATCACCTCCCGGGTCAGGGGTGTTCGGGCGAGGACCGTGGCAGCGATCTCGACGGGCAGGTTGCCGCCCGTGGATGCCCGCCGGGCGGCTCGTAACGCCGCGAGTTCCTCCACCGAGAGCTGCGGGAATTCCGCCGCTCGCAATCGGCTACTGCGACTGACCGCGCGGGCGATCAGGTCCCGTTCGTGTTCCTCACGCGCGGTGGACACCATCGTCAATGACATGCCGGGAAAGGCCGGCAGGATCGTCTTCCACCAGGCCAGCGCCGTGCCGACATGCGCCTGTTCGCGTAGCACTGGAACGATGACATGCACTTCAGGCCACCGCGCTCCTGCGGACGGCTCGAACGGATGGGAGCCTGCGTCACGAAGCCAGGTGTGGGTGCGGGCCAACTGCCAGGCTCCCACGGTGTGCCGGGCCGTGAGGCTCACCGCGCAGGTCCAGGCAACGGCTCGCAGGGCGTCAGCGGCCATCGGATTCGGCCTCCTCCACGGCCCGCAGGAACTGACGGTAGAGATCCCCAGGCCGTCCCGGCGGGTAGCCTTCGCGCCACGGTTTGGCCGGCCCGGCGAAATGCAGGATGGAGGCATCCGGTTCGTCGGCCAGCAGCATCGCCAACGGCGCGTAGGGCTCTGCGTCGTCGTGGCGGTAGGTGGGCTGGGCGGCCAGCGGCGAGAGAGCGAAGGTGTTCCAGCGGCGGTCCAGCCGACACCACTGATCGTCGACGGCGACGTTCAACGCGTCCTGGTCCCACAGCCGCGCCTGTTCGGGGTGGTCGGCCAGGAAGCCGCGAGCGCGGGAGAACACCTCCTGGCGTTCGCATGCAGGCAGGTCCAGCAGCATGACGCCGGAGTTGAAGTAGTCACGGCCGGCCGGCAACCCCAGCTCCGCCCAGCCGGGCAAGGCGATCCCGGCCCCGATGACCGGGTTCTGCGGGTCGCGGACCGCACCGATCGCGGCACCCTCCAGAGAGGCGAGCAGCAACGGACGCAGATCCGCCAGCACCAGCGTGTCGACATCCAGGTAGAGAACCCTGCCGCGGTAGCCGAGCGTGTCGCCGATCGCCAGCCGTAGATAGACCGCCGCTGACACCCAGCCCGACACTGGCCCGGCCGCCGACGGAACGACCTGGTGAAAAGCGATGTTCACCGACAAGCGGTCGGCGTGCCATCGCACCCGCTCCCGGCTAGCGGCTGCCAGCTCGTCATGCAGTACCAGCACCTGCACGTCGGAATGGGCGCCGGTTGCGTTCAGCGACTCCATCAGTACACACAGCGGTCGGGCGTACCGGTCGTCTAGGCAACACACGATCGGCGTGAGCGGGTTGCTCACCGCGCCACCCCCGCCGTGGTAGTCATCCGGTCACGCTTCCGCCCCACGGGCCGGGCCAGCCCGCCGCGCAGATCCATCCGCCCTGCCCGGCCCCGCACGGAGGCCGGGCGGGTGGCGACATCCAGGTGGTGCCGGCGCGGATCGCCGGCGGGCAGGTTGACGGCAGCGCGATCCGGAACGTGGACTCCGTAGAGATCGAGGCCGGTCACAGATGCCTCCCAGGACGTGGGCCGAACATGTCCACCCATGCGGCGGCGATAGACGCACGTTGCGCCGGGGCCACCTCATAGAAGCCGGGCAGGTGCGGCTGTTCGGCCAGCAGCGCGGCGGCCACGGTCATTTCAGCCTTGACGAGGTGGATCGCCGATCCCATCGCCGAGGTGTGCAAGAAGTTCACGGCGTTGCCGTTGCCGAGCAGGAAGAACGACCGTCCGTTCTGGGAACGGATGCGGGAGACGCCAGGGAGAATGCTGCTACGGAGGTAGCCGCTACCGGGCTCAAGCAGGCCGCCCAGGTCGAATTCGTCGTCACGGGACGTGGCCCCCGCCAGGAACGCACCTTCCTTCAACAGCGGAAGATGCTTGGCCGAAAGAGCCCGGTTACCGGTCGCGGAAAAAACCAGATCGGAGCAGGCGAGCGCCTCGGTCAGATCCGCCGACGCGTACCCGACCGACAGTGCCTGTGCCTGGCGAACCGGGTCGGTGTCCAACACGAGGACCCGCACATGCCGGGAATGCAACGCGGCAGCGATCCCGGCACCGATTTTCCCATACCCCAGCACGCATGCCTGACGGCCTTGCATCACCTCGCCCAGATGACGCAACAGCGTCTCCACGGAGAACACGATCGCCTGACCCACGAGCCGGTCCTCGGGTTCCTTCAGTGGACTGCGGGCCACGCTGAAGACCGGGCACGGCAACTCCGGCAACGCTTCATACCGACGCTGCCCGTTCTCGGTGTCTTCGACCACCCCAGCGACCTGTCCCGGCAACCGCACACACAGCTCCTGCAGCGCAGGCGCGAAGTAGCCACCGATGTCAACCAGCACCACACGGCGACCCTCGGCACGACTCCGGATGTAGCCGACGAGCCAATCCGGGTCGGCGAAGCGGACGCGGTCGAGCTCGTCGCACCGGTAAACCCGTGCAGTCTCCTCCAAGACGAACTCGTTGGCTGACTTCGGTTTGGGTAAAACGGCGGCAATCCTGGTGGTGTGGCCGAGAGCGGACAAGAATTCCATCTGCCCTGGCAAGAGATGTGTGATGACCAAAGACGCCGCGGATGTGACCGGCAGCGTGGACGCCAGCCAGGCGAAAAAGGCCGCGGGCGCCGACGCAGCCGAGGCCGCGCTCGCACAGTTTTCGCCGATTTCCCGCAGGTCCTCCAAAAACGCTGCCACATGCGGAAGATCGTCCGGCGGCTCGTCGGTGTCCGCGAGTATGTCGGCTGCCGTCCAGCCCTGCCGGGAGGCCGCCTGGTCGCGGATCTGGGCGATCAATCGCCACGCCTGGTCCTCAGCGAGGATCAGCGGGCAGTTCTGCTCGCTACCATCTTCGTGGTGGACCCGGATCTTGAGCGCCCAGTGTCGGCCCGGACGATCATGGACCGGGCCTTCCAGCGCGGTGGCGTGGGTCACGGGTGAGGGGACGGGCTGCAGAGTCGACGCGTCAGCAGCCGCCGACCACTCTGTGCCACCGCCAATCGGCCGCAGATGGTAGGTGAGCCAGTCGGAACCCTCCTCGCCGGGCACGCCCACGATCACGCCAACCCGGCCACGCTGTGCGGTGTCGAGGGCCAGATCCCCCAGCCGAGGCCAGGACCGCAGCGTGACGTCCGCCGCCCCCGGCCCGCCGTGCGATGTGGTCATGCCGGGGACGGTAGGGCTCCCGCCGAACCCGAATATGAGTCAGGGGAATATGCGGGTCATCCGTCCAGGTGAAACCGGTCAGATATGCGCCGCAGCCTCTCCCGGGTGACGGCGCGTTCCGCGTAGACGAGGGAACGCAGGGTGGATCGCGCCATCGGATGGTTGCGAACCAGCTGCGGGGCAAGCCGCTCCGCCCACTCCAACTCGGTCAACGCCCGGTCCCGGTCGCCGTCCCACAACCAGGCCCGTGCCAGGTCAAGATGATGGTGGCCCTGTCGGGAGTTGGGCAGGGCAGCAATCACAGCCGGGTCCGTACGGGCGTCGAGCGCCAGCGCGCGAGTCTGATCCCCCATCTCCAATGCCACCGACACGGCGTGCACCGCGACGTTCCCGCTGGAGAACGTTAGCGAATGCCGGTCATAGACCTGCGGACCGGTTTCGGCGTCGACCCGATCAGCAGCGGACCGAGCAAACGCGATCCGGTCGATCGCCTGCTCGGGATTGCCAGCTCGGGCAGCCGAGACCGCGGCCCGAAGGTGCAGAGACCCCCAGGCCCGCACGGCGAGCTGGTCACCGCGATCGTGGGCCGGTTCCAGACCCACCAGGGCCTTGTCCAGCAATGCGAGGGAATCGGCCCAGTCGGCGGTCGCCCACATGTCCCACGCCCGCATCCAGTCGGCGACAGCGGGCAGCACCGGATCGGCCGACAGCCCCGCGGCCCACGCCGCTCGGTCGCATGCCATCGCCACAAGCTCGGGGTGTCCCAGCGAGTGGGCCGCCGTGTGGCCGAACTTGCACATCACCCCGTAGAGCGCGAAACCCTCCTCGCGCTCTCGTCCGGTCGACACCTCCGCCAGTGCACTGGCCTCCCGTAGCAAGTCCGGCAGGGTCCGCAAGATCGCGACGTTCGCTGCGGCGTCCCGCAGTCGGTGGAGCCGGGTCATCTCACCCCACAACACCCGTGACGGACGGGGCGTCCCATCGAACACCGGCGCCAGGTCGTAGCGCCGCAGCTCCCGCACAATCGAGGACGCGGCAGCCTGCCACTGGTTCTCCGCCGGGGAGCTCGTGTAAGGGCGTCTAATTAGGTCGTTGGGGTGGATATGCAACTCAGCCGCGAGCTTGTTCAACAGACCGACCCGATCCAGTTCGATCAAGCCACGCTCCATCTTGGAGACCCAGCCCTGGCTACGCTTCAGAGCTGCAGCAAGATCAGCTTGGGTCATCCCCAACCGAAGCCGGGCACGCTTGGCGCGACGGCCGATCTCCTCCGCTTCTTCCAACATCAACACACCCCCAGCTCCGCCCGATCACGTCCGATGCTGACACCCTCACGCCCTACGCGGCACTCCACAACCACCAGCAACCTTTTTCGCAAGACTGATCAATCGCAGTGTGTCGTATCTGGCGGGACGTAGTACCACCGCGCCGGTAGGCGCTATCCGACGAGGTGCGGGGAGCTCATTCCCGTTTGCATGGTGTCCGCGGGATCAAGGGGCAGGTCACCTGCTGTCCCGGTGCGACGACGGCACGCCTAACCCCGCGAGGTTCGGCGGAGTAGGAAGGCGGCGATGGAGTGGGTGACGGTCCCGTTACGGTGGAAGTGATCCGTGCCGGTGCGGTGCGGTACGGCCGTCCGGCGCGGCACCGGGCATGGAACGGAGGTGGGGTGCGTGGTGAAGGTGAGCCTGCGGGTGGAGCAGAACGAGCTGCGTGCGCGGATGCGGGCGGTCGGGATGACGCACGAGGAAGCCGCGGTCGAGTTCGCCCGCCGCTACCGGCTGCGCCCCCGGGCGGCGTTTCGTCATGCGTTCGGGTGGACGTTGCAGGAGGCCGCCAACCAGATCAACGCCCATGCCAGCCGTACCGGCGTTGATCCAGATGGCATGCCGGTGATGAGCGGCCCGCGGTTGAGTGAGGTGGAGAACTGGCCGTTTCCCGATCGGCGCCGGCCGACTCCGCAGGTCCTCGCGCTGCTCGCTGCCGTGTACGGCACCGATGTTCATCGCCTTCTGGACCTTGAGGATCGGGAGCGGCTCAGCCCGCAGGACCGGCTGCTACTCAACCGCATGCGGTGGGACACCGCGGATTCCGACCGTCAGGCCCATGGGAATGCGGGCGCGCGAGGTGTACCGGGGCAGCGTGGGGTGGATCGGGTCGGCCCGGTGGCCTATGACCTGTTCCGTCGCGAGCAGGACGACGGCGGTGTGGCGCGGCCCGTGGCTGCCGGCGGTGGGTTTCTCGACGGTGACGAGGAGGAGCGGCTGCGCCGTGCGGTGTCCCGGCCGAGCCGAGTGGATGGTCGGGTGGTGGCGTCGTTGGCGGCGATCCTGGCCCAGCAGCGGGCAACTGAGGACCTGATCGGCTCGGCCCGGCTGCTGGTCCCGGTCGTGGCGCAGCTCGGCGAGGTGGAGCGGCTGATCGGCGAGGCGTCGGGGCGGGTGCGGGGGCCGCTGGTGGAGATCGGCGCGCAGTGGGCCGAGTTCGCCGGCTGGCTGCACATCTCCACCGGCCGCTGGCCGGCGGCACGTGGCTGGCTGGACCGGGCCGCGGAGTGGGCGTGGGAGGCGGACGAGGTCACCCTGCACGCGACCACGATCAGCTTCAAGGGACATCTCGCGTTCCACCTC
>NZ_JAMPTM010000225.1 GCF_025403375.1 Frankia gtarii
GGGGTCGAACCGCCGACCTTCCGCTTTTCAGGCCGGTCAACACCATCCAGGGACGCCCGTACACATACCCGAATGTCCATTTTCAGCCGCTGGCGTGCCCCTCCGGCGCCCGGCGTTGCCACACGCGCTGCCACACCTCACCCGTCCCCCAAACCGTGGACCGAGCGGTCCCGAGCCCCATCCGCGCCCTGCCCCGGCCATCGGCGCAGCGCGGCTCACCGTCACTCGTGACCGGCCAGCCGCCACCGGGCGGCCGACCAGGGCCGGTGGCCGATGAACGCCGGAGCGGCAACCGCCGCCGCGCCGGAGACAGCTTCCTTTGGGGCAGGAACCGCCTCCACCACGAAGATCCTCACCGTGGTGATCGGGATTGTCGTCGGTCTGACGTTCCTCTTCAGTGGCCTGGACCAGCCGCACCCTGCAGTCCCAGGACCTCGGCTCCGCGCTGCACACCGCCGACCAGACCCACCGGACGACGGTGATCCTGGCCCATCGACGGCAAATACGGGCACCGGGCACCACCACCTCCCCCCAACCGCCGACCGCACGGCGATCACCCGAACCGTCCGGGCCCTACTTGCCCCGCCCCTCAGCGATGCCATGGAGCCCTCGGCCACGCCAAACGAGAGCCATCCAATTTTCAACCGCCGCGCTATTGCCCCCGGGCCGGGCGACCGATAACGACCTCCCCGCGGCCGCTCGAAAGCGTTCGGGCCCGCCCCGCCGAGCCTCCGACTGGCTGGGCGGAGGCGAGGGCACCAACGGCAGCGGCGGGTCAGGTGTGGCGGCCGGCGATGCTCGCGGTGCTGGGGCTGGCGGGCCAGGTCGGCTGCGACCTGTGCCCGCACCGGTGCGTCCTGGCGGCTGGTGAGACCGGCCCGTGTGGGTCCGGCGCAATCGCGGCGGCGGGCTGGAGACGGCGGCGTTCACCGTCGCGGTCAGTCATCTCGACGCGATCGAACGCAAGCCGCTTTACCATGTGCGGCCAGACGAACGGGTACTCACCGTCGCCGGGCCCGGCTGCACCTTCCGCTGCAACTACTGCGTCAACCATCGACTCTCCCAGTACGGCCGGGTGCTGACGGCGCCCTGGACGGGCTCGCCCGCCGATCCGGCGGCCCTGGTGGCCCGGGCCGTCGAGGCTGACGCGCCGGTCGGGCTCTCCTGCGCGGAGCCGTCGCTGGCGCTGGAGCTGACGGTGGCGCTGGCCGACCACGCCGGCCCGGCCAGGGTGCCGCTGCTGTGGAAGTCGAACGGGTTCCTCACCCCGGCGGCCGTTGCCGTAGCGGCCCCGCGGCTGGAGGCGGTCAACATTGACGTGAAGGCGGCGACCGAGCCGGCGCACCAGCGGCTCACCGGGGCGCCGCTTGCGCCGGTGTGGGACACGATCGAGGCGCTGCACGCGGCCGGCGTCTGGGTGGAGGTGTCCACCCCGCTGATTCCCGGGGTCAGCGCCGAGCCGGATGCCCTGGCGGCAATCGCCCGGCGGCTAACCGCGGTGGACGCCGACATCCCGTGGCACCTCGTGCGCTTCACCCCGGACTTCCGGATGCGTCGACCGTCGCCCACCAGCCCGGCCGAACTGCGGCACGCCGCCCGGCTCGGAAACCCTTGCGGGACTGCGGTTCGTCTATGTGGAAAGGGCGCTGGGCGCGGCCGGTCGGGCGACACATTGCCCGGGTTGCGGCGCTACGCTGATCGAGCGCGGAGTGTGGGGGACGACGGCGGTGCGGCTGGTCGACGGCGGCTGCCCACAGTGCGGGCGACCAGTTCCGGGGCGATGGCACGGGGGCGGAACACGATGATCGACAATGGCTCGAGGTCCGATGCGGTGGAGTTTGTGGATGCGCTCCCCGACCTCATCAACGCCGCTGAATACGACGATCATCCGGACGGACGGCTGGTCCGGGTCGAACTCCGGGTAACCAGCTCCGGCGTGGACGTGCTCGGCGACGCGTTCCGGCCGGCCGTCATGGAGGCCCTGCTGCGTGAGCTCGCCGGTCCCACCCAGCAGATGTTGTGCGGCTGACCGGGGTCGGCAACTGATGACGAGCGGAACCCCGCGCCCCGATCTGCCTGCCGGGACGGCTGGGATAGCTGGAACGGCCGAGACCACTGGAACGGCCGGGACAGGCGGGACGGCGGGGCCGGGAAAGCTGACGGAGCAGGCCGAGCTGGCCGAACTGGCGGCCGGTATCGACGAGGCACTCGCCCCCACCCTCGCTGGCAGTGACTGGCAGGTCGACGGCCCGGTGGTCACCGCGTCGGCGTCCTGGTGGAACCACCTGCGCTGCGAGACCTGCGGGCACACCTTCCGGGCCGGGGAGCACGTGGTGGTCTGTCCCTGCGGGCGTCATCCGACCACCTGCATCGCGGCGGTGCATCGCGACCCGGCCGCCGGGGTCACCTGCTGGGACGGCTGGCGCCCGGACGGCGTGCTGACCCGGTGCCCGGTCAGCCTCACGCCCCTGCTCGACCCGGGCCTCGTCGGCGAGACCGCCGGGCCATGACCGTCCCGGCACCAGCCGGCGAGCGGTACGCCCGCCACGAACGGATAGCCGGCTGGGACCAGCGGATCCTGGCGGCCAGCACGGCGGTCGTGGTCGGCGTGGGCGCACTGGGCAACGAGGTCGCCAAGAACCTGGCGCTGGCCGGCGTCGGTCGGCTCGTCCTGTGCGATCCCGACACGGTGTCCGTCTCGAACCTGAGCCGGACCGTCCTGCTGGCGGACTCGGACGTCGGCCGGCCGAACGTGTCCGCCGCCGCGGCCGCGGCCTCCATCGCCTCGACCGCGATCGTCGCCGGCTGGATGACGTTGATCGCCCTGCGCCTACTCTTCGCCCGGGCCGCCGACGCGCGGACGCCAAGCGGTGACCGGGCCTTCGGAGACGGGTGGACATCCAGCGGCGAGGAGGCGACCGGCGGCGAGGGGACGCCGGAGCAGGGGCTGCTGCGGATCGACGGCCCCACCGGCCGCACCGGGCCGGTCGCCGTCCGGCGGGATCCCGGCTGCCCGCATCACCAGCCGCTGGACGGCTCCGTCACCGTCCTGCCGATCGACGAGGGGGCCAGCGTCGGCGACCTGCTGGCCGCGCTGCCCCTACAGGCCGACCCGCGGTGCTGGGCGCCGGTCGCGCTGCCCGGTCGGTGCCCGCGGTGCGACACCCGTTACGAGCCGGCGCCGACCGACGAGTCCCGCCTGCTGTCCTGCCGGGGCTGCGGGCAGCCGCACCGGATCCGGCGCACCGACTCGCTGCTCGGCGTCGACCCCACCCGCTCGCTGCGCGACCTCGGGGTGCCATCCGGGGAGATCCTGCCCGTGCGGACCTCCGACGGGGAGTTCCACTGGTACCGGCTACGACTTCGAGGAATCCGATGAGCGACCGCGACCGTCGAGGCAACACTCGGCTGCCCGACCTCCGGCTGTCCCGCGAGGAGCGCCTCGACTTCCTGCGGGAGGTCGCCCGGGTGTACCGCACTGAGGCTGCCGCCAACATCGTGCTCGAAGCGGTCGGCATTCCGGTGGAGCGCCGGCCGGCCTGGCAGAACGTCAACCCCGAACAGTGGTGGGGGGAGGTCTTCCAGGACTTCGACGCGGGCATCGTCGCCAGCCCCTACCGGACCCTGATGGGCGTGGTGGTCAGGACCCACCCCGGGAACGAGACGCTGCACCGGCTCGCGGTCCGCCACGGGGTGATCAAGTCCGAGGACGCGGCGAACGAGGGCGGCCGGAGCCTGGTCGTGGAGCGCCCGGACGACCGCGGGTGGGACATCAACCGCAGCCCGGCTCACCGGATCGACGAACAGCGGACGCCCCGCCCCGGCCGCCCGGCACGACCCGACCCGGCCACCCGGGTGTTCCTCTGCCACGCGCACCAGGACCAGGAGACCGTGCGCGAGCTGTACCACCGGCTGCACCGCGACGGTTTGCAGCCCTGGCTGGACGCCGAGGACCTGCGGCCGGGGCAGGACTGGGATCTGGAGATCGGCCGGGCGATCGCCCGGTGCCGCTCGGTGGTGGTCTGCCTGTCGCGCGTCTCGACGACGAAGCGGGGCTTCGTGCAGACCGAGATCGCCCGCGCGCTCGACGCCGCTCGCCGCCTCCCGGAAGGGGAGATCTTCGTCGTCCCGGCCCGGCTCGAGGCCTGTGACCTGCCCGACCGGCTCAGCCGGTGGCATGCCGTCGACCTGTTCATCAAGGGTGGCTACGAACGGCTCGTCGACGCCCTGCGCCCGGAGGCGTAGATCGGGCCGACGCGGGTTCGACTACCGGCACGGCCCTCGCCGAAGCGTGGCCGAGGCGCTACGATCAGGCCAAACCGGGGGGCAATGGCACGAAAGTCGTGATGTGCGCGCGACCGCACCGGCGCACACAGGGACGGGCCCGGTCGCGGAGTAGCAGTGGCCGCGTCCGACCTGCAAGGACGCCGTCTACCGCTCCCAGGCTGTCCGGGACCACCGGTGGAGGTAAGCGTCCGATGCGGTCAGGCGAGAGCGCGGCCCGCCCCGGCGGCGGTGAGCGGTCGCGCATCCAGCTGTCCGCCGAGGAGCGCCTCGACTTCCTGCGGGAGGTCGCCCGGGCGTACCGCACTGAGGCTGCCGCCAACATCGTGCTCGAAGCGGTCGGCATTCCGGTGGAGCGCCGGCCGGCCTGGCAGAACGTCAACCCCGAACAGTGGTGGGGGGAGGTCTTCCAGGACTTCGACGCGGGCATCGTCGCCAGCCCCTACCGGACCCTGATGGGCGTGGTGGTCAGGACCCACCCCGGGAACGAGACGCTGCACCGGCTCGCGGTCCGCCACGGGGTGATCAAGTCCGAGGGGGGGGACGAGGCCCCCGACCCGGCCGGCCGCCCCGCGCCGGCCACCGACCCAATCACCCCGGCCGGCCCGGCCGACGCGACCGGAGCCGCCACCGCGGCCCGACCGGATGAGCCGGGCGGCCCGGAGTTGGACGGCGATCCCGCGGCGGTCACGTTTCCGAGGTTGGCGGCCGAGGCGGCGGGCGAGGCGGAGCCACCACGCTTTCCCGGGCGACCCTCGGATCCGGCGGACGAAGACGATGGATCGCCCCTCCGTCGATGGCTCTGGCCTTGGATAGCGCCCCTATGGAGACAAGCCAAGAAACTGCGGAGAAAAGTTCAGAAACGGCCGAAGGTCGCGATTGCGGTAGTAGTCCTTCTGGCGATTTCCATGGGATTCTTCTTCTACTACGAAGAACAGTCCGACGATAGATGTGGAATACCGACCGAGCTGGTGCTTTCCGCCTCGGCCGACACCGCGGACCTGATGCGTGAAGTGGCCGAGGACTTCGTGAAGAGCGACCGCGATCATCACGGCTGCCGGCGGGAACACATTCAGGTCGTCAGTCCGTCCGTGGCGGGCGGGACGACGAAGGCGCTCGAGGATGGCTGGCCGTCGGAGGACCTGCGCTCCGTCGGGCCGTACCCGCATGTGTGGATACCCAGTTCGAGTGTCGACGTGAATCGGGTCAAGGCGGCCATTGGGAAGGGCAACACCGATATCCCGCTGACCACTTTACCTTCGGTCATGTCCTCGTATCTGGTGCTGGCGGCCCCGAGCGGCCTCGCCGGACAACCCGGTTGGGACGACCCGTCCGCCGTATCCCTCGCCGCAGTGGTGAAACAGGCCGAGAACGGTGCGTTGCGGATCGTCCGCGAGGGGCCGGAGACATCAACCGAGGGCCTGGTGTCGACCATGGCGCTCTACCAGGCGGCCGTAGGTGCTCCGCTGACCAGGAGCGGGCTGAGCGGCGGCGGAATAGGCGCGACGCTGCACAGGCTGGAGCAGGCCACCATCACGAGCGACGGCATCGGGGACCCGGAACGCGGGCTTGGTTGCCAGGCGGCCACGTCCACCGCGCCGGACTTTAAGGTCGCCCTGATGTCCGAACAGGCGGTGTTCGCTCACAACAAGACTCCGTCCTGCGGGGTGCCGTCGGACCAGCTGACCGCGTTCTATCCCACCGACGGGGTGCCATTGCTCGACTATCCCTTTGTCATGGTCGGCGGCCGACGTTGGGGAAACCCGAAGCGCGAGGCGGTGGCCAGGCGGCTGCATGATTTTCTGGAACTCCCGGAGACGCAGAGCAGCATTGCGGCGGCCGGTTTCCGCCCAGCGGGTGGCGCGCCGATCGACCTGTCAGCGTCCGACACGGGTATCCAGAGCGAGGTGCCGCAGGCGAAAGATCAGCCCGGCCCGGCGGAGACAACCGACGCGGCGGACGAGCTGGAGAAGGCGTGGCGCTCGGCCCGTAGGCAGGCTCGCGTGTTGTTTACCATCGATGTGTCCGGGTCCATGGCTGTTTCCGGTCTGGATGGTGTCACGCCGCTCGATGCCGCCAGACAGGCAATCGGACCGGCACTCGGCCTGGTGCGCGGCGACGATCAGATCGGCCTCTGGGAGTTCGCGACGAGACTGGATGGCGACCGGGATTACGTGGAGAAGGTCGGCCTTGGGACGGCTGACACCGGCTCCGGTTCCCGCCTCGACGACATACGTCAGGCCTTGCCAACGTTGCACCGGGAAAACGGTGACACCGGGCTCTTCGACACCATTGGAGCCGGGGTCGCCGCGCTGCGGGCCCAAGGGGGCGCGACAACGGCCGACGCGATGGTGGTCTTCACCGACGCCATCAACGACAAGCCTGGGGGAACGAGCCCCGACCGTCTTGCCGGACAGCTGAACTTGCCCGGCGCTCCGCCGGTCCGGGTGTTCCTTCTCGCGTTCGGGGAGGCCAACTGCAGTCGGCCCGATCTCCAACCGCTGCTGGCCGGCGGGGCGACCTGCGAGAACGTCTCCAGTACCGACGTCGGAAAGGCAGTCGAACGGGTGGGCTCAGGGCTATGGGGGATACACTGAAATGCCAGCGGCCAGGATGACCCGGCTCGTCTCGGTGCTGGTGCTGGCCTGCCTTCTGTGCACATTCGGCGTCGCCGCATGCACCTCCTCACATCGGGATGACGACACAGGGCCGATCAACTTCGCCGGCATCGCCGATTTCACCGATGGCGATCAGGTGGGCAAAGCCGTCGCCCAGTGGAACAAGGTGCATCCTGACCAGAGGGTCACCTACATTGAGCAGTCCGAGTCGTCCGACGAGCAGCGATCCCAGCTCGTGGCCACCGCACAGGGCGCGCTGGACGCGCAGGAACCGACCGAATGCTATGACGTGCATTCTCTCGATGTCATGTGGACCGCCGAGTTCGCCAAGGGGAACCTTGTCGTGCCTCTCGGCAACGAGGCGCGCAGGGACGGGATAGAAGAGAAACTCTTCGTCCCGGCGGCGTGGGATAGCGGGCGCTACAAGAAAAAGCAGTGGGCGGTGCCGTTCCTGATCAACGTTCCGCTACTCTTCTACCGTAAGGACATTCTTGACGCGGAGAAGCTGCCCCCACCCACCAGCCTCAAGGACATGATCGCCAAGATCACGCTGGTGAACCAGAGGCGGGCCGCCGGCGGGCAGAATCCGATCGGCGGCTTCGGGGGCCAGTTCGCCCGCTACGAGGGTCTGACGGTCAACGCGCTTGAGATCGTCCGGGCCTTGGGGGGCGACATCACGGCAGACCCCCACCAGCCGATCTCGGACGAGAGCCACGTCCAGGAGGCGTTCCGCCAGCTGGTCTCCGCCCTGGCGGAAGGCGGGTGGATTCCACGGGAGGCACTCACCTACCAGGAGCAGAGCAGCCGGGAGGCCTTTGTGAACGGCCAGCTGCTGTTCATGCGGAACTGGCCGTACGCCTACAAGCTGCTCACCGCCGCCAACTCGCCGATGGCCGGGAAGGTCGGAGTGGTAGCGCTGCCGTGGCCCGAAGTGTTCGGCGGGCACAACCTCGCCGTGTCGTCCTGCTCGAAGCACCAGTCAACCGCCTGGTCGTTCATCAGCTATCTCACCACCGACCCGGGCGTGCAATCGGCGATGCTCCGGGACGGCGGCTATCCGCCCGTCCTGAAAGCCGCCTACAACCCCCGACGGGACGAGTTCACCAAGGCCATCTCGCAAGCCCTGACAGGGAAGCAGAACGCCGTATCACGGCCGGTCACTCCCTACTACGCGGCGGTCAGCGATGTTATCCAGGATGAAGTCTCCCACGTACTGCGCGATCATCTGGCGCCCGCCGACGCCGTCGAACACCTTAATACGAGGCTGCCGCCCGCGCTCCACGGCAAGTAGCAGGGCAGCCCACCCATCTGCTCCGCTTGGACTCGATGGGGTGGTCATCGTCGGACCAGCGGTGCTGGGGATGCGGATCGGGCTGAGATCGATCTCGCCACCGGAGTCGCTGCGGTCATAGCCGATGGTGGTGCCCTGGACGTCTTCAATCCTGACCCACCGATGATCCCGGAGATCTCATCGAACAACCACACCCGCCGCCGAGGCGCGGGCGCGTGGTTTTGGCATTTCCGCTGGCTCCACCTGGGCGGCTTGAGGTGGCTCCGCTTCGTGGTGGGCGGGGGACGGTATGACGGCTTGGTCTGGCCCCGTCTGGTGGCAAGGTTGTGAACAATCGTGTTATTCGGATCTGGCGACGATCACGTTTGCGCCGTGAGGCGCTGTGGTTCGAGTGAAGGTGAGAGACCTTCGCCGCTGGCCCTGTCGCGGTAGGGCGGGTGGAGCTGAGGGCAGCCTGGGCCCGGGTAGTGCCGGTCCGGGTCGGAGCAGCCCTGACAAAGCCGGGACGTTCCAGCACCGCCAGATGGGGCGGGTCCGGCGAGCGGAATGGAGAGGAGTACGCGAGGAACCGGCGTTTTACGTCCCTGAATGCGACACCGGCTCGAACCTGGTGGATTTGGGCCGGGAACGGTGCGCACCCGTTGTGATCGACGACGGGGAACTCCTGGGGTGGTGTACGAGAGCTGCCCAGGAGGCCACGAGGAAAGCCCGTGGCGTACTCGTGGCGAGGCCGTGGGGACACAGTCGGGCTCCTCCTTCGTCGAGTGAATCACAGTGAAAACGGGAACCGTCCCGGATCTTGCCCTCCGTCCGTCGGTGTGGATGGGCAGGGGGTTGGGCGCACCGACCGTCGATCGGTCCGGGACGGGGCGGAGCCGCCGTAGTACTCCGAGCCGGGGAAAGCCTGCGCGCATGGGGAAGGGCGGCAGCGGCTCCACGAGGCGGAAGGACATGTAATGCCGCAAGGTGCGACGCTGAATAGCGACGCTCCGGTTCTGGCCGCGCGGGTGGCGCGGGATCGGGTAGCGGGGATGCAGACGAAGCTTCACTGTTAGGCGGCGGCCGACGCCGGTCGCCGGTTCGATGACCTATTCAACTTCGTGTGTGATCCGGCGACGCTGCCCGTAGCGTTCGACCGGGTCGCGGGTAACCAGGGCGCGCGCACGCTCGGCGTCGACGGCCTGCCGGTCGCCGACATCGACGGGATTCCCGTGATAGCGGATCGGGTCGTTCAGGGCACGCTGAAACTGGTCCTGGAACCAATCTTCGAGGCCGACTTCGAGCCGGTCTCCTACGGGTTCAGGCCCCGGCGACGCGCCCAGGACGCGATCGCTGAGATCCACCACTTCGGCATCCACGGCGACCGGTGGGTGCTCGACGCGGACATCGAGGCGTGTTTCGACACCATCGACCATCCGGCCCTGATGGACCATCGGCGGGTCTCAACGCAACAGACCCCGTCCCGGTCACTGCGCTCGCCGACCTTTGGGCGCTGGCGCTCGCCGACGGCGCAAACGGGCTGACCGTCAGTGGCGGCAAGCCACTCACCCAGCCGGAGACGCTCGGCGCGTTTCTGGCCGTCGCTGCGGAGCTCCGGGACACGGCGGTCGCGCCAGTGGCTTCGTACGTGGGAACAGGATCCCGCTCTCGATGACATTGCCACGCCAGGCGGAGCCGCCGCCGGCCGCGATGTCGACCTGCTCGTCTGCACCGGCCACGAGCCTGCCGAGCTGCCCGGCCTCCCCGTCGTCGACCCCTCAGCCGGCGTGGTCCTGCCGGTGCGAGGCTCCGACGAGGCCGGCGAGGAACGTGTGCGGGCGCTCGCCGGCGCCGACGCGGTCATCACCGCCGGTATCGCGCTGGTGCGCTCACCAACCCTGGTGCGGCGGGGCAGCTCCAACAGCGGCTCCTCGCGCTTTCCCCGCTCGGTGCCCGCCGCTACGTCCAGCACGTCGACCGGCGAACGGAGACCCCGGCGATCCAGCTCGACATCACCGCTGACGGCGCCGCCGAGCTCGTCGGGATTCCCCACCCCGCCCTCTGCGCACTCGCTCAAGGACTACGCGTAGCCGGCATCACTGCCCGCCCCAACTGGATCGGCGACCACCATTCTGGCAGCGTCGGCCCAACTCGGTAAACGGCCTGCCCCGAGCGTCCGCCGCAAAAGCGGACGGTCACCATCCTCGATCTTGCTCATCGCCGCAAGTCAGTGGCGCCGCCGGCCGGACCGGCGAAGCTCCGTTGCCATACAGAGGCCATTCCGTGTGGCAACGTCCGCGGACGTTGGCGAACGGATGCCCCGGCTCCCGGAGCTCTACCGTGGCCTCCTACCAGCGCAAACGGCGCCGAGACGCCCTGGCGGCTGGTCGTCACGGAAGCGATCTTCGCAACCTTCCACCCCGGAAGCGGGCAGTCAGTTTCACCGTCTTCCCAGGTCAGCCGGGGTTCGAGATGGGTCACCGCCGGGATTGCACGGTCTCGTTGCCACACAACGATCTAGAGTTGATCGAAAAATCCGGCATTTCCGCAGGTCAAAAGGGTGGGCAG
>NZ_JAMPTM010000226.1 GCF_025403375.1 Frankia gtarii
GAACGCCCTCAGCTCGACGCAATCTGCGGATCTCCGCCCAGTCCTCCACCTTCAGCACCCCTCCTACACCAGCAGGGGGTCAGTTTTCGCGGCCCCCTGGGGGGTCAGTTTTCAGGAGGCGGCGACAAACCGACTCGTTATACCCGTGACGAACTCATCGCACGCCTGGTCCGCGCCGGAGAACTAGAGGTCTCCGGCGAGAACCCCGAGGAAGTCGACTCGTACTTCGACGTCGAGAACTTCGCCTTCCATGGCCCGGATGGCTTCGACGCCGACTATGCGGGGCTCACCGAGTACTTCGCGGCACTGCGGGCCGCATTCGACGACCGCTCTATCCGGCGCGGAATCATCGTTGCCGACGGCGACTTCATCGCCTGCCAGACGTGGATCGAAGGAACCTTCGTCCGGTCTTTCACCCAGTCACCCATCGGTCCGGTCGAGCCCACCGGCACGCGCGTCGTGATGGACCTGATGAACATCTTCCGCTTCGACGCCGCCGGCCGACTCGTCGAGGAGTACGTCCGAACCGACAACCGCAGCCTGCTCCGCCAACTCGGCGCCGAAGAGGCCTGACCGACCTGGTAGTGCCGGTGGAGGATCTCCCCCGCAACGTCATGGGGAAGATCCTCCGCAACAAGGTCAAGCAATCGATGGAGGTCATGACGCCTTCCTCGTGCCGCTCACCGGCGGCCGGGGTGAGGTTGTTCAGCCGTTCGACCTACTCCCTCGGCATCGCCCGGCTGAGCGCCCCGAGCAGCAACCCCCTCGACCATGGGCGGCCCGGTCACCCAGACCACACCGGTGAAGCAATCTCAGGCGGGGACGGACGGCGGGCGGCCCAGTTCGAGGCGACGGCTCATGTCGAGACGGACCTCCCCGTACGGGGAAACGTGAGTCCAGAACAGGGGTGTCAGTCCGCGCCGGTCGACGTCGGTCAGGGCGGTGGCCCAGTCGTCGTCGTAGAGGATGTCCTGGACCATGAGGGTGTTGACGTAGACCAGGGCGGCTTGGAGCACCCGCAGGCACAGGACGGATAGTTCTTGCTCGTCGCGGCGGTTGGTGGCGATGTCGCCGCCCTTGCCGTAGAAGATCACGCTGTTGGCGCGGTTCCAGGACTCCACGACGTTCAGGCCCTCGTTGATCTCGCGTTGTAGGTCCCGGTTGCGCAGGTACCGGGCGATGAGGATGGTCTTCTGCGCCCGGCCGACCTCGATCATCGCCTGGTAGGTGGGGTGGATCGCGTTGGCCTTGGTGAACCGGCGCAGGATCGCCTCGGTCGAGGCGGTCCCGGCACGGATCGCGGTCGCGTACTTGATCATCTGGTCGTACTGCTCGGAGACGATGTCCCAGCGGATCGGGCGGGTCATCGCCGGGCCCAGCCGGGGGTAGGCGTCCGGTTCGCCGGCGGCCGGGCGGTACAGGCGGGCAACGTTGATCCGTTTGATCCTCGGCAGCAGGTCGAAACCGAGCAGCCGGGTCACCCCGAAGCCGATCTCGGACTGGCCGTGGGAGTCGACGTAGTTGCCCTCGACCTCCATCGTGGTGCCGTGGCGCATCGCGCCCTCGATCATCGCGGCGACCTCGGAGGCCGAGCAGTTGATCAATTGGGAGTGGATCGCCATGCTCTTGCGCTCCACATGCCAATAGATCAACACCCCGCGCCCGCCGTAACGCGAATGCCATTCGGTGAAGATGTTCTGGTCGAAGGCCCCGAAGTGCGTCGAGTCCGAGGCGACCGCGCTGGACCCGGCGCCCCAGATCGTCTGCGCCCGGGAGGCGAAGGTCGCGTTGGCGATCTCGACGGCGATGGTGCGGGCGACGTCGGCGCTGAGGTAGCGGCGGCGCTGAGGTAGCGGCGGCGCACGTACCGGATGTCGTCCTCGCTGTGCCCGGCCGCGGCGTTGCCGGCGACGGCGCGGATGCCGGTGTTCGTGCCGTAGGCGTAGATCGCCAGCAGCAGCCGCTCGGCCAGCACCTCGCCCGCCATGTCACCGCGCCCGGCCACGGTCGTGACCTTGCTCAGGCACCCGGTCCGCAGGACCGCTTCCTTCAGCATGTCGATCAACGGCACGCTGCCCCACCGGGTGCGGACCTCGCCCTTGAGCCGGCGCAGGTTGCGCGGTTCAGGGGCCGCCTCCAGCGGGGTGAGCGATGGAGCCGTTCTTGCCCCGATCAGCGATCTGCAGCCAGTCCAGGGACGGCGCCGCGGCGTCCAGGGCGCCGAGCTCGGCGCGCATCTCCGCCCGCAGTTGCTCGATGAACTCGGTGGCGTCCAGCGGTTTGCGTAGCGCGGCGTAGTGAGAGGCCCGGTGGGTCTCGAAGTCGGCGGGCAGGTCCTCATCGGGGTTACGCCACTTGTCTGCTCCGACGACCCAGATTTCCTTGCACCGCAACCGTTCCCGCAGTGCTTGGAAGGTGCAGATCTCGTAGACGCCACGGTAGACCCGCCGCTCGCCCTTGGCGGTGTCGTGGAACACCAGCGGCGCCCAGTCCCCGACCAGGCCCTTGTGGTCGGGGACCACCTCACCGGCGGGGTAGAACGTCAGGCGGGCATCGGCGTGACGCTTGATCAGGTCCAGGGCGTCCAGCACCGGCGAATGGGTGCTGTTGTTGGACCGGAACTCCAGGACGTCCAGCAACTCGATCAGCCCACGCCGGTAGTGGTTGCTGTACGAGGCCTTCAGCGTGGTCTGCACCGTACGCCGGTACACCGGCCCCTTCGTCTTGTACTCGTGCACCAGCTCCCGCAAGGTCGACTCCCCACCACTCACCGCCGGATAGACCACCTGGCGCACCGGATCGTCTGGAGCCGACAGGGATGCCTCGGCGATCGCGAACAGGATGTTCTCCTTCCCGGTGACCCGTTTGAAGGCGTTGACGAGTTCCTCGGTGACCTTCTTGTCCGCCCGCGCGCCGATGCGGTGCACGGTGGAGATCAGCAGCTCCACCAGCGTGTCTGTGATCTCCTGCTGGCGGGTGTGCAGCAGGGCGGCCAGCAGCACCAGCATCAGCGGGCGCGGATGAGCACGCAGGTGCGACGGCGACTCCACCGCAGCCCGTGCCCGCCAGGAAGAGATCACCCTCGGGGCGACGTCGGCGAACAACTCCACGGGCAGCCCGATCGCCCGAACCGCACGCAGCTTACGGATCTCGGTCAGCATCGAGTCCAGGCTCACGTTGCCCGGCACCGACTTGATCAGTGCCAGCACCGAGTCAAAGGCCTCCGCGTCATCGCGGACCTGGACGTCGACCAGCGCCGCCAGCCTGCCAGTGACCTCTTCGGGCAGCCGCGCCATCATCCTGGCGGTCAGTACCTGCTCGCCCTGATGCAACGCCGACCGCACGATCCGCTCGACCCGCCCACCCGTCGGCGGCTCGATCTGCTCTGCCCGGCACCGGGCCAGCAGCTCGCCGCGGACCAGCTCAGGGCGCCGTTCGGCCTGGCACACGTTCGCGGCCAGCCACCCGGTCAGCTCGTCCGCATCAGCCACCGAGCACTCTCTGAAACCCAGATGGCTTCGGATCTGCGCCCGGTGGAACGCGATCGTGCTGCCTGACCACTCGTAGAACCCCAGCTCCGATGCCGGCACCGCGACCTGGCGGGCGACGAAGGCCACCGCTTCATCGGGCAGTTCGCTACGGCCCCGCGGGAACCGGCCCAGGCCGCCGTAGAACTTCAGCAGCAACGCGAACCCCAACCGGGTCGCCCCACGCTTGCCCGCGATCAGTGCCTGCTCGTCATCCAGCAACGTCCAGTGCTCGACGAGCTCATCAAGATCCAACGATCGGGCCATGGCCGAGCATCATGACCTACCGACATATCCGGTCTGTGTCGAAAGCCGACCGCCCACCTCCGGACGATGCCCGGTGCCCTTTGGATCTGGTGACACGTTCCTTACCGGCACCCCGACATCCGTGGGCACGACCTGCGCGCGGCCGCCCGCGGCGCGGATGCGTTCGGCCAGCGCGGTGAGCCGGTCGGTACGCCGGGCGCCGAGCACGACCGCCGCGCCCCGGGCGGCGAGTTCCAGCGCGGTCGCCTCGCCGATGCCGCTGCTCGCTCCGGTGACGGCGACGACCTTGCCGCTGACTCCGCCCATCGCCATGCCTCCTGCTCTAACCTGACAACTGTCCGGTTGCACCTCTTCAAGTTACCGGACACTTGTCCGGTAGAGAAGTCAGGGGGAGGTGGGAGTGTGCCCGCCCGTGCACACCGTTCGGACGCGGTCGCCAACCGCGAGCGCATCGTCGCTGCCGCGCGCACGGCGCTGAGCGACTCCGACACGGCGGTCGAGGACCTCAAACTGCACCTGGTCGCCAAGGCCGCGGGCGTCGGGCAGGGCACGCTCTACCGGCACTTCCCGACCCGCGAGCATCTGCTGGCCGAGGTGTACCGGCACGAGATGGGCGAGCTCGTCGACGCCGCGGCGGCCCTGCTCGTCGAGCATCCGCCGCTGGAGGCGCTGACCCGATGGCTGGACCGGCTGGTCGAGTACGCACGGGTCAAACGCGGGGTCATGGCGGCGATCGAGGCGTCGGCCTGGCAGGACCTGTACGCCGACCACCACGGCCGACTCGACGAGGCTCTCACCGCCATGCTCGACCGGGGCACGGCCGCAGGCGAGGTGCGCGACGACATCGACGCCGCCGACGTCATCCTGCTGCTCGGCGCGTTGTCCCGGGTGCCCGAGGCGGAGTGGGACACCCGCGCCCGCAGGCTCGTCGTGGTCATCCTCGACGGTCTGCGCCGCCACTGAGATCCGCACGCCCCAGGTCACAGGGGCGGCTGCTTGTCCTGAGTTGCTGGGAACGGACCGTCACCGTTCCGCGTGCAGCAGCCCGGAGAGCTTGACCTTGACCTCACCCGGACTTGAGGGGGTCGCGTGGACGCGCACACCCTCGACTTGTCGGTGCTGCCGGCGCAGCGGCGCAGGTTCCTGGCCACGGTGGGTCGTCGGCTGACGGCGCAGGCGTTGCAGTGGCGGGAGCCGCAGCGCCGGTACCCGATCCTGCTGACCCTGTTGGCGCAGTCGGCGACGGACGTGCTGGACGTGGCCGGCGCTGTCAGCGCCGACACCGTTCACGGCCAGCAGTCTCGGAGCGACCGCGGCGACGAGGCGGCCGCGTCTGCGCACGGGAAGTTTCAATACGGACGCTCAGGAATTCTTCGCGAGCCTGGGGGGCGAGGGTCCCACCGGTCCACCGGTCCACGGTGACGGACAGTGGTCGCGTCAGGTCGCACGTTCGGCGACGAACACGAACTCACACCCCGGGCGGTCCGGCGCCTCGCGCACGTCGAGGACTCGGTAGCCATGGGCGACCAGGCTCGACTCGACCTCGCCCCGGCCGCGGAAACGCAGGGTCGAGTCCGAGGTGACGACCACACCCTCGGCCAGGAAACGGTAGGTGTAGCGGAAGGAGACGAACGGAAGGCGGACGTCGGTGACCTCCAGGCGTCGTTCCACCAGGCCGAGGTCCGCGATGTCGAGGGTGACCGGATCGACGTCCACCGCCCACTGCGCCCAGGCGTGACGTTCGGGACGCCGGGTCTCGAAGACGAGATGGCCGTGGGGGCGAAGGGCGGTGTGGATGCCCCGCAGGGCCCGGCCCCAGTCGTCGTCGGTCAGAAAGGCCTGGGCCACGTTCCCGGTCATCGTCGCCAGGTCCGCGTCGAGCGCCGGCAGTGCCGCGGCCTCGCCGTGGATCCAGCGGACCCCTCCCGCCGGGTCCTTCGACCTCGCGACCCTGAGCGACTCCTCGGCCGGGTCGACGCCCACGACCGTGGCGCCGCGTCCGGCGAGCAGAACCGCCAGGCAACCGGTCCCGCACCCGACGTCGAGGACACGATGCGCGGTCAGCTCGGCGGCGATCGCGAGATAGGCGGCCAGGTCGTCGCGGTCGGCGTCGAAGGAGTCGTACACCCGGGCGAGGAGAGGATGAGCAAAGATCGGATCCGGCATCCCGGGACCATACCCACCGTCACGCGCCCTGGCGGGGCAGGCAGTTCGGTGCATCGGAGGCAACCATGACCCTCACCATCACCATCGTCGGAGCCGGCCTGGGCGGCCTGGCCCTTGCCCGAGTGCTGCACGTCAACGGCATCGACGCCGTCGTGTACGAACGCGAGTCGTCGCGCGGCGCGCGCGCTCAGGGCGGCATGCTTGATCTGCACTCCGGGACCGGGCAGCGGGCGTTGCGTGAGGCCGGCCTGATCGACCAGTTCCACGTGATCGCCCGTCGTGAAGGCCAGGATCTGCGACTTCTCGACCCGGACGGCACCCTGCTGCTGCAGGAGGACACCCCCGACGACGCCGCGCTCGAGCGACCCGAGGTCGACCGTGGCGATCTGCGCACCCTGCTGCTGGACTCGCTGCCCGAACACGCGGTGCGCTGGGGCCACGCGTTCGCCTCCGCCGACCAGGGCCTGCTGTCCTTCACCGACGGCCACAGTGCGACCTACGACCTGCTGGTCGGCGCCGACGGCGCGGACTCCCGGGTCCGCGCGCTGCTCACCGACGCCCGACCAGCGCACACCGGCCACAACATGGTCGAGCTTGGCATTCCCGACATCGACCGCACCCACCCCGACCTCGCGGCGATGGTCGGGCGCGGCAACTACTGGGTGCTCGGCAACGGGCAGTCCCTGTCGGCGCAGCGCAACGGCGACGGCCGCGTACGCATCTACCTCAGCTTCTACAACAGCGCCGAGGACTGGTTCGCCACCAGCGGGATCCCCTTCGGCGACCCGGGCGCCGCCCGAGCGCGGCTGATCGAGATGTTCACCGGCTGGCACCCACGGTTCACCGCACTGATCGCGGCCTGCGACGACACGGTCCTGCCGCGGTCGATCACCACGCTCCCGGTCGGCCTGACCTGGCCGTCGACGCCGGGCGTCACGCTGCTCGGCGACGCCGCGCACCTGATGCCGCCGGTGGGGCAGGGCGCCAACATGGCGCTGCTCGACGGCGCCCTGCTCGGCCTCGCGCTGGCCACGCACCCGAACGACGTTCCCGCCGCCGTCCAGGAATACGAACGCGAGATGTTCGCACGCACCAGCGCCGCCGGCCGGCAGTCCGCGCACGTCCAGGAAATCCTGACCTCACCCGACGCCAGCCAGAAAATGCTCGCCTTCTTCCAACCTGGCTGAGTATGAGAACCGCGTCACCGTTTTCGGCTCAGGGTGAGGTCTCGCCCGGAGGCTACTTGTCGGCGAGCTCGCCGAGGAACCCGGTGGGAACGTGGCCGAGCAGCTCGGTGACGCGGGTGATCTTCGGATCCCGGAAGTAGGAGCCGAGTACGGCTTCGCCGTCGCCGCGGGTGTTCCAGCGAGTGACGATCACGACGTGACCGGGGTCCGCCAGGTCGCGGATGACGTCGTACCCGGTGCAGCCCGCGGTGGCCGGCATGTCAGCGCCGATGGCACGGGCGAGGTCCACGCCCTCCTGCGCGGACTCGGGCGAGAAGCGCAGGTCGAACACCGACGAGACGGCCATGATGTGACTCCCGGAAACTAGTACGTCCATACTAGAAAACGGTAACTAGGATGCCCGTACTAGTCAAGGCTGTTCGGCGAGGGCTCGCAGCAACACCGACGCGCTCTGCTCGAAGAGCGCGACCGTGCCGGCGGCGCGGGCCAGGACGAGACTCCCCTCCAGGAACGTGACCATCAACTGCGCGGTGGCGCTGGCCTGCGACGGGGCGAGGCCGACGTGACGCAGTCGCGCTTCGAGGACGTCGATCCATGATCGGAACGCCGTGTCCGCCGCAGCGTGCAGCGCGGGCTGCTCCGGTGACGCTTCTACCGTCACCGCAGCCACCGCGCAGCTCGTACCACCTGCCGCCTTCGCCACGACGGGGCTGATGAGCTCGACGAAGCTGCGCAACACAGCGTCCGGATCGTCCCCGCCGATGCTCTCGAACTCGGCCCGGACCCGGCGACCCGTCCATGCGACGGCCTGCTCGGCGAGGTCGTTCTTACCTCCCGGGAAGTGGTGGTAGATCGCCCCGCGGGCCGCGCCGCTCGCGGCGAGGACGTCGGTGAACGATGTCGCAGCCAGTCCCCGTTGGCGCAACGACAACGCCGCCGCCTCCGTCATGCGTTGCCTGGTGTCGCCAGCCATCAGCACCTCCCACTCGTACGACCGTCCTAGCCTAGATCGCAGTACGGCACGGTCCACCTGCCCCGCCGGCCGGTTCACTTCGGGGTGTGGCTACGGATGCTCCGCGCTCTCCTGGACGAGGTCGCCGCCGGCTCCACCCGCCTGCCCCCATCGAAAAGCGGAGGCGGCGCTGCGGAGAAACAGCCCGACCAGCCAGACACATCAGCTGGCGCGTTTCTGCAACATCCTGCCTCAACCAGGTTGACGGGTTCCGGTCGCCGCCCTCGCCGCTGTCGACGCACTCGGTGGCCAGCTCGCCGCGACCGGCATGTACGCCACCGCCCTGCTCATGCTCTTCCGCGCGGTCATCGATGGTGCTGTTGTCAGAACGATCAACAGTATTGTTTTGTATATGGAACGGCGCGATCGCGGCTTACCGGCCGACGCGACCGCTCCGGACCCCGCGGAGGGGAAGGCGGCTTCGGGGGTGCGCCTCGCCCATCTGGTCAGCGCGGGCGTCGTCACGGCGCTGGTCGGGTTCGCCAGCGCCTCCGTCGTGGTGCTGGCCGGGCTGCGGGCGGTCGGGGCCAATCCCACCCAGGCCGCCTCGGGCCTGCTCGCCGTCACCGTCACCCAGGCGCTCGGGACGCTGTGGCTCAGCCGCCGCCACCGGATGCCGATCCTGCTCGCCTGGTCGACCCCGGGCGCGGCGCTGCTCGCCTCGACCGGCGCGGTCGACGGTGGCTGGCCGGCGGCGGTCGGGGCCTTCCTCGTCGTCGGCGGGCTGATCCTGGCCACCGCGCTGCGGCCACGCCTCGGGGCGCTCATCGCCCGGATCCCCACGCCGATCGCGCAGGCGATGCTCGCCGGCGTCCTGCTCTCGCTGTGCCTCGCGCCCGTCCACGGGCTGGTGGACCATCCGGGGCTCGTCGCGCCGGCGGTCGTGGTGTGGCTGGCGCTGGGGCGGCTCGCACCACGCTGGGCGGTACCGGCGGCGTTCGCCGCCGCGATGCTGGCGATCGGGATCTGGCTCGCCCGCCACGGCGGCCCGCACGGGCCGCTGCTGCCCCAGGTCGCGCTGACGGCGCCGACACTGACCTGGGCGTCGGTGCTCTCCCTCGCCCTCCCGCTCTACGTCGTCACGATGGCGTCGCAGAACGTGCCGGGTGTGGCGGTGCTGTCCTCCTACGGCTACACGGTCCCCTGGCGGGAGTCGATGACGGTGACCGGCCTCGGCACCATCGTCGGCGCGACCGCCGGCGGCCACGCGATCAACCTGGCCGCGATCACCGCCGCGCTCGCCGCGAGCCCCCAGGCGCACCCCGATCCGCGGCGGCGCTGGGTCGTCGCCCACCTCGCCGGTGCGACCTTCCTCGCCCTCGCCGCGGTGTCCACGGCTCTCGCGACGGTCGTGACCGCCGCCCCCGCCGGCGTCACCACGGCCGTCGCGGGCCTCGCCCTCCTCACCACGCTCGCCTCGTCGCTGACCTCGGCCCTGGCCGACCCGGCCGACCGCCAGGGCGCGGTCGTCACCTTCGTCGTCGCGGCCAGCGGCATCACCCTCGCCGGTGTCGGCGCCGCCTTCTGGGCCCTCACCGCCGGCCTGCTCGTCCGCGCCGCTCTGAGCCCGGGACTCGGGTTCGCACCACCAGGGGAGAAATAACTCGGAAAGCCGGGCAACCCGAAGGCGGCCCGCCGGCCTCTGTAGGGCGAGGGAGGTCGTGGTGCGCACAGACGACGGCGACGGCGACGATGACGGCGGGTTCACGGCGTACTTCACGCCGCGGGCCGCCGGGCTGCTGCGGTTCGCCTACCTGCTGACCGGCGACGTCGGGGAGGCGGAGGACCTGACCCAGACGACGCTGACCCGCGTGTTCGTCGTCTGGCCGCGGGTCCGTGGCCATGACCGGCCCGACGCCTACGCCCGCCGGGTGATGGCCAACGCCAACACCCGCCGGTTTCGCCGCCGCCGGGTCCGCCAGGTGCTCGTCGACGTGCCGCCGGAACGGGCGCAGCCCTCGCCGCAGCTCGCCGCCGTCGAGGACCGGGCGGGACTTGCCGCGGCGCTCGCCGCGCTGCCGCCACGCCAGCGCGCCGTCGTCGTCCTGCGCTACTGCGAGGACCTGCCCGAGGCCGAGGTCGCCGCGCTGCTGCGCTACTCGGCCGGCACGGTGAAAAGCCAGGCGGCGAAGGGCCTCGCCAAGCTCCGCACCCACCCCGCGCTCGCCGGCCCCGCCGGCGCACCGGCCTCGTCTCAGGTCGGATACCCCCTCGTTGGTCCGCGAGAGGAGACACGATGAACGCGCCCCCGCCCGGTAGCTCCGATGACGCGGTCGCCGGCTGGTTGCGTTCGGCGGCCGGCCAGGTGGAGGTCCGCCCCCCGGCCGAGCTGGTAGCGGCGGCGCGGGCCGCAGCGCCCGCCGCCCGGCGCCGGCGCCGCCTCGCCGTCATCGTCCCGGCCGGCGCAGCGGTCCTGGCGGCCGTCGTGGTCGGCGTCCTCGTCGGCGGCCCGGCGCAGGGCCGGCCGGACGGCCGGGCGACGATCCTGCCCGCGGCCGGGTCCCCCTCCGTGGTCCGCGGCCCCGCGCCGGCAATCCCCACCGAGGTCCCCGCCGTCGTGGGCGGCCCGCCCCTGCAC
>NZ_JAMPTM010000227.1 GCF_025403375.1 Frankia gtarii
AGCCCCCGCGGCGTCCGCGTCGGCCACCGCACCGCCGCCCACCAGACCACCTGGCTCACCGATCGGGTCGACCGCTGGGGCTTCACCCTGCTCACCACCGCCGACCTCGACGGCGAGCCCCTCGGCCAGCCAGCCGACGCCGATCCTGGCCTGGACCGCGGCGCACCGGCGCTACGGCTCACCGCCCGCGAACGCCTCAGCTTCACCAAGCGGCCGGCCGACGGGGCGCGGACCGGCCGGCGGGTGGTGCTGAACACGGCGACGTTCGAAGGCGCCCTCCGCGTCAGCGACCCCGCCCGGGCGCGTGAGACCGTGCTCCACGGCGTCGGCCCGGCCAAGGCCTACGGCTGCGGACTGATCACCCTCGCGCCCCTGCTCGCCGCGCCGGTCGGGGGCTGACATGTGGTGGCTGTCCGACCCGCAGGACCTGCACCGCGTCGAGGACCGGATCTCGACCCTCTATGTGGAGAAGAGCCACGTCGACCGCGCCGACAACGCCATTGTCCTGGTCAACAAGGAACGCACGGTGCGCGTCCCCGCCGCCCTCATCGCGACCGTCCTGCTCGGCCCCGGGACCCGCATCACCAGCGGCGCGGTCCGCCTGCTCGCGGATTCCGGCACCGCCGTGTGCTGGGTCGGCGAACGAGGTGTGCGAATGTACGCGGCCGGCCTGGGCGCCAGTCGCGGCGCCGGTCTGCTGATGCGACAGGCCTATCTCGTCACCCGGACGAAGGAACGCCTCGACGTCGCCCGGCGCATGTATGGCAAACGGTTCCCCGACGACGACGTCAGCACCGCCACCATGCAGCAGCTACGCGGCCGGGAAGGCGCCCGGATCAAGAAGATCTATCGCGCGCAGGCGGCCCGCGCAGGCGTCACCTGGAACAGGCGGGTCTACACGCACGGCGACCCGTTCGCCGACGGCGACGATGTCAACCGGCTGCTCTCCGCGGGGCACAGCTGCCTGTACGGGATCTGCCACGCCGCTATCGTTGGCATCGGAGCGAGCCCGGCCCTCGGTTTCGTTCACACCGGGGCGGCCACATCGTTTGTCCTCGACATCGCCGACCTGTACAAGGCCGAGTACACCATTCCCTTGGCGTTCGACCTTGCCGCCGCCGGACTGGTCGAGGAACGCGACATCCGCACCGCCTTCCGGGACCGAGTCACCGACGGCCACCTCATGGCCCGCATCATCCACGACATCAAGGACCTCCTCCTCGAGGACGCGGACGCGGACCTCGACGATACCGACGCCCTACACCTGTGGGACGACGTCGACGGCCACGTCCCCGGCGGGGTCAACTGGGCGATCGACCTCGCCGACGGGACCGACGACACCACGATCGTCGGTGTCACCGGCCCCGACACCGACCAGCCACCCCCACCCTGGTGACCGTCGTCGTCCTCATCGCCGTCGCCGAGGGCCTCCGCGGCCATCTCACCCGATGGATGATCGAGATCGCCCCTGGCGTCTTCGTCGGCAACCCCAGCGCCCGCGTCCGCGACCGCCTCTGGAATGTGCTGGCCGACCGCGTCGGCGACGGCCACGCAATCATGATCGAGCCAGCCGCCAACGAACAGGGCTGGTCCGCTCGCACCGCCGGCCGCGACCGCACCCACCCCATCGACTACGACGGACTGATGCTATTCGCCCGCCAACACCGCTAAACCCCCAGGTCAGCAAGCGTCGTCCCCGCACGCGCGGGGATCTTCCAATGGGACGGGTGAGGGTCCCTTTTGTTTGGCGGTCGTCCCCGCACGCGCGGGGATCTTCCCGTCCGGCGGGTTCTTCTCCCCCTTATCGGCCGGTCGTCCCCGCACGCGCGGGGATCTTCCCCCGTAGCTGACGCTAGATTCCCTCACCCGGGCGTCGTCCCCGCACGCGCGGGGATCTTCCCTTCGAGGCAGACGGGCAGCAGTGGCAAATACTGTCGTCCCCGCACGCGCGGGGATCTTCCCGCTCCACACCGATGCACACGTGCGCCACGGGCGTCGTCCCCGCACGCGCGGGGATCTTCCATTCCCCGGAGACCCTCGGTTCCCGAGAGGCATGTCGTCCCCGCACGCGCGGGGATCTTCCGCCCCTCAGATCTCCGCACGCCTGACCGAAGGGGTCGTCCCCGCACGCGCGGGGATCTTCCCCCACAGAGGTGCCGTACCGGGTGCTGCTCACCGTCGTCCCCGCACGCGCGGGGATCTTCCGGTGCTGTTCGCTCACCTGAGTCTCGCCACACGGTCGTCCCCGCACGCGCGGGGATCTTCCTCCGGCCGGTCGATCAGGTCCCGGGCGTAGGCAGTCGTCCCCGCACGCGCGGGGATCTTCCCCGGACCCGCCGCCACCTCCACCGGAGGGGTACGTCGTCCCCGCACGCGCGGGGATCTTCCGGCTGTTCGGCCGGACCACCAGGCAGGGGGATCGTCGTCCCCGCACGCGCGGGGATCTTCCACAGGTGGAAAACGTGATCCTTACCAGCGATGGTGTCGTCCCCGCACGCGCGGGGATCTTCCCCTGACCGGGTAGTCGACTGTGACGGGTGGGAGGTCGTCCCCGCACGCGCGGGGATCTTCCGTTCTTGGTCTCCTCGAGGTTCGTCGTCTCGCCGTCGTCCCCGCACGCGCGGGGATCTTCCACACCGGGGACTCGTCATCACGTTGGTACGTCAGTCGTCCCCGCACGCGCGGGGATCTTCCGCCCCTCACCACCATCCGCGCGCGCCCCGCAGAGTCGTCCCCGCACGCGCGGGGATCTTCCGTTGGTCCCGCAGGACGTCCCGGCTCAGGATCAGTCGTCCCCGCACGCGCGGGGATCTTCCCGGGGCACCGGCGGCGAGCTGGCCTCCGCCGGTGTCGTCCCCGCACGCGCGGGGATCTTCCCGCCCTTTCGGCGGCGCGCGGCCTCAGCCGCGAGTCGTCCCCGCACGCGCGGGGATCTTCCTCGCCCATGGCACCGGGCCGAGGATGGGTCGTGGTCGTCCCCGCACGCGCGGGGATCTTCCGCGGTCGTAGGAGTCGGCGGCGGCGTTCTGACCGTCGTCCCCGCACGCGCGGGGATCTTCCCGGTTGGACGACGAACGGCGGGCTCCACTCGGTGTCGTCCCCGCACGCGCGGGGATCTTCTCAAATCGTCGATCAGCTCTCCCTTCGTGACGGAGTCGTCCCCGCACGCGGGGATCTTCCCCACGGCAGGCGGATAGTCCAGCGATTCGGACTGTCGTCCCCGCACGCGCGGGGATATTCGCCGTCGGCGACAATGGTCTTCGCGGTCAGAGCGGCGGAATACTCAGTGGTTCCGATGCCGGTGGGGTCCCGGTGTGTGGTGGTGGGCCTTGCCGGCGATCATCCCGATGACGATGAGGGGCCAGGGGAACCACATGGCGCCGTGCGTCAGGATTGGCAAGGTCAGGAAGAGGGCGAGGAACGCGGCCGGGATCACGGCGTGTGGCGAGCCGACCAGGTGGAGCCCGTGCAGTCGGTCGCGCAGGCCGGGGCGCTGTGCCGGTGGCGCGGCGGGTTGCGGTCTGGGTTGCAGGTCCGCTGTGAGTGGGGTGAGCTCGTCGAGGGTGCGGGCTGCGTAGGCGTGGGCCAGTCGCTCGTCCGCCTCGTCCAGGGTGAGCTGTCCGGTGCCGGCTGCCCAGGCGAGCCAGTCGGCGGTGTGCGTACGGTCGGCGTCGCTGGCGCGCAGGCCGATGGGCGGCCCGGCGGTACCGCCGGGCACAACGTCGTGCTGGCGTAGGTACCGACTCCCGCTGGAGTCGCCAGGTCCATCCGCCATCGCCGCTCCTTCGCCGGAGGGGTCACCGCAACAACTTCCACGATATGCCTGGTGTCCGGGTTTCGCCGCGGGTAGCGCCGGCTGGTCGGACTGAGAAGAGGCGGTGGCACGCGGTGGTGGTGTCTCGGCGGCCCGGAGGGCGGTTCAGCGCCGAGGTGGCCAACCGGGGCGGGAGAAGTGTTCGCCCTGTACATGCAGGCGGACGATCTCTCTGGTGTAGGGCAGTGTCCGCTCCGGCAGCTCGTCGGGCGCGTACCACTGCAGCTTCGAACACAGCTCGGGCTCCCGGATGCTCGGTTCGCCCACCCACCGGGCGACGAGGAAGCCGAAGCCGATTCGGGCGCCGCTGTCCGGGGGCAGGGCGTGGGTGACGCCGACGAAGGTGACGTCGTCCTCCTCGACCCGGAGTCCCAGCTCCTCGTCCAGCTCGCGGACGGCCGCGGTCACCACGTCCTCGTCCGGCTCGAGACGTCCGCTGGGCAGCGCCCACCACCCGCTGCCGTAGATGTCGCCGGCCCGCCGGGTCAGCAGCAGCCGACCCTCGCGGACCACCAGCAGCAGCACGTCCACAGGTGTCCGGTGCTCGTCGCGGGCAGCATGCCTTCCGTCTCCGTTCACTCCATCGACGTTATCCGCCGTCAGCGGCCGAGGATCATCGGCGGCCTGCTTGAAGAGCGCGCACGGATGCCGCACTGATCCGTTCGTGGCGGACATGGTCGTCGGGATCGGCGTCAGGCCGACTGCTCCGGGCGGAGTCGGCTGTAACGCTGATCACGTGTCTCGGGAATGTCGGGACATTGTGGGGTCGTCGATGGTTGGATCCCAGGTCACCTCCGTCTGGATGGGTAATCAGAAAACGAACCGGTGGCCGGCGGGTGAATGTCAGGGAACGGGAATTCGACGTTTTCGGCGAATCTTCTCCCCGATTGATGTGAGCGCGCCTGCCGCGTGTAGGTGGCGACATCCCGATGACGGCTACTTGGTATGGTTTGCTCCGGTCTCTGCCTTTCTGATCCGCCCGTGGATCGTCACCCCGTGATTGGTGTGGCAAGCCAGACCCTCCACCGCCCGATTTCAGATCGCGTCCTCTCCTGTCACGACGACCACTCGGGGGGTCCCGTGTTCTCGCGCCGCCGGACGTCCGCACGCCGCTGTCCGCGCGCCTGGGCGGCCGTCACCGCACTCGCCGTGGCGGCGGCGCTCGCCGGCTGCGGGCCGGGTGCCGCGGCGTCGGTCGCGGCCTGCTCCAGCCCGGGGGTGAGCGGCGACCGGATCGACCTCGGCGTCCTGTATCCCGACTCGGGGCCGGTCTCGCCGATCTTCGAGGCGGCTCGGGCGGGAATCGACGCGCGACTCGGGGCGGTGAACGCCGCCGGCGGGATCAACGGGCGGCGTGTCGTCTACCAGTGGCGCGACGACCAGGGCTCGCCGCCGGCGAACGGCATCGTCGCCCGTGACCTCGTCGAGCAGCGACGGGTCTTCGGTGTCGTCGAGCTGTCCGTCGCGGCGTCGGGCAGCGCCGGCTACCTCGCCCAGCAGGGCGTTCCGGTGACGGGCCTGGCCTCGGAGCAGGTCTGGTCGCAGGCCCGGAACATGTTCGCCGCCACCACGGCCACCGACGCGGCCGTCGACACCCAGGGCCGGTTCGTCCGGGACCAGGGGGGCAGCCGCGCGGTGATCCTGCAGACGGCGCTGTCGGCGGGCATCACCACCACGGCCTCGACGTACGCGCGCAGCCTGTCGGCGGCCGGGGTCCGGGTGATGGGCACGGTCACCTTCACCACGGGAGTGGACGATCCGGTGGCGGTCGCCCGGCGGATCGTCGCCGCCCACGCGGACACCCTCGTCGGCGTCATCGAGCCGAAGGACCTCGTCGCCGTCCTGACCGTGCTGCGCAACGCGGGCCACAACCCGAAGGTCGTGCTGTCCGCCAACGGATATGACCACGCGTTGCTGCATACCTTCGGTCCGCAGGCGGCGGGAATCTCCGTGCCGGTGTTCTACCGGCCATTTGAGATCGGCGGGCCGGGGATCAGCGCCTATCTCGCGGCGATGCGTCAGTTTGCGCCGCAGATCGCCCAGCCCGAGCAGGATATTGCGGTGATCTCCTACATTAGCGCCGACATCTTCCTGCGCGGTCTGCAAATCGCCGGGAGCTGCCCGACCCGGCAGGGATTCATCGACGGCCTGCGCTCGGTGAACAGTTACGACGCCGACGGACTGATCAGCACCATCAGTTTCCGGGACGGTGCCGCCCGCCCCACCACGTGCTATTCCTTCGTCCAGGCCAATGCGGCCGGCAGCGGGTTCGTCGTGGTGGAGCCGAATCTCTGCGGCCACGAGCTCAGTCCCTGACCGCGCCACCAGCCCCGTCCGCCGTAGGCGCCGGCTCGCTCGGCGCCTACGGCGGACGGGCTCCGGCGGTGAAGCGGGCGAACAGGTCCACCTGCTGCCGGGCCGTACCCGCCAGCGGCAGAGCGCCGTGGGGCCGGGCACAGGCGCGCACCTGCGCTTGGCCGCAGCGATGGCCCCGCCGGCCGGTCCGCCCTATGCGGCCGAGGCGGGCGTCGACCGCCCACATTCGGTCTGCCTGATGACATCTGCACGATGTTGTCGGCTGCTGTGCGAAAAACTCGTCCTCATGGCGGACGAACAGATCGCTCAGGAGTATTTGGCGTCAGTGGGGAGCCGGCTGGCGACCGACGGATGTGGTCCGCGTTGGGAGGACTGGTCCGGGGCACCGGTTCTCGTCGGTCGACGCGCGGACTTCCGGCTGCGGTGGATGGGCACCAGGCTGCACCTGTTCACCATCGCCGCGGCCGTTCCCGAGATCACCGTCGCCACCATCGACACCTTCACCGCCCAGGTGCAGCGTTATGCCAAGGCGAACAAGGGCGGGCTGCCGGCAGGGATGCAGACCGGGGTCGCGGTGTTCCCTCTCCTGGTCAGCGGCCGGATCGACCCGGCCGCCATGGCCTGGGCCGTGGACCGCCAGCGGGTCCAGTTCGCCTGCTTGGCGCGTCCCGTGGTTGCCGATGTGACGCGGCGCCAGGTGGGTTTCCACCGCGGCCGGCCCGCCATTGGGCGCCTGTATGCGTCGCATCTCACCGACAAGGGCGAGAGCTACTTCGACTGCCCGGGTTGGACCCTCATCTGAGCCGTGGTGGCCCCGCCGGCCGACCCGGGACCGGTTCTCGGTGTCCGGGTCGAGCGGGTCATCAGATCGAGCGCGTCGATCGGCCGATCGGGCCGGCTCAGAGGGTCGAGTAGAGCCGCTCGGCCTGGTCGCGCTTGGTGTACAGCTCCCAGTAGATTTCCGCGATCGTGTCCGCCTGGGTCTCGGGGCCGCCGCGGCCGATGAAGGTCGCGAGCGGCACGTGGGCGGCATACACACCCTTGTCGGCGAGGGAGGCGTTGAGCGCCAGCACCCAGTTGCGCAGTGCGGCGGTCGCGAGGCCGATGTTGCCCATCTGGGGAAAGACCAGAGCGGACGAGGCCCCGGTGGTGACCAGCAGCGTTCCGGTGCCGCGCTCGATCATGCCGGGCAGCACGTGCTGGATGGCGGTGACCGCTCCGTACACGTAGTACTCGATCTCCGGCTGGATGCTCTCCACCGTCACGTCGAGTGCCCCGACGATCGGGTTCACGGCATTCTGCCGCCCGGCCGGCGCGGGGGAGTACTCCAGCACGTCGATCGGGCCGAGCTGCGCCTCGGCGCGGGTGAGCGCGTCGATGAGGGACGGCCGGTCGAGGACGTCGGCGGCGAAACCGGCCGCCGTGACGCCGTCCCGGGTGAGCTGGCCGGCGAGGTCGTCGAGCTTCGCCTGGTTGCGGGAGATCAGCGCGACGGCGAAGCCCTCCCGGCCGAAGCGGCGCGCGATGGACAGCCCGAGGCCGGGCCCGGCCCCGATGATGGCGATGGTCGGCATCTGCCGTTCTCCTTGCGTCGTGGGAGGCGATGCGGCGTGGGGAGCCGCGGGCCACTGTAGCGGATGCTCCGAGGTCGGAACGTCTGAAATAAGAACATCCTGGCCCGGACGATATCCGATAGGATGGTGCCCGTGCCCGTGCCGTCGCGTCCTTCCGCGAAGCTGTCGGTGGACCCGACGGTGACGCCTGCTGTGGGCAGGGCTGCCGAGGCGCAGCCCGCCGACCTCACCTGGCTGCTCAACCGGGCGGCCGCGCGCATGCGGGGGGAACTCGACACGGTCGCCCGGTTGCACGGCCTCGCCGGCGTGCGCGACTGGATCGTGCTGACCGCGCTCGGCGTCGAAGGTGGCCGCACCCAGCTTCAGCTCGGCCGGGAACTCGGCGTCGACAAGACCACGCTGACGTCGCTGCTGGATCGGCTCGAAGACGACGAGCTTGTCGTGCGCCGCCTCGACCCGCGCGACCGGCGCGCCCGCATCCCCGAGGTCACCGAGGCCGGCCGGCGGCTGCAGACACGCATCGCCGCGGCCCGCGACGAGGCGGAGGCCCGGCTGCTCGCCGCGTTCAGCCCGGACGAGCAGCGCCTGCTGCGCGCGTTGCTCACCCGGCTTGCGGACTCCACGGCCGCATCCGGCCCCTGCCTGTGAGGGGGTCCGGACTCCGTCGGCCGTTCGGTGGCAGAAATGCCGCGCCTGTCGCGCCTGCTGCGTACGGTGGTCCTGACCGTCTGTCGCCGCCGGGCTCGGATGCCGGCGTCCCATCCGGTGAGCAGGAGAACAGATGACCGTCAGCAATCCGCCGCTCTCGTCGCCTGCCGCCGTCGGCCCGCCGCCGCCGTTCGACCCGGAGCTGGCTGCGGCCCTCGAGCCGCTTGCGAAGTTCCTCAGCCCGTCGATCACCCCTGAGATGCTGCCGAGGTTACGGGCCGCCTCGGCGGCGCCGTCCGTTCCCGACGAGCAGCTGCACCGCGGCGGTGCGTTCACGGTGGAGGAGCTGTCGGTGCCCGGTCCGCCTGGTGCGCCCCAGGTCGGCCTGCTCGTCTGCCGGCCGCGCGCGGCCGCGACGCCGGCGGCGGTCGTCTACCACATCCACGGCGGTGGCATGATCATGGGCGACAACCGTGCCGGCGTGGCGGAGATCCTGGACTGGGCCGAGGCTCTGCACCTCGTCGTCGTCTCGGTCGAGTACCGGCTGGCCCCGGAGCATCCGCACCCGGCGCCGGTCGAGGACTGCTACGCGGGCCTGCTGTGGACGGCCGCGCACGCCGGCGAGCTGGGCGTGGCCTCCGGGCGGGTCGTCCTCGCCGGCACCAGTGCCGGCGGCGGCCTCGCGGCGGCGACGGCGCTGCTCGCCCGCGACCGCGGCGGCCCGGCGCTGGCCGGCCAGCTCCTGATGTGCCCGATGCTCGACGACCGCGGCGACTCGCCGTCCACCGCGCAGATGGCCGGGCTCGGAGTCTGGGACGGCACGTCGAACCGGACCGGCTGGACGGCCCTGCTTGGCGACGGCGCCGGCGGCCCGGACGTCTCCCCCTACGCGGCACCGGCGCGCGCCGTCGACCTGGCCGGCCTGCCGCCGGCGTTCGTCGACGTCGGATCCGCCGAGACGTTCCGCGACGAGGACATCGACTACGCCACCCGCCTGCTGCGGGCCGGGGTGCAGACGGAGCTGCATGTCTGGCCCGGCGGCTTCCACGGCTTCGCCCTGTTCGCGCCGCGGGCGCGGATCTCCCAGGAGTGCGCCGCCGCCCGGCTGAACTGGCTTCGCCGCCTGCTGATCACCGCCTGACACCCGCGTGGACCGCGGATGGAACAGTTCGCCGGTGGGCAAGGTTGAGAATGCAGTACCGGCGTCCCGTCCCGACCCGAGGAGATCGAGGAGATCAACATGACCGAGTACGGACTACGGGTCGGCCGGGCGGAACTCGTCTCGGCGGGCCCGATCGCCTTCGGCCCGGCGGGGATCCTGTTCCTCGCTGACAACGCCGCGGCGAGTGTCTTCGCGGTCGACGTCGCCGACCCGGGCCCCAGGGCCGGGTCGGGGCCGTTCGAGCTGGCCGACGTCGACGGGCGGGTCGGCTCGCTGCTCGGCTGCGACGCGGCTGACATCGCCATCCGCGACCTCGCCGTCCACCCCGACTCGGGCAACATCTACCTGTCGGTGCAGCGCGGCCACGGCGAGAGCGCCCAGGCGGTGCTGGTGCGCATCGACCGGGCGGACGCCTCGATCAGCGACGTGCCGCTCACCGACGTCCCGGTCGCGGCGGTGGCGATCGCCGACGCCCCGGCCCCCGACGACGAACGCGTCGATGTCATTCTGCCCCTCGGCGACGAGGGCGAACAGATCACGGTCGGCTCCCGCACGATCCGCATCCTGCGCCGCCAGATCCGCACCTCGACGGTCACCGACATGGCGTATGTGGACGGGGCGCTGCTGGTCGCCGGCCTGTCCAACGAGGAGTTCTCCTCGAAACTGCGGCGGATCCCGTTCCCGTTCACGGACGGCGCCGATGCGGCGGGCAACAACCTGGAGATCTTCCACGTCTCGCACGGGAAGTGGGAGACGGCGGCACCGATCCGCACGTTCGTGCCCTACGACGGCGGCCGCGCCATCCTGGCCAGCTACACCTGCACGCCGGTCGTGCACTTCCCGCTGGTCGAGCTGGCCCCGGGCACCAAGGTGGTCGGGCGCACCGTCGCCGAGCTCGGCGCGATGAACCAGCCGCTGGACATGGTCTCCTTCGTCCAGGGCGGCGAGGAGTACCTGCTCGTCGCGAACACCTCGCATGGCCTGATCAAGATCGCTCGCCGCGACATCGACGCCCAGGCCCCGCTGACCGAGCCCACCGAGCCGATCGGGGTGCCGCGGGAGACCGCGGACCTGCAGGGCATCACCAAGCTTGCGAACCTCGACGGCGAGCACGTGCTGGCCCTGCAGACCGACCCCGAAGGGCGGCGGCATCTGCGTTCGTTGAAGTCCGCCTCCTTGTAGGCGGGCGGGGGGCGTACGG
>NZ_JAMPTM010000228.1 GCF_025403375.1 Frankia gtarii
CCACAACCCCCACCACCTCCCGCGCCATGTCGCCGTGGTCGTATTCATCGACTTCGGCCATCCGTCCCTCCGTCGCGGGCGCCGACAGCCATAGTGGTCGCGTCGTCCGGCGGGCGACGCGACCGAATCCGCGAGCTGCCAGTCCGGGCCATCCCGTCCTGGACATGGTGGTGCCGGTCTACAACGAGCAGCGGGATCTCGGGCCGTCCGTCCGGCGGCTGCACGCCTTTCTGCTCGAACGGTTCCCGTACCCGTTCCGGATCACGATCGCGGACAACGCCAGCACCGACGGGACCCTGGCGCTGGCCCGCGCCCTGGCCGCCGAGCTTCCCGGCGTCGCCGTCACCCATCTTGAACTCAAGGGGCGGGGGCGGGCGCTGCACGCGGTGTGGTCGGCCTCGGACGCCGACGTCCTCGCCTACACCGACGTCGACCTGTCGACCGATCTGGGCGCCCTGCTCCCCCTGGTCGCGCCGCTGATCTCCGGGCATTCCGACGTCGCCGTCGGCAGCCGGTTGAGCCGCGGGTCACGGGTGGTACGCGGGCCGAAGCGGGAGATCATCTCCCGTTGTTACAACCTGCTGCTGCGCCGGACGCTGCGGGTGCGGTTCCGCGACGCGCAGTGCGGCTTCAAGGCGATCCGCGCCGACGTCGCCGCGCACCTGCTGCCGCACGTCGCCGACACCGGCTGGTTCTTCGACACCGAGCTGCTCGTCCTGGCCGAACGCTGCGGGCTGCGCGTGCACGAGGTGCCGGTGGACTGGGTGGACGATCCGGACAGCAGCGTCGACATCGTCGCCACCGCGCTGGCCGACCTTCGGGGCATCGTGCGGGTTCGCCGCGCGATCGCCAGCGGCACCGTGCCCGTCGCGCACCTGCGCTCCTGGGTCGGCCGCGGCCCGCTCTCCCGGGGCTCCGCGCCGCTCGCCCCCCTCTCGCCCTACCCGGACGTCACCCCGGAGCACCGACCCAGCCAGCACAGCCAGCACAGCCAGCACAGCCGCGCCACGCTTCCGAGCGCCGACCGGGCGACCGCCCCGACCGGCGCCGGCACCCCGCGCTGAACCTCGGCTGCCGTACGGGCGGCGCGACCGATCTCAACCTGGCGCGCCCGGGACGGTTTCCTCTGACTCTGGAGTTTGCCCGATGACGACCACCGCACCCGATGTCGACCAGTCCGACACGATCCGGCTCGCCCCGCGGCCGGGCGTTGCCGGGCGCTGGGCCGAACCGCCGCCGCCTCCGCCGCCGGGCAGGGGGCACGGGCGCCTCGGGCGGCTGGCCCGGGGGCCGGCGGACGATCCGGTGTGGGTCCGGCCGACGCTGCTGGCCCTGCTCGCCGGGACGGCACTGCTCTACCTGTGGAACCTCAGCGCGTCCGGCTACGGCAACAGCTTCTACGCGGCGGCGACCCAGTCGGGATCGCAGAGCTGGAAGGCGCTGCTGTTCGGCTCGCTGGACGCCGGCAACGCGATCACCGTCGACAAGCCGCCGGCGTCGCTGTGGATCTCCGGGCTGTCCGCGCGGGTCTTCGGCTTCTCGTCCTGGTCCGTGCTCGCCCCGCAGGCGATCGAGGGGGTCGCGGCCGTCGGGCTGCTGTACGCCACCGTCCGGCGCAACGCCGGCGCCGCCGCCGGGCTGCTCGCGGGCGCCGCGTTCGCGCTGACCCCGGTCGCCGCGCTGATGTTCCGCTTCAACAACCCGGACGCCCTGCTGGTGCTGCTCCTCGTCGCCGCGGCCTACTGCACGGTCCGGGCGACCGAGCGGGCCAGCGCACGCTGGCTGATGCTCGCCGGAACCTGCATCGGCTTCGGCTTCCTCACCAAGCTGGCGCAGGCGCTGCTGGTCGTCCCGGCGCTCGGCCTGGCATATCTGATCGCCGCGCCGACGGGGCTACGGCGCCGGGTGCTGCACCTGGCCGGCGCGGCCGGGGCGATTGTCGTCTCCGCCGGCTGGTACGTCGCTCTGGTCGACCTGTGGCCGGCGTCGTCGCGCCCCTACATCGGCGGTTCCACCGACAACAGCCTGCTGCAGCTGGCGCTGGGCTACAACGGTCTCGGCCGCATCTTCGGCTCCTCCGGCGGCGGGGCCGGCGGCGGCGGCGGCGGTGGCGGGATGGGCGGCGGGGCGAACACCGGCTTCGGTGGCGCGACCGGGATCACCCGGTTGTTCGGATCGAGCATGGGCTCGGAGATCTCCTGGCTGCTCCCCGCGGCCCTGCTTGCGCTGGTCGTCGGACTGTGGCGGACCAGACGGGCACCCCGCACCGATCCGGCGCGGGCCGCGCTCGTGCTGTGGGGCGGCTGGCTCGTCGTCAGCGGGCTGGTGTTCAGCTTCATGAACGGGATCATCCATCCCTACTACACCGTCGCCCTGGCGCCGGCGATCGCCGCGCTCGTCGCCGCCGGCGGGACCGCGCTGTGGCGCGACCGTGCCCGGCTCCCGGCGCGGGCGGCACTCGCCGCCATGATCGCGCTGACCGGTGCCTGGAGCTTCGCGCTGCTCGACCGGGCGCCGACCTGGCTGCCGGCGCTGCGCTGGGTCGTGCTCATCGGCGCGCTGGCCCTGGCCGCCGCGCTGGTCGCCGGCGCGGCCCGGTTCACTCGGGTGACGGCGGTGCTCGCCACGGCGACGGTGCTCACCGTCGGCGCCGGCGGCGCGGCCTATGCCGCCAGCACCGCCACGCATCCGCACACCGGATCGATCCCCACCTCGGGTCCGTCGAGCGCGGCGATGGGCGGCGGCGCCGGTAACGGCGGACGTTTCGGGGGCGGCGGCACACCGCCCACCGGCACCCGACCGACAGGGACCCCGCCCACCGGCACGCAGGGATCCGCCGCCGCCAGCTCCACCGGCGGCAGCACCGCAAGCAGCAGCACCACCACGACAGGCAGCACCACCACGACAGGCAGCACCTCCGCAGCGAGCGGCACGTCCACGACAGGTAGCACCTCGACGACGGGCAGCACGTCCGCGGCGGGCGCGGGTGGTGCCGGCGGCCAGCAGTCCACGAACGCGGCGCTGACCGCGCTGCTGGCCCGTTCGACCACCACGTGGGCCGCGGCCACGACGAGCGGCGCGACCAGCGCGGCGCAGCTCGAGCTCGCCAGCGGGCAGTCCGTCATCGCGATCGGCGGCTGGGACGGCAGCGACCCGGCGCCGGCCCTGGCCCAGTTCCAGCAGTGGGTCGCCGACGGGAAGATCCACTACTTCGTGACCGGCGGCGGGGGCATGGGTGGCGGCATGGGCGGCGACCGTGCCTCGGGGACCGGCTCGCAGATCGCCACCTGGATCGCGGCGCACTTCACCGCCACCACCGTGGGCGGCCAGACGGTCTACGACCTGACCGCCACCAGCACGAACTGACCCCCACCAGCACGAACGGCTGACACGACACCGCTTGACACGACACCGCTGACACGACAGCCCGCCATGGCGGCGACGGACCTCCCGGGGACCGTTGCCGCCGTGGGGGCGTTTCGGCCCCGCCGCTGCGATCAACGCGCCCGGGTCGGCGCACCGTCCGGATGAGGGCGCGCTCCAGTCCCGACGATCAAGGTGTTCCGCGGAACCGCACCGCGCAACCGCTACCGAAATGCGGGCCAGTGCTCCGGCCTTCAGGCCGGGGGTGAAGGCCCGCGCGGGAAGGCCGCCTCGCGGCCTGAGCGTGCCCTAGACCGCACCTGGCCGGGACTGCTGCTCGATGTACTGCCGGAGCACGCTGATCGGCGCCCCGCCGACGGAGCCGGCGAAGTAGGACCCGGACCAGAGCCGGTTGGCCCGCCAGTAGTGCCGGACGAGGTCGGGGAACTCCTGCCGCATCCGGCGCGACGACACACCCTTGAGGCTGTTGACGAGCTTCGACAGGGCGACCTTCGGCGGGAAGTTGACCAGCAGGTGGACATGATCGCCCTCGCCGTTGAACTCGACCAGTTCAACCTCGAAGTCGGCGCACACCGCCCGCACGATCTTCTCCAGGCGAGTCAGATGCCGGTCGGTGAACACGCGGTGCCGGTACTTCGTCACGAAGACCAAGTGGGCGTGCAGAACGAAAACACAGTGCCTACCGGTACGGATGTCGAGATCCTGGGCCATAAACCAAGTGTAGAATGGTAGCATGCAGCTTCGGTACAACTACCGCCTCGACCCGTCGCCGGGTCAGATCGCGGCGTTGTCCCGGGCGTTCGGCTGTGCGCGAGTCGTGTTCAACGACGCGCTGAGGCTGCGGCAGGACGCCCGGGCGGCCGGGCTGGCATACATCTCCGACGGGGAACTGTCGCGCAGGGTCGTCACCGAGGCGAAGCGGACCCCGGGGCGGGCATGGCTCGGCGAGGTGTCCGCCGTCGTGCTCCAGCAGGCGCTGGCCGACCTGAACACGGCGTACCGGAACTTCTTCTCCTCGGTGTCGGGGAAGCGGAAAGGCCGGAAGGTCGCGCCACCCCGGTTCCGGTCGCGGAAGGACAACCGGCAGTCGATCCGGTTCACGAAGAACGCCCGGTTCACCGTGACGGCCGGGCGGAAGCTACGCCTGCCGAAGATCGGGGACGTGCCGGTTCGCTGGTCGCGGGACTTGCCCGCCGAACCGTCGTCGGTGACCGTGATCCGGGATCCGGCCGGGCGGTACTTCGCGTCGTTCGTCGTGCAGACGACGGACGATCCGCTGCCACCGGTCGAGTCCGAGACGGGCATCGACCTGGGTCTGACGCGCTTCGTGATCCTCTCGGACGGCACGAAGGTCACCTCGCCGACGTTCCTCCGCCGTGCGCACCGCAAGCTGCGCCGGTTGCAGAAAGACCTGTGCCGCAGGAAGAAGGGCAGCAGTAACCGAAGGAAAGCCGTCGTCAAGGTGGCCAGCGCGCACGCGCATGTGGCCGACGCCCGGCGGGACTGGCAGCACAAGCTCTCCACGGCGATCATCCGCGAGAACCAAGCGGTCTACGTCGAGGATCTGTGCGTGGCCGGTCTCGGCCGGACCCGGCTGGCCCGGTCGGTCCACGACGCGGGCTGGTCCCAGTTCGTGAACATGCTGGAGTACAAGGCCGTCAAGCGCGGCCGGGCGTTCGCCAAGGTCGACAGGTTCTTTCCGTCGTCCCAGGTGTGCTCGGCCTGCGGGGTGAAGGACGGCCCGAAACCGCTGGACGTGCGGGCGTGGACCTGCCCGGCGTGCGGTGTCCACCACGACCGGGACGTCAACGCGGCCCGGAACATCCAGACCGAAGGACGCAAGGTCGCCGCCGGGCAGGCGGAGACCGTAAACGCCCGTGGAGCGCGAGTCAGACCGGCACCTGTGCCGGCATCGCGCGGTGAAGCGGGAACCCGCCAGAAGATCACGCCCACAGCGGCGTAGCAGGCTGGAATCTCCACCCTTCAGGGTGGAGAGGATGTCAATCAACGTCGGTGCCGGCGTGCTGCCTGGCCAGCAGGGCACGCAGGCCCTCCACGATGAGGGCGTCGGCGAAGGCGGCGACGTCGCCGCGGTGGATCTGGGACCACGTCTGCTCCACCCGGCCCAGCGCCGGCCACTGCGCGGGCCGGTCGCTCGGGACGCCGCCGCCCGCGCCCCCGGCAGCACGCATCCGGCGCTGGATGATGGACCGGGCCATGCCGTAGTCCTGCAGGACGTTGAAGCCGAGTAGCGCGTTCTTCGGCGTCAGGCCGGCGTCGAGCAGGATCTGGAGGTAGCCGTCCATGATGCGCCAGCCGTGGGCGGTGGGCGGGCGGCCGAAGATCAGCGCGTCGACGCCCGGCCAGGCACCCAGCGCCTCGGACACGCGGCTGCGCAGCGTGCACAGGCGCACGTCCCAGTCGCCGAGGTCGGTCGGGGGGATCTCGACGTCGGCGAGAACCGCGTCGACGACCAGGTTGACCAGCGCGTCCTTGTTGGGGACGTGGTGGTAGGCGGCCATCGCGGACACCCCGAGCTCCTCGGCGAGAGCCCGCATGGTCAGCGCCTCGAACCCCCGGGTCGTCCCGACGCGCAGGGCAGCGGCGACGATGTCGTCGACCCCCAGCGCCCTCGCGGCCCCCGCCGGCGCACCGGGAGCCGCAGCCGGACGGGCACGTGCCGCCACCTCACCACCCGAACACGTCGACATACCACCGGACACGTTGATGCCACCGGGCGCCGCCGCCATCCCCGTCACCGCGGGAAACGCCCCGCAGTGAGTATAAAACCAGCGAAGTCGACGGGCCGGGACGTCCGGTCGCCGCGTCCGGTCGGGTGGTGGGGCGGGGATCAGTCGATGCGGCCGGTGGTGACGAGCTGGTCGACGAGGACGGGAACCTCGGCGAGGGCCCGCAGCGCGTCGTTGAGGTGGGTGCAGCCGTCGGTGCCGACGAGGAGTCGGATGACCCGGGCGCGCAGGGTCCGCATCGGCTCGCCGAGCAGCAGATCCACGTTGCCAGCGGCCGAGGGGCAGGTTTCGAAGGGCAGCACCCGCGGGTCCGCGTGGATCCCGACGAGCCGCATGGTGGCCGGGTCGACGGTGGCGTGCACGCCGTATTCGTGCACGATCGTCTCCACGCCCTGCGGGCTCCACATGCTGTCGCGGAACGCCGAGTCGACGGTCATGACGCCCTGCTCCCGGAGCTCGGGCGCGATCACGTCCACCCGGCGGCGGCGGCGGAACATCGCCGAGTCGCCGGGGGGTGCCGGGATCCGGTGCCAGGCCAGCGGATCGTCGGGCTGCTCCAACGGATGGGCGGGGACGAGGTTCTGCTCCAGCCCGCAGCCCTGGGACATCCGTTCCAGCGGGCCGCCGTCGGCCCGCCATCCCGAGCAGACCTCGCGCATCGCCTCGACCCGGCTGGCCTGCGTCGCTGCGGCGAACCTGTCCAGTTTGTCCTGCTCGCCCGGCCACAGCCGCCAGGCGATCGGCGCCACCAGGGTCGCGCCGGGCATGTCGTCGAGCAGGAAGTGCAGGGGCGATCCCGTGGTGACGTCCTCGGGGACCAGCTCGCGCAGGCGGGCACGGTAGCCGCGGCCGCCGTTCTGGCCGATCAGCCCGGCGAGGGCCCGGCGGGGGGGCACGCTGGTGAGGGAGCGCAGCGTCCGGGTGTTGTCGACGGTGACGCGCAGCTGCGCGGAATCGACGACCGTCGCCTGCCCGTCGCGCCCGGTGACGAGGTCACGGGCGCCGGCGCTGAGGTTCATCGGGGATCCGTAGCCGGCGGGCCAGGTCACGTTGAGATGGCTCGTGCGCCGCACCGATCCGGGCACGCGCCGCGGGGCGCCGCGGTGCGGACTGGCCGGCGGCGGGGTCAGGTCGGCGAGCGCCGGCAGTGGTCGTACGGGAGACGGCATCTGGACCTCCGAGCCCGGTCGGGCGGCATGCCGCGGCGGCACACCACCCAAATGGGCCAATGCGGCCGCGACATAACCCGTCACCCTTTACACAGTAAAGCTGAATTGCAAATCTACCCTTCGCAATGCCACTGCGCTGGGTGACATCGACCACGGGTCTCCGTCAGGACGGGAAGGCGAAGTCGCGGATCAGCGCGACGAGCTCCAGCGGGCGGTCGCTCTGCACCGCGTGGCCGGCGCCATCGACGGCGGCGTAGCGCAGGGACGGCAGCCGGCGGCGGAACTCGTCGACGTCGGCGTCGTGGACGTACTTCGACTCGCCGCCGCGCACGAGCAGCGTCGGCACGGTGATCGTGTCGACCTCGTCCCACAGCGAGGTGAAGTCGAGCCAGTCCGGTGTGCCCGGCGGGGGCGGGCCGAACAGGTCGTAGCGCCACGACCAGCGGCCGTCCGGCAGCCGGCGGGCGTTGTGGCGCACCCCGCGGCGCACCCCGGCGGCGGCCCGCAGCGGGCTGAGCGCGACCGCGGCGTCGGCCATCTCCTCGAACGAGGCGTAGGTCGGCGGTCCGCTGACGAGCGCCACCGAGCCGCGTTCGGCCGTCGTCATCGTCCGGTTCTGGTCGTTGACCTGCGGGGTGACGTCGACGATCACCGCCCGGCGGCACAGGTCGGGACGGGTCGCGGCCAGGTGGGTGATGGTCAAACCGCCGAGCGACATGCCCACGACGACCGCCGCGTTCGGCGCCACGGCCGCCACGGCGACCTCCAGCGCCTCGACGTTGCGCCACGGACCGTAGTCGCGGTCGGCGCGCCAGGACGACCGGCCGTGGCCAGGCAGGTCGAACGCCACCGCGGGCCGGCCCAGCGCGAGCGCCACATAGTCCCAGGTGTGGGCGTTCTGGGCGCCGCCGTGGAGGAACACCACCTCGGGATCGGCGGTGCCCCAGCGGATGTAGCTCAGCCGCCGGTCGGCCGCCAGCTCGACGTAGCCGCGGCTGACATCGGGCCGGCCCGCGAACGGCAGGCCGAGTTCCTCGGCGTTCTCGTGCAGCAGTCCGAACTCGTCGTAGTCGTCGGCCGCCAACGTGCTCTCGACATCGGTCGCCACGTCGCCTCGCTCTCCTCGCACCGGCCCCGCTCTGTTCGCACCGGCCTTCGGATGGCCGTGCCGTCCAGCGAGGCGTGATCCGTCTAGATGAGCCTCGATCCGGCCAGATGGGCCGTGATCCGTCCAGTGGGCAATGCTAGGACGGCGCGGGGGCCACCGTGCACCGCTTCCTGCCGCTCACCGGCGGCCGTGACGGGAATGTCGACCGCCCGGCCAGTTGTTAGTGTGAGTCAAGCAATCATCGGACGTGGACGCGGAGCACGCCGCCGGCTCCACCCGGAGTCAGCTCCACCCGGAGTCAGCTCCACCCGGAGTCAGCTCCACCCAGAGTCAGCTCGGCCCGGAGTCAGACAGGCCCCTCACCGCAGCGAAGCGACATCACCCGGCCCTCGGTGGCCCGCCTCGCGCCCATGCCATGCAGGACACCGGGGACCGCCCGTCAAGGCGGACCGGCCCGCATCGGTGACGGAGGGAGCAGCGCCGGATGTCCACGACCGCGGGGACTCCGGTCGACGCAGCGCGCCGGCCACACCAGGACGACCACTCGAGATACCGCTGGATCGCCCTGTCGAACACGACCATCGGGGTGCTGATGGCGACGGTCAACAGCTCGATCGTCATCATCTCCCTGCCCGCGATCTTCCGCGGGATCCACCTCGACCCACTGCAGCCGGGCAACGTCAGCTACCTGCTGTGGATGCTGATGGGCTACATGCTCGTCTCCGCCGTGCTGGTGGTGACGCTGGGCCGGCTCGGCGACATGTTCGGCCGCGTCCGGATCTACAACGCCGGGTTCGCCGTCTTCAGCGTCGCCTCGATCGGGCTGGCGCTGACCCCCTGGCAGGGTTCGTCCGGCGCGCTGTGGCTGATCGGCTGGCGGGTCGTGCAGGGCGTGGGCGGCGCGATGCTCATGGCCAACTCGACGGCCATCCTCACCGACGCCTTCCCCACCCGCCAGCGGGGCATGGCACTGGGCATCAACCAGGTCGCCGCGCTCGCCGGCTCCTTCATCGGGCTGGTCGCCGGCGGCCTGCTGTCGGAGTGGAACTGGCGGGCGGTGTTCTGGGTGAGCGTGCCGATCGGCGTGCTCGGCACCATCTGGTCCTACCGCAGCCTGCGTGACACCGGCCGGCGCGCGCCCGCCCGCATCGACTGGTGGGGCAACATCACCTTCGCGGTCGGGCTGACCGCGCTGCTCGCCGGCGTCACCTACGGCATCCAGCCCTATGGCGGCCACGACATGGGCTGGCTCAACCCGAAGGTCCTCGCCGCGCTCATCGGCGGCGCCGCCGTCCTCGTCGCGTTCGTCCTGATCGAACGGCGAACCGCGCAGCCGATGTTCAACCTGGCGCTGTTCCGGATCCGGGCGTTCGCCGCCGGCAACGCCGCGGTCCTGCTGTCCTCGATCGCCCGCGGCGGCATGCAGTTCATGCTGATCATCTGGCTGCAGGGGATCTGGCTGCCGCTACACGGCTACGACTACGTCGACACGCCCCTGTGGGCGGGCATCTACCTGCTGCCCCTGACGGTCGGGTTCCTCGTGGCCGGCCCGGTGTCGGGCTTCCTGTCCGACCGGTTCGGCGCCCGCGCCTTCGCCACCGGCGGCCTGACCCTGGTCGCGGCGACCTTCCTCGGCCTGCTGCTGCTGCCGACGGACTTCAGCTACCCGGCGTTCGCCGCGCTGCTGGTCCTCAACGGGATCGGCTCGGGCCTGTTCTCCGCGCCGAACACGACCGCGGTGATGAACGCCGTGCCCGCCGCGGCCCGCGGCGGCGCCTCCGGGATGCGCGCCACGTTCATGAACTCCGGCCAGGTCCTCTCGATCGGCGTGTTCTTCTCCCTGATGATCGCCGGGCTGTCCTCGACGCTGCCGCACTCGCTGCACAGCGGGCTTGCCGCGCAGGGCGTGCCGGCCGACGTCACCGACCGGGTGGCGCACCTGCCGCCCGTCGGCAGCCTGTTCGCCGCCTTCCTCGGCTACAACCCGATGCAGAACCTGCTCGGCGACGACACCCTGCGCCATCTCCCCACGGCGAACGCGCAGGCGCTGACCGGCAAGGAGTTCTTCCCGAACCTGATCGCCTCGCCGTTCCACCACGGCCTGATCATCGTCTTCTCGCTGGCCATCGCGATGTCACTGATCGCCGCGATCGCCTCCCTGCTACGCGGCGCGAAGTACGTCCACGTCGAGACCCTGCTCGCCGTCGAGGCCGCCGCCGGCCCCACCGC
>NZ_JAMPTM010000229.1 GCF_025403375.1 Frankia gtarii
GGGTGGGCCCGGTCGCGGGCGACGGGCTGGTCAATGAGGTGCTGCGTCGTCATCGCTGCTCCTTCGCGGTGTGGGCGTCGACGGCGGTGTGGGCCTCGACGGCGGTGTGGGCCTCGACGGCGGCCGTGACGCCGGCGTGGGCGGCGGTGGCCTTGCACCAGCCGGTGTAGACGGCCAGGTGCAGGACCGCCTCGCGGAGCTGGTCGGGGGTGAGCTCGTCGTTGACCAGCCCACCGGTGGCGATGATCTGGACGAGTTCGGGGCGGCCGACGGTGGCCGCGACGCCGAGGGTGAGCAGCCGGCGGTCGCGCACGGACAGGCCGGGCCGGGCCCAGACCTGGGCGAACAGGTAGTCAACCGTCTCATCGGTGAAGGGGGCGCCCTCGCCCTGCAGGGCGGTGCTGAAGCCGGGGCCGTAGACGCGGTCCATCATCGCCAGGCCATACCGGTGCAGGTCGTCGCGGTTGTGGTCGCCGGCAACGGCGGGGTCGGTCGGGTCCAGGTCGTCCAGGTCGTCCAGGTCGAGGGTCTGCTCGGCGCGGGTCCGGGCCACCTCGACCAGGGGGACGTCGACGGACAGGGTCGCCGCGAGGTCGCGGGCGGCGTCGAGGTCCTTGGTCATCAGCGGCTGGATCGTCCGCCCGGCTGCTTCGGGCAGCGTGTCGCCGCAGCCGCGCAGCCGCAGCAGGGCGAGCAGGGTGTGGCCCTCGGGGTCGGCGGTGTCGATGACCTCGGCGAGCCGGGCGGGGTCCACGCCCGCGGCGCGAGCCAGTGCGGTCGCCTCGAACACGGCACGCCAACTGCCATAGGTGACAACATTTCGGGCGATCTTGGTGGCCATGCCGGCGCCGAGCGGGCCGCAGTGCACGACCTTCCTGGCCCAGTCGTCCAGCACGGGCCGCGCGGCGTCCACGGTGGCCTGGTCCCCGCCGACGATCGCGACCATGCCGTGGTCGGCGGCCCGATCGCCGGGGGTCACACCGCAGTCCAGGAAGCCCACGTCGTGTCCGGCGCACAGCGCCGCCAGCTCGTGCACGACCGGCAGTGCGACGGTCGACAGCAGGACGACCGTCAGCCCCGGGTGGGCGCCCGCCAGCAGCCCGTTCTCGCCGCCGATGACGTCGCGCGCCTGGTCGGCGGTGACGACGGCGACCATCACGACGTCGCTGCTCCCCGCCACCTCGGCGGGCGAGCCCAGCGGGTCGCCGACGCCGGGCAGGCCCGCCGACGCGCCCGGCCGGACGTCGTGAACCGCGGGAACCCGGCCGCGCCGGGCCATGCTGACGGCGACCCCGCCGCCGATGATCCCCAGGCCCACCACGCCGGCCCGCAGCGTCTTCGACTCCGACATCATGCGTTCCTTCCACTGGTGGCCGGACCTGCGCCGAGGGCCGGACCTGCGCTGGGGGCCGGGCGTGCGCTGGGGGCCGGACCTGCGCTGAGGGCTGGATCAAGATCGGCCGCGCTCGGCCATGCGGCCTGCTCGGCGACCAGCGGGCGGTAGGTGCGCGTGGCGCGGGGCATGTTGACGCCGACGACTGCGCAGACCCGGCCATCCCGGCCGTGGAGGGCCGTCAGTCTGCGCTCGGCGAGGCTGCCCTCGACGATCCGTACCCGGTCGCAGCCCCGGAGCTGACCATAAATCTGGATCTTCAGGTCGTACTGGTCGGACCAGACATAAGGGACGGGATCGAAGGGGGTCGCGTGCTCCGGCCCGGCGAGAATGTTAAGGGCGACGGCCAAGCCCTGCTCGGTGGCGTTCGCGCGGTGCTCGATGCGGGTGCGCTGACCGGTGCGCGGGTGCGGCCACGAGGCGACGTCGCCCGCCGCCCACACGCCCGCACCGGCGTGGAGGGTGGCGTCGCACTCCACCCCGTCCCCGACCGGGACGCCGCTTGCGGCGAGCCAGCCGGTGTTGGGACGGGCGCCGATGCCGACCAGCACGGCGTCGGCCTCGACGGTCCGGCCGTCGGCCAGCCGCACCCCGGTGGCCCGGCCATCCTCGGTCAGGACGGCGTCAACCAGGACACCGGGGATGATCCGCACCCCGTGCTCGACGTGGACCTGGGAGAGCATGGCGCCCAGGTCGGGGCCGAGCGCGTCGGCCAGCGGTACCGCCGCATCCGTGACCATGGTGACCTCGGCGCCCAGCTCCCGGGCGACGGCGGCCGCCTCGGCGCCGACGAAACCGGCGCCGACGATCACCAGCCGGCGTCCGGGCCGCAGCTCCTCGCGCAGCCCGAGCGCGTCCTCCACCGTGCGCAGGACGTACACGCCGGCGACGCCGTCGGTGCCCGGCAGTCGACGGGCGGCGGCCCCGGTGGCCACGACGAGCGCGTCGTAGCCGACCCGGCTGCCGTCGGCCAGGGCGACCTCGCCTGCCCCGGTGTCCAGGGCGACGGCCGCGGCGCCCAGCCGCAGGTCGAGCCCGAGCGCGTCGAGCGCCTCGGCGCTGCGCAACCGCAGGCGGTCGGCGTCCCACGCGCCGGACAGCAGCTGCTTGGACAGCGGGGGCCGGTCGTAGGGAAGGTGGGGCTCGTCGCCGATGAGTGTCAGCCGCCCGGTGTAGCCGTCGCGCCGCAGCGCCTCCGCGACGCTCAGACCGGCGGCCGAGGCACCGACGACGGTGACCCGGGACGGGGACGGGGCGGTCACTGCCGCACCTCGATGGCGGCCGCCGGGCAGACCGCGGCGGCCTTGCGCACGTTGTCGTGCTGGTCGGCCGGCGCAGTGGCGTCGAGCAGGATCACGATGCCGTCGTCGTCGCGCTGATCGAAGACGTCAGGGGCGGCGAGCACGCACTGGCCCGCGCCGCAGCACTTGTCGACATCAACGGAAATCTTCATGGGAAACCTCCGGGCAAGCCCCTTCCATGGGGCTTCGCCGACCGGGGGACTGGCAGATTTCGTGGTCTCGGTCACCTGTCGACCCCGGTCACCTAACTAAGTTAGGTCGGACTGTACCCACGACCCTCGTGGTAGGCAAACCGCGCCGAATTAAGTGTGACATCTACGGTTCGATCGGACATCGACCGTTCTGCGACGTCCCCGTCGATGTCGTTTTGGGATTCGCCGGTGGAAATTCCGGCCTATTCATGTGCGCCAAGAATGCCGGCTGATGAATCTCCGTCGCCGGGCCGGTCCGAACTTCCGGCCAGGATGGCCCTGAGGTGGCGCGAGGCGGCGGTTTCCGGGGGAGTCGACCGGAAGGGCGGCGAGGCGCCCGGCGTGTTCGCGACGAGAGAGTCGAGCAGGCCGTCGGCCAGTTGCAGCGTCAGGTTCTCCGTCGACTCGTCGGGGAAGAGGCTGTGGTGGAGCGTCACCATGCCGTGCAGCCCCGCCCACAGGGTCTGCGCCGCCTGCTCCACCGGCAGGGACAGCGCATACCCGGTCTCCTGGCAGCGCCGGAAACCGGCGCGGAAACTGGCCGAGACGCCGTGGGCCGGATGCCCGCTGATCCTCGCGACCTCGACCGTCGGCTGCGGCACCTCGAACATGAGTCGGTAGTGCCCGGGGTTGCTCAGCGCGAATTGGCAGTAGGCATGCGTCTGCGCCCGCAGCGGCTCGCGGGGATCAGTGCCGTCGCTGGCCGCGTCCGCCCGCACCATGCTCGCGACCAGGTCGTCATATTTGTCGGACAACGCCGCCCAGACCAACCCCGCCTTGTCGGGGAAATGCAGGTAAATGCTCGGCGCCGCGACGCCGACCTCTTTGGCGACCGCGCGCATGGTTAGTTTCTCGGCGCTGCCCCACTCCACCAGCAGGCGGTTCACCGCGGCCAGGATCTCCCGGCGAAGCTGCTCACCCTGCCCCCGCAGGCTGCGTGCCCTGCCCGAGCCGCCCGGCCCGCCGCTCGGGGACCGCGCGGTCGCCACCGGTCACCACCTCCATCCAAAGCGTACGCCGGGCCGATCCGCGCTCCCGGATTGCGTGTTGTTGGCAGGTGGGAGACAGACAGCCGACCGTCGACGTTCTCCCGCTGGACTGGAAACCCAGGGGAACGGGTAGTGCAAGATGGGGATATGACGGAAACACGGGCGCCAGACGGTCCTACGAGCACCTTCGATGCACAGAGCCTGTTCGATGAGGATTATCTCTACTTCTATGCCACCCGCCTCGCGGATCCTCGCAGCGACGCCCAGACGCAGCTCATCTGGGAACTGCTGGAACTCGAGCCCGGCATGGCCGTACTGGACCTTGCCTGCGGGCACGGCCGGATTGCCAACCGTTTGGCCGCTCGTGGCTGCCGGCTGACCGGTCTGGATACTACGTCTCTGTTCCTCGAACATGCCCAACGCGACGCCGCCGAGCGAGGTGTCAACGTGGACTACGTCGAGGGGGATGTTCGCGCACTTCCTTGGACGGAGAATTTCGATCGGATCATCAGCTGGTCCACGTCGTTCGGCTACTTCGATGACACCGCCAACAGAAAGGTCCTCGCCCAAATTGCCCGTGCCCTCAAGCCTGGCGGACGGGTCGTTCTGGATCTCAACAATCGCGACTGGTTGGTGCGCGAGTTCCAGTCTGCACTCGTCGTCGAGCGGGACGGCGACATGCTCATCGACCGCAACCGGCTGGAACCCCTGACCGGAAGAGTCGTCACGGAGCGAACCGTGATTCGTGGCGGCAAGACCCGCCGCATACCATTCTTCGTTCGACTGTTCACCTTTACCGAACTACGTGACTGGCTGCTGGCTGCCGGATTCGTCAGCGTGGATGGCTGCGGACAGGGCGGCGAGCCGTTGTCCTCGGCGAGCCCACGCCTCATTGTGGTCGCGTATCGCTGATCCCCGACGGTTCTGACCGGCGCCGGTCTTCCCGTCTGGGCGGAAAGTACTGTCGATGGTGGTCGGCAGGTGGCTGGCAGGCGTGACTCGACCTGTTCGGCCGGCTGGCTACGAGGCGATGGCGGCGGCGCGGCAGGCGAAGTCGTCCCGGGTAAGGCCGGCGAGCATGAAGTCGGAGACGTCGGCGTAGGTGATCGTCAGGTGCAGGTCGGTGCCCGTGCGGTAGTCCCCGGTGCGCGGGCCGCCGGTGAGCAGGGCCGGTCGCACGATGGTCCAGGTGGTGGCGCTCGCCCTGATGAGCTCCTCCGTACTCGCCTTGTCGCGCATCAGGGATCTGATGGCAACCCGGGCGATGGCGACGTGGAGGTTGCGGTGGCGGCTGTCGGCCACGCCGTAGCCGCTGACGGCGATCAGGCGCCGCACAACCGGGGCGTCGAGGTGCGTGCACGCCTCGTGCGGGCGTCCACCGCGGGCTCTCCGCTGGTCGAGTTCGATTCCTCGCCGGTGGGCATGGTCCGGCCGTTCGCGACGAGGGAACCTCGTTTCATTGTCAACCGCCCAACCGTGAGGTGAGCGCCGATCCGGCCGGGGTGGCGGCAGCCGAGGCGGTGCTGGCCCGGCACGGGGCTTCGCGGTCGCCCGGTTCCGCGGGGTGCGGTTCGCGCAGCTCCTCTACGCCGGCGACTCGTTGGCCGGACCGGTCTGGGCGTCGCGGGACTGGCAGCAGGCACTGTCCATCCGCGAGCGCCTGTTCCGCCTCGCCGTGGAGACCTGCGTGGAACTGGGCCGCGCGGCTACGGTCTCCTGAGGCGCCGGTAGACGGAGGTATGCGCCGGTAGGCGGAGGCAGACGGAGGTAGGAGGAGTCAACGGTGGAGCAGGTATGCAGCGAGTGCGACTTCGACGCGTCCGCCGCCGGGGTCGGGCAGGTCGCCGCCGATCTCGGCCCGGTCGCCGAGCGGATCGCCGAGCATCTGCGGGCCCTGCCCGCGGACGTCGTGCGCCACCGCCCGGGACCAGGTGTGTGGTCGCCGATCGAGTACCTCGGGCATTTGCGCGAGTCGATGGCCTTCCATCGTTGGCTGATCGAACGGGCCGCTGCCGAGCAGACCCCGGTGATCCCGGCCGTCGACCCCGACGCGTCCGTGGCCGCGGCGGATTACCACAACGGCGAACTGGCCGATCTCCTCGGCCAGTTCGAACGCCGGGTCGCCCGCCTGCGCGAGACGATCACGCAGCTCGACGAGGACCTGGCGCGCCGGACGATCGACCTCGACGGGCGGATCGTCAGTGTCGCTCTGGTGGCCCGCAGCGCGCTGCACGAATGCCACCACCATGACGGTGACATCGTCAGAGCCGGTCAGGGCCGGTCAGGGCTGACGCGCCAGCCCTGACCGGCACGTGTCAGCGGGGGGAACCGAGACGTATGCCGGTCACGCTGCCCCAGGAGTACCAGGCGAGGGAGAAGGAGGCCCTGCGGTCCGGCGGGACGGGGAAGTCTCCCCAGCTCACGTGGGTGCAGGGAAACGATGTGCACTGCGTTTCGCCGAGGTGCTGAGAGCAGTAGTCGGCGATGAGCGGCACCCGCGTACCGTCGGCCAGGACAAGACTCGCGGCATTGCTCGAAGACACGCTCGGGCACACGAGTGAGGACTGGTTCGCCAGCTTCTGGTAGCGAATCAATGCCCGCATCGTGCCGTCGTTTCCGACGCTTATGGACGTCAGGGTCACCCGCCAGGAACCGTCACCGACGAAGTCCCGATTGATGGCATAGGTTCCCGGCACGGGTGGCTCCGGGCCCGAATCCGTGGTCGGCGTGGGAGTGTTGGCCGGCGCTGTTCCCTGGCTCGGCGAACCGGCGGGGCGGGAGGCCGAGCCGGCATCGGTGTCGGGGTCGTCTTTTCCCGTGAGGTGAAGCCGCGGAAGCAGCAGCGCAAGGAGAATGGCGACACCGACGGGAACAGCCAGCCAGGGCACCACGCGACGGCCCACGGCGGGACCGGGTTCCCGCTGCGCCGGTGGGTGCGCGATGCCGCCCGGCGGGTGCGCGATGCCGCCCGGCGGGGCGGCCGGTGGCAGCCGCGGCGACACCGGCGGGTGCGGCGCGGGGCGCTGCGTCGACGCGGTGATGGTCATGGGGCGGCCGGCCTGGCGGAGCAGCGTCGCCGCGGTTCGCGCGTCGGGTCTTTCGGCGGGGGCCTTCGCCAGCATTGCCCACAGGACACCGCCGAGTGGGCCAATTCGCAGGCCGGGGCGCGGTGGCTCGAAGAGTATTGCGGCAAGCATCGCGGCGGTGTTCTCGCCGCCGAAGGGAAGAGCGCCCTCGACCGCCTGGTAGAGGGTGACCCCGAGCGAGAACACGTCGCTACGGAGGTCCGGCGGCCCGCCGCCGAAGCGTTCCGGGGCGATATAGGCCAGGGTACCGACGACTCCGGTCGCGGTGAGTGTGCTGTCGTCGTGGTGCGAGGCGATGCCGAAGTCGGTGAGCAGGACCCGTCCGTCCTGGGTGAGCAGGATGTTGGACGGCTTGATGTCGCGGTGCGCGACCCCGCGATCGTGGGCGAAGGCGAGCGCGTCGGCCGCGTCGGCGCCGATCCGGGCGACCTCGTCGACGGACAGCCGCCGAGCGCGCAGGCGGTCGAGGAGCGAGTCGGACTGGGTGATCAGCTCCATGACGATCCATGGCAGGCCGGCGTCGTCGAGGACATCGTGGACGGTCACGATCCCGGGATGGCTGCGCAACCGAGCCGCGTGCTCCGCCTCGCGGCGTGCACGCGCGACCCGCTCCGCACGCTCCCGGGCGGAGACGTCGGCCGGGAGGCGAACCTCCTTCAACGCGACGTCCACTTTCAGCGTCTCGTCGCGGGCGCGCCACACGGTGCCCATTCCGCCGGCGCCGAGACGGTCGAGTATCCGATACCGGCTTCCGACAATCCTGCCGACGGCCTCATCTTTTCCGGTCATGTCGGCGCCCCCCGGACGATCCGCCTGGCCGGTCGGACGAGGCGCGCTTTGTGACGGTAAGCATAGTATGCCCGCAGACGGGCGATGCGCCGTGCTCGGGGTATCGCCGGCGCCCGTCACCATGACGGTGACATCGTCAGGTTTCGCGTGGGCTGACGGGTCCGCTGGATTCCGGGTCGGCCAGGGCCGCGAAATCGAAGCTGCTGGTGTGCCGCTCCCGGACGGTCCATCGGTGCCGGCCGTCCGCCGTCGCGGCCGCGGTCACCTCGCCGCGCACGATCGCGCCCCTGATCTCGTCGTACCTGGTCCCCTCCTCGGCGACGCAGCACACCGCGTCGCCGACGCCGACCCCGGCGGCGGTCCCGGTCGGATCGGCGAACTCGACCGTGATCTCCTCCCCGTGCCGGTCGGCGCCGGCCAGGGTGCCGACCGGCCAACCGGCCGTGTCCACGTAGGCGACGACCATCTCCGCGGAACCATCGAGGAACGCCGAGAGCTGCTCGGCGCCCATCGCGATCCGCCGGCGGCGCTCAGCCGGCATCGTCCGCTCCTTGCGGGTCGGGTGTGAACAGGGCGGTGAGCGGGGTCACCCGGATGATGATCCGCCTGCCGTCGAGCAGTCTCTCCCGGACCCGGCTGACGACGTGGGGCGGCGTCACGACGTGGGGTGTCACGACGTGGGATGTCACAACGTGAGGTGTTGCGCCGTGAGGTGTTGCGACGTGAGGCGGCGTGGACGGTCCCGGCGTCGGATCCTCGCCGTCGCGCATCCAGTGCTCGATACTCCCCTCCCCGGGCTGCACACGCCCCCAGACGCTGAGCACCCGCCGATCGGCGGCCCGGTCACGGGGCACCATGACCACGCACACCCGGCCGTCGCGCCGCAGGTGGGTGACCTTCGCGCTCCTGCGGTAGGTGTTGAACTCCAGCGTTCCGTCGCACCAGCGGACGGTCATCGGGTAGCCGATCGGCCCGCCGTCCGCCCCGGTCGTGATCAGGAAGCCACGCGTGTGCTCGGCGAGGAACCGGCGGTGTTCGCCGGTCAGGGGATCGCCGGGCGGTTGGCCGTCGTGCCCGCGTCGGTCGGGTAATTCCGCGCCCGGACCGGCGGCGGCATTCTCCGTCGGAACCGTCATATCCGATCTCCCTCCGGTGGGAACTGGGACGAAGCTGCCGAAGCCTCGCCCCCGATGAAACCCCGCGTTCACGGTGCGATGCACGAGACCGAGACTCCGGCTTCCTACGGACGGGGCGGTGAGGACGGACGGGGACAGTTTCTCCGCGTGGCGGGCTTGACCTTTACGCCTACGGCAACTCCTACTGTCGGCGGCATGAGCGCCTCCTCACCCGCCGCCTCCTCACCCACCTCGTCGACGCCCACCCCGCCGGTGTCCGTCCCGGCCGCCGGTCGGCAGGTGTGTCTCGCCGCGCACCCGGCCGGGCTTGCGACCCCGGAGGACTTCCGCGTGGAGCTGGCCGCGGTCCCGGCCGCGCGGCCCGGCCAGGTCGTCGTCCGCACGACCCTGTTCGCCCTCGACGCCGCCGCTCGCCTGTTCCTCGGCGGCGTCGGTCTGCCGCTGCCCCGGCTTGCCCTCGGCGACGTCGTGCCGGGGGCGGCGCTCGGCGCGGTCGTCGCCAGCACCGACCCCGGCTTCGCCGTCGGCGACGTGGTCTGTCACCAGCTCGGCTGGCGGGAGTTCGCCGTCGCCGACGCGGCGGCGCTGCGCCGGGTCGACAGCGCCGTCCTCCCGAGCCCGACCGCGTATCTGGCCCCGCTGTTGACCGCCTGGGCCGGTCTGGTCGTCGCGGCCGAGCTGCGCCCCGGCGACACCGTCTTCGTCTCCGGCGCGGCCGGGGCGGTCGGCGGCCTCGCCGGTCAGATCGCCCGGCTGCGCGGTGCCGGCCGGGTCATCGGCAGCGCGGGGTCAGCAGCCAAGGTCGCCCACGTGACCGGGACGCTCGGCTTCGACGCGGCCTTCGACCACCGGGACGGCCCCGTCCTCGACCGGCTGCGCGAACTCGCCCCGGACGGCATCGACGTCTACTTCGACAACACCGGCGGCGCGCAGCTCGCCGCCGCGATCCGCCTGCTGCGCCCGCACGGCCGGGCGGTACTGTGCGGGCTGCTCGATCGCCAGAACGGCCCGCGGCCCGGCCGCGCCCACGGCGAGGAGACGACGCCGGACCTGGGCTACGCCATCGCCAACCGGCTCACCCTGCGGGGTCTGCGCACGGCCGACTTCGCGGACCGCCGCGCCGAGGCCGAACAGCAGATCGGCCATTGGCTGGCGACGGGCCGCCTGCGACTCGACGAGACCGTCGTGGACGGGATCGAGAACGCGCCACGGGCCTTCGTCGACCTGCTGCGCGGCGCGTTCACCGGCCGAGTCCTCGTCCGGATCGACGGGCAGCCGGATGACAAGGCCGACCTGTCATCTCTGGACGAGTGAGACCTCTGGTGTTCGGGAGGCAGTAGGTGATCGGCTGGTGGCTGCGGAGATCTTGCGGTGGCGCCAGGTCTTCGCGGCTGCCTGCGGGCCGGCGACCGGTCTGTGGTGCGGTCCGCGGCATGACGGGCCTAAGTAGGCGTGTGGCACCTGCCGGCGCGTCCGTGCCTTGTCTCGCGGCGGGGTGAGCGAACGGGCGGGTAGGCCGTGAGGTGGCGTGCGGTCTCACCGGTCGGGTGGGGATAGTGGGCTGGCCGCTGGTCAGGTGACGCCGGCGAGGAGATCGATCGGTGGGTGGGTGTAGGGGTTTTGGCG
>NZ_JAMPTM010000022.1 GCF_025403375.1 Frankia gtarii
GACCTGGACGCCGGCCCGGGGCCGGCGTCCAGGTCGGAAATGAGGGGCGCGGCGCGGCGGTGAGCCGGTAGAAGGTTGAGTCATGCCGTCTCTCGAACCGGTGGAGATCACCGCCGGCCGCCTCCATCTACGCCCCTGGCGCCCCTACGACGTCGACGCCGTCCACCAGGCCTGCCAGGATCCGGAGATCCCCCGGTGGACGAGGTTGCCCACCCCGTACGGACGCCACCACGCCGAGGACTTCGTCACCCGAGAGGCCCCCCGGACCTGGGCAGACGGGACCGGAGCCGCGTTCGCGGTGGTCGACGCGATGACCGAGCAACTGCTGGCCTCGGTCGCACTGCTTCGGATAACCGCCCTCGGCGACGCCGAGATCGGCTACTGGTGTGCGGCTCCGGCGCGCGGCCAGGGCGTGATGTCACAGGCGGTGGCGACGCTGACCCGGTGGGCCTTCGGGGCGCTGGGACTGGCCCGGATCGAATGGCGGGCCGCGGTGGGCAACGTCGCTTCCCTCCGGGTGGCCGAGAAGAACGGATACACCTTGGAGGGAACCCTGCGACACGCCCTGGTGGTGGGCGGCGGCCGGCGGGTCGACTGCTGGGTGGGCTCGCGGCTCCCGGGCGACCCGCCCCCGCCCGGGGACCCACGGCGAGGACTCAGGTGATTTCGAGAAGTTTCTCCCGCACCGCGTAGACCACCGCCTCCATCCTGGAATGCAACTGCAGCTTCTCCAGGATGTTGCGGATGTGGTTCTTGACGGTGTTCTCGCTGATGTAGAGCTGCTTGGCGATGTCGCGGTTGTTCATGCCCTTGGCGACGAGACGCAGCACCTCCATCTCCCGGTCGGTGAGCCGGGGGGTGGGTAGCTGCGGCCGGTCGTCCTTGTTCTTGATCATCGCCGCGAACTCGCTGAGCAGCTTCGACGCCATCGACGGGCTGATCAGGCTCTGCCCGCCGTAGACGGCGCGAATGTCCGCGGCGACCTCGTCGATGGAGATCTCCTTGAGCAGGTAGCCCATGGCCCCTGCCTTGATCGCGTCGTAGAGGTCGGCCTCCTCGTCACTGATCGTCAGCATGACGATCTTTGCGCTCGGCACCGACTCCTTGATGGCGCTCGTGGCGTCGATCCCGCCGCGGCGCGGCATCCGCACGTCCATGAGCACGATGTCGGGAGCCATCTCCTTCGCCATGATCACGGCCTCGGACCCGTCCGCAGCCTCCCCGACGACCTCGATGTCGACCTCCTGGCCCAGCACCATCTCCAACCCGCGCCGGAACAGAGCATGGTCGTCGACGATGAGCACCCGGATGGGGTTCGCCTCCGATGGCGTCGGCAGCACCTCCTCAGAGCGCTGCTCCTCCACCGTCATCTGACCTCCTAAGGACCATTTTCACCCGGGTCACGCCACCCCGCGCGACTACACGCGGGGTGGCGTGCCGTGCACTCCGACACCCGAGGCAAATGGTCCCACGTCAGCCGGTCGACGTGACCTGCAGATCGTCTAAAGAGCGGCCGAGCTCGCGAACGCGCCGCGATCCTGCACCGATCGGCTCACCTCACGGTGCGCGTCCAGTGACGCGGCGACCGCCGCCCCGGCCGAGCCCGCGAGCCTGATCACGCCGTAGTCGTAGCCGACGCGGCGGTAGACGACGCTGGGCAGGCCGAGGTCGACGTCCAGGAAGAGGTAAAAATCATGCCCGACCAGCTCCATGTTGGACAGGGCATCCTCGAGCGTCATCGCGTCGGCCTCGTGCGTCTTCTCCCGCACGACCAGCGGTGCCTGGTCCGCCGCCTCTCCCTGGCCGGCTGGGCTGCCGGCGGCGGCGAGCGCGTCGGCGGGGGCCGCGACGACCGGGCGCGCCGAACTTCCCGCGGACGGTTGCGCCTCGGCGGCGGGACGCAGGTCGGCCGGCCGAGTGCCCTCGAGGGGCATCAGGCTCTCCAGGGGCACGGAAGTGATGCCGGCCGGCTTGGCGCCGGCGTGGTTGGCGTGGTGGCGGACCCGCCGGTCGGCAGCGCGACGCAGGCGCTCGGCAAGCTTGCCGGTGGCCAGATCGAGGGCGGCGTAGCAGTCGGCGGCGGCGGCCTCGGCCCGGATCACCGGACCCCGCGAGTACACGGTGAGTTCGACCCGGTCGCAGACATGAGACAGCCGGGGGTTGTGTTCCTTCGACAGCTCGACGTCGACACTGATGATGTTCGAGTCCAGCCGCTCCAACTTGGCGAGCTTGGCCTCGACATGGTTGCGGAACCGTTCCGAAACCACGGTGTGCCTGCCCTTGACCACGATGTCCACGCGATCCACCTCCCGTTCGCCATTCCCGGCGACGCGGCTTGCGCCAGCGGCCAGCCGTGCGCCGGCGAGTTGCGGCGTCTCCCGGGATACGCCCGGCCTTGGGCCGAGACGATCCACGGACGCCCTGTCCACGGTTGTCGCACCTTCCGTCGTGCCGTTTGCGGTCAGTCGCCCGCGTTCGGCTCCTTCCCCTCTGCGGCGGTCCTACTCCGCCCGTCAGCCCAGCATCCACACGACACGTGCGCTACGCCGACAGGCACGAGGACCCGCCACCGCCCGTTCCTTCGCCCCTTGCGAGCAGACCCGGACGGTGCGTACCGGCAGTTTCACCCCGACGGGCCGTGGATCGCGGGTAGGGCGGCTTTTCCGCGCGTCGGATCGACCACGGCGACCACGGCGACCGCAGCGGTGCGCACGGAGGCGGCCCGCAGCGCCCGCACCGCCTCGGCCACCGTCGCCCCAGTCGTCAGCACGTCGTCGATGACGATGACCCGCGCGCCCGCCGGTAATGCCGCGCGCCGAGCCGCCCGCGCAGGATTGGCCAGCTCGAAGGCGCCGGCGAGGTTCGCCGCCCGCGCCGTGGCACCCAGCCCGGCCTGGTCGGCGAGCCGGCGCACCGCCCGCAGCACAGGCGCGACATGCACCCGGTGACCGTGGCGGCGCAGCACAGCGGCTGCTGCGGAACACAGCAGGGCGAGATGATCGAAGCCGCGCCGGCGACGGGCCGCCGCGGTCGAGGGGACCGGCACAAGCACGACCGCAGGCGCGGGTGGCGACGGGACCCAGACGCCGGTGGGCCCACCCGAGGCGGCCGGGAGCGCCCGCGCGACCGCACGGGCCAGTGCGGCCCCCAGCGGCCGGGCGGCATCCACCCGGCCGCGCTCCTTGTAGGCCAACAGCAGCGACCGGACCCGGCCACCGTAGTGAGCCGCCGCCAGGCACGGCGGCAGCCCCCGCCGCCGCGGGGTGGCCATGGGACCCGCGACGGCGAGGAAGGCTGGACCGCGCAGCTCCGCGGCGCATGCCCGGCACACCGACGCCCCGCGACCACCGCAGCCGGCGCAGGACAGCGGCACGATCAGGTCGGCGAGGATCGCCAGGTTCCGGGCGAGCAGGGGCAGGAATGCGCGGGCCATGAAGGGAAGGATCACCGTCGACCGAGGCATTCGCCAGCCCCCGCGGCCGATCTGTGGACAACGCACCCCGCGAATTGCGCGCGGGGTGTGGACACGCATGGACACCCACGCATGGACACCCACGGGTGGCCGAGCCGAGATGCCCGGGCCCAGCGGCATCGGCATCGGCATCGGCATCGGCATCGGCATCGGCATCGGCATCGGCATCGGCAGGTCATCGCACGGCGGCCCGGCGCAGTCTGAGACGATCGGCGCCGGGCGGATCATCCCCCTGAGACGGACCGTGCGAGGTGCAGCCGATCGGAAGCACATCCGGGCAGCCGATTCCGACCGCATCCGGCACCATTCGCGTGCCGGCCTCGGCGCACCCGTCCCAGGGACGGAAACCGGACAACAGCAGAGCAGCCCCGCTCGGCGTCCGTCCCCGGGCAGATCCCTGACCGGAAAAACCTGGAGCCCCGCGCTCTCCACGAGCGACCGTGAGACGTGAGCGACCGCAGGACCGTTGAACGACTGCAGGACCGTTGAACGACCGCAGGATTTCGAACGACCGCAGGACCGATGAGCGGCGCCCGGCCCAGGAGCGACGCCCGAACGACGAGTGGAGACACATCGATGACCGACGGACCCGGCTGGGCCACGCCCGGCACATCGTCGCCCCCGGGCGACGGTTCCGCCGGGCCGTCGTGGGGCACGCCGCAGCCTCACGACGGGTGGGGGCGTCCCGACCAGCCCGTCGACCAGCCGTCGGTGCTTCCCGGCGCGCCCCCGCAGGGCGGGCCGGGGGGATGGCGCGGACCCCCGGCCGGTCCACCGGGACCGTGGCGCTGGGGGGCGGCGGCGCCCAGGCCGGGGATCATCCCGCTGCGTCCGCTGGCACTCGGCGAGATCCTGGACGGCACCTTCGCCACGATCCGCGAGAACCCGGGCGCGACCATCGGGGTGACGCTCGCGTCCGCGACCGTCGTCGAGACGATCTCGACGGTGGTACGGATCAGCACGGAGCACGCCTCGACGACGGTGTCGGTGCTGAGCACCCTCGCGACCGTCGCGCTCGACCTCGTTCTCGGGCTGTTCCTGTCCGGCGTGCTCAGTGTGGTCGTGAGCGAGGCGACGCTGGGCAGCCGCATCGGCCCGATCGAGGCCGTCCGACGGGTCGCCCCGCGTCTCGGCGGCCTGTTCGCCCTCACGATCATCGTTACGGCGGCGGTGGCACTCGGGCTGGTCGCTCTGCTCGTCGGCGCCGTCGTCGTGGGCGTCTATCTGGGGCTGTCGACGCCCGCGTACGTCCTCGAGGGCGGCGGAGTGCGCCATGCCCTGCGCCGGTCGGTGACGATCGTGCGCGGCTCCTGGTGGCGGACGCTGGGCATCCTCGTTCTCACAGCGCTCGTCGCGTTCATGCTCAGTGGGGTCATCGCCTTCGTCACCGCGGTGATCCTGGGGTCGTCGTCGATGTTCGGCGACTTCGGCGACGGCGACCTCACGGTGACCGGCCACATCGTCGAGGGGCTCGGCAACCTGCTGGCCACGACGATCTCGACGCCGATCGTCTCCGGCACGGTCGTGCTGCTGTACATCGATCTACGGATCCGGCGGGAGGGGTTGGACATCGCCCTCGCCGAGGCCGCACGGGCCCGCGCGGCCGGGGTGAGGACGCCCGGATGACACTGGGCGGTCCGGTCACCCGCGACGGTGCCCGGGAGGAGGCGCGCCGCGAGCTGTCGGACCGCGTCTACGGCGACAGCGGGTCGCACTGGTGGAACCGGCTGCTCAGCTGGATCGGCGACCGGGTCGCCGACCTGTTCGACTGGGTACTGCCGCACAGCGGAACCGGCGGCGGCTCGCGCGGGCTCGGAGTCCTCGCGCTCGTGGCGGTACTCGTCGTCGGGGCGATCGCGGTGCGATGGTGGCTGGGTCCGGTCCGGCGGACCGCGCGGGCGCGGCAGACGGCCGCGGACGACCTGTCCAGCCCGCTGACCGCCGCGCAGCTGCGGGTCGAGGCCGACCGGCACGCGGCCGACGAGAACTACGCGCGGGCGGTGCGCTCCCGGCTGCGGGCGATCGTGCGGATGCTCGAGGAGAAGGGCGTGCTCGATCCGCGCCCCGGGCGCACCGCCGGTGAGCTTGTCGCCGAGGTCGCCCGGATCGCCCCGGCCGCCGACCGCGGTCCGGGTGGTCCGGGTGGTCCGGGTGGTCCGGGTGGTCCGGACGGCTCCGGCCATGCCTCGGGCGGCGGGCAGGCTGCCCTGGCCGCCGCGGTAGAGATCTTCAGCGAGATCTGGTACGGCGGGCGCCCGGCCACCGCCGCCGGGTACCAGGCGCTCGTCGATGCGGACACCGCGCTGTCTCACCTGCGGCGCGGCATGGGTGGGCGAGACAGCGCGGCGGGCAGCCTCGCGGTGCCGGCATGACGGCCAGCGGCACCCTGGCCCCCGGCGGCACCAGCGCGGATGGCGTTTCGCCCAGCGCGGTGCGTAGCGGCCCTCGGCCGCCGGCGGTGCGTCGCGGGGTCCTCGTGGTGGCCGTCGTCGGCGCCCTGCTGCTTGGCTTCCTGCTGGTCACCGCCCTGGTCACCCGCCCGGCCGGACGGCCGGCGCTGGACCCGGCATCGGCCGAGTCCGACGGGACCCGCGCGTTGGCCCAGATTTTGCGCTCCCGCGGCGTGGTGGTGTCCCCCGCGGACGCCGTGCCCGCGGGGTCGGCCGGCCAGCAGGACACTCTCGTCGTCGTCCGCCCCGGACGGCTGACCCACGATGCGCTCACCGGTCTGCTCGGTCGCGTCTGGCGGGGCTCCGACGTCGTGCTGGTGGCACCGGGCGACGCCGTACTGGACGCGCTTGACGTGGGCGTCGTCACAGCCGACCGGCAGCCGGCGGACGGCGGGTCCGACCCGCGTTGCGCGATGCCCGAGGCGGCGGCGGCAGGCAGCGTCACGATCGGCGGGAGTCGCGCCTTTACCCGGGCCGACGATGGTGATCTTGGCGACATGAAGTTGACTCTGTGCTACGGCGATCCACCCGGCGCGGCCCAGCTTGCGGTGCTCACCCCCGGCCGGGCCGCAGCGGGGCCCGCGGCCGGGCGGCTGGTTCTGCTCGGCTCCGCGGACTTCCTCACCAATCAGGAGCTGGCCCACTCGGGCAACGCGGCGCTCGCTCTCGGCCTGCTCGCCCGGCATCCCACGCTGTCCTGGATCACCCCGGCCGCGGATGCCAACGGCGGGGTCGGTACCCGCAGCGTGGCCGAGCTGCTGCCCGCCGGGTTTCGCTGGGCCTGCCTGCAGGCCGGAGTCGTGCTGGTGCTGCTGGCGCTGTGGCGGGGGCGGCGGCTGGGACCGCCGGTGCCCGAGCCGCTGCCCGTGATCGTGCGGGCCGCGGAGACGGTGGAGGGTCGCGGCCGGCTCTACGCCGCCGCGCACGCCCGCGACCGGGCCGCCGATGCGCTGCGGGCCGGCACCCGGGTTCGGCTGGCGGAACGCATCGGGCTGCCGGCATTCGCCGGACCAGGCGGGGCACCCGGACCCGATCCCGTAGCCCTCGTGGCCTCCATCAGCGAACGGGCCGGGCGGTCACCCTCGGAAATCGGATCGCTCCTGTACGGTTCGGGCATGCCGCCGCAGACCACCGGCGTGCCCAGCCCGATCGGGCGGGCCCGGGACCGCTACCAGTCGCGCCGCCTCCCGCCGGACGTATCCCGGCCGCCAGCGCAGGCGGCGGACGGCGGGCCCGGCCCCCGCCGCGGCACCGGCCGGCCGGGCGAGCGGGATGCCGCGCTGCTCGCTCTGGCCCGGGCGCTCGACGAACTCGACCGACAGGTAGGTGGACGGTGACCTCCCGCAACATCGACGCGGAGCTGACCGCCACGGCGGCACAGCCCGCCCAGGTGCCCGGGGAGCCCACCAGCCCGGTACCCGCTGTACCACCGGCCCGGGATGACGCGCCGGCCGACGAGACCGCGCCGGCCGACGAGACTCTGCGCCGGCCGGGTTCCGCACCGACGAAGCAGATCCCCCCGGCCCCACCGGCTCCACCAGTGCCGGTGGCCGCCCGGCCGGCCGCCCGGCCGGCCGGTCGGCCCGCACCGCCCGACGCCGACACGGCACGCCGGGCGCTGATCGCGTTGCGCGGTGAGGTCGCCAAGGCCGTGGTCGGCCAGGACGCCGCCGTCAGCGGGCTCGTCGTCGCCCTGCTCTGCCGCGGGCACGCGCTACTCGAGGGCGTGCCGGGTGTGGCGAAGACGCTGCTCGTGCGCACCCTGGCGACCGCGCTGTCACTGGACACCAAGCGGCTGCAGTTCACCCCGGATCTGATGCCGGGAGACGTCACCGGCTCGCTCGTCTACGACAACCGCAGCTCGGCGTTCACCTTCCGCGAGGGGCCGGTCTTCACGAACCTGCTGATCGCCGACGAGATCAACCGGACCCCACCGAAGACCCAGGCCGCCCTGCTGGAGGTGATGGAGGAACGGCAGGTCAGTGTGGAGGGAACGCCCCGACCGCTGCCCACCCCCTTCGCCGTCCTGGCGACCCAGAATCCCGTCGAGCACGAGGGCACCTACCCGCTGCCCGAGGCGCAGCTCGACCGTTTTCTGGTAAAGGTGACGCTGCCGCTGCCACCGCGCGACGACGAGATCCGGGTGCTGGCCCACCACGCCGGCGGCTTCGACCCGACAAATCTGGCCGCGGCCGGCGTGCGTCCGGTCGCGGGCCCGGCGGAGCTGGCCGCGGCGCGGGCCGCGGTGCTCGCCGTCGCGGTGCACCCGGAGGTGCTGGCTTACATCGTCGACCTGGCGCGGGCGACCCGGGTGGCGCCGAGCGTGCAGCTCGGGGTGTCGCCGCGTGGGGCCACCGCGCTCCTGGCGACCACCCGGGCCTGGGCATGGCTGTCCGGGCGCGGCTACGCGACCCCCGACGACGTCAAGGCCCTGGCCCGGGCGACGCTGCGGCACCGGATCAGCCTGCGGCCCGAGGCCGAGCTCGACGGCGTCACCGCGGACGTGGTCCTGGAACAGGTGCTGGCCACCGTCCCGGTGCCCCGGTAGGACCAGTGGCGATCACTGGCCGCGCCGTCGCGCTGGCCCTACTCGGGGTGCTGGTCGTCCTGCTCTCCCCGGCGCCCGGCCTGACGATGCTGCTCGTCGACCTGGTGGTCGTGGGGCTCGTCGCGATCGACCTCACGCTGGCCGGCGGGGTCCGCACCCTGGAGTTCACCCGGTCGGGGCCGACCTCCGCCCGGCTCGACCAGCCGGTCCCCCTCGTGCTCGGGATCGCCAACGACGGCGCCCGGACCGTGCACGCCCGGGTGCGCGATGCCTGGCCGCCGTCCGCGGGCGCCCGGCCGCGGGTGCACCGGGTGGTCGTCCCCGCCGGGGAACGGCGCTTCCTGGAGACGACGTTGTACCCGACGCGGCGCGGCGACCGAGAGCCCTTCCGGATCACGGTGCGTTCCCTCGGCCCGCTGGGCCTCGCCGGCCGGCAGGGCCGCCACCACTGCCCGTGGCGGGTCCGGGTGCTGCCGCCGTTCACGTCGCGCCGGCACCTGCCCGCGGCGCTCGCCCGGCTGCGGGAGATCGAGGGTGAGGTCGCGATCCGCGGGGCCGGCGCGGGCTCGGAGTTCGACAGCCTGCGCGACTATGTGATCGGCGACGACGTCCGTCTGATCGACTGGCGGGGCACCGCGCGGCGCGGGGCGGTCGTGGTCCGGACCTTCCGGCCGGAGCGGGACCGGCGGGTGGTCTGCGTCCTCGACACCGGGCGCACCTCCGCCGGGCGGGTCGGCGACGTCCCCCGGCTGGACCATGCGCTCGACGCCGCGCTACTACTCACCGCGGTCGCGCTGCGGGCCGGCGACCGGGTCGGCCTCATCGCGCATGACAGTGCGCCCCGGGTGACGCTGCCCGGTTCGCACGACCACGCGTTCCTGGCTCGGATGACCGACGCCATGGCCCGGCTGGAGCCTGCCATCGTCGAGGCGGACCACGCCGGGATCGTCTCGACGGTGTTGCGGGAGACCTCGCGCCGCTCCCTGGTCGTGCTGTTCACCGAGCTGGTGCCGGCCGTGATCGAGGAGGGTCTGCTGCCGGCGCTGGGCACGTTGACGGCCCGGCACACCGTCGTCGTGGCGGCGCTGCGCGACCCTCGCGTCGACGAACTGGCCGCCGGCCGCGACGACGTCCGCTCCGTGTATGCCGCCGCAGCGGCCGAACAGACTTTGATGCGCCGCCGCGAGCTCACCGAGACGCTGCGCCGCCACGGCGTCGAGGTCGTCGACGCACCACCCGCCGGCCACGCCGCCGCCGTCGCCGACGCCTACCTCACCCTGAAGTCCCTCGGCCGACTTTGACCCACCCCGAGCCGCCGGAATCACCGGAACCGCCGCGGCGAGTGGGTGCCGCCGGAACCGCTGCGGCGGGCGCCGTCAGGTCGCGGGGACGGGGGTCAGCGCGATGACGGGGATCTTCCGGCCGGCCTTCACTTCGTACTCGGCGAAGGCCGGGTAGTTCGCGGCGTGCCGGGCATAGATGGTGTCACGTTCGGCGCCGGTGACCTCGTCGACGCGCACGGCCAGGGTTCGGGTGTCGATCTCGATCTTCGCCTCGGGATACGCCTTCAGGTTGTGATACCAGGCCGGATCCCTGGGCGCCCCGGCGTACGAGGCGAACACCAGGTATCGGTCGCCGTCCTCGACGTACACCACCGGATTGATCCGCGGGTTGCCGCTGCGGGCCCCGGTGGTGTGCAGCAGCAGGATCGGCGTTCCCGCGAACGGACCACCGGGGTGCCCCTGGGTCGCCCGGAAGTCGGCGATGATCCGGGCGTTGAAGTCGTCGGTGTCTGCCATGGGCGGACACTCCTCTCCTCGGGCTACAGGCCGAGCCCAGACGGTATACGAGAGCCCGACATCGACCTTCGCCGTGGCTCAGGCAGGCAGGACCGCGACGGTTGACTCCTGGATGGGCACGCCGGGCACGCCGGTCGCCACCGGGGGCAGCGTCGGGTAGTCCAGATAGCCGCGGTCGTCGCCGCCGTAGAAGGTGTCCCGGTCGGCCGGGTTGAACGGTCCGCCGGCCGCGAGCCGGGCGGGCAGGTCCGGGTTGGCGAGGAACTCAGCCCCGAAGCTGAGCAGGTCGGTGGTGCCGTCCTCGACGAGGGGAAGGTCCGCGGGCCCGGTCGGCCGGTCACCCGTGGCCGGGTTGAGGATCAGCGTGCCGCCGAAGCCGTGGCGCAGCTGCGCGGTCAGCGCCCGCTCGGCGTTCTCGGCGATGTGCAGGTAGGCCAGGCCGAGCGGGCGCACCGCGTCCACCAGCGCGGTGTAGGTGGCGGGCACGTCGTCGACGACCATGTCGTTGAAGCTGCCGCCGGGCGAGATCCGCAGTCCGACCCGGTTCGCGCCGATCGCCTCGACCACGGCCCGGGTGACCTCGACGGCAAACCGGATCCGGCCGGCGACCGAACCGCCCCAGCCGTCGGTGCGGCGGTTGGCGTTCGTGGCCAGGAACTGGTTGATGAGGTAGCCGTTCGCGCCGTGCACCTCGACGCCGTCGAAGCCGGCGGCGACCGCGTTGCGGGCCGCCGCGGCGAACTCCGCGACGAGCTCGGGAATCTGCTCCTCGGTCAGTTCGGCCGGGGTCTCGAAGTCCGCCACGCCCGCGCCGGTGAACACCTGGCCGGCGGGGCGGACCGCGGACGGGGCGACCGGGACCGCACCCTCGGGCAGCAGGCTCGGGTGGCTGATCCGCCCGGCGTGCATGAGCTGGGCGAAGATCACCCCGCCGGCGTCGTGGACGGCAGCGGTGACCGCCCGCCACGCCTGGACCTGCTCGGCGCTGTGCAGGCCGGGGGTGTTCGGGTAGCCCTGGCCGACGGCGGAAGGCTGGATACCCTCGGTGATGATCAGCCCGGCGCTGGCCCGCTGGGCGTAGTAGGTCGCCATCGACGGCGTGGGGGTGGTACCGGGGCCGAACGCCCGGTTGCGGGTCATCGGCGCCATGGCGATGCGATTCGCCAGACGCAGGCCGGCCAGATCGATCGGATCGAAGGCGGTGGTCACCGGACTTCCTCTCGTCGCCGTCACGCCCCCGCCGAGCGCGGTCGCGGACTACCTGTCCGAACGGCAATCCTGCCGACGACCCTTCCCCGCCGGGCGGAATGTGGCCCGCGGCACAGGCAGGCACCGTCGACCCACGTCGGGCACCTCCTACCGCGGCTGAGGCCGCCGGCCGCGGTAGGAGACACCATGCGACGCCCGGGAATTGTCGGAGCCGCTGGCTACGATGCCGCCATGCTTGATCACATTGGTGTCCAGGTGGCCGACGTCGAGGCGTCGGTCGCCTTCTACCTGCGAACCTTCAAGGCCATCGGCATCCGCGAGGCGAAGCGCTTCCCAGTCGGCGATTCCGTGGTGGTCGGCCTGTCCGGGCCGGACGGGTTTTCGTCGTTCTGGCTCAGCCCGGCGGCCGGCACCGAGACGCGGGAGCTGCACGTGGCCTTTCGTGCCCCGGACCGGGCGGCCGTCGACGCGGTGCACGAAGCCGCGGTGCGCGACGGCGTCGAGGTGCTGCACGCGCCGCGCGTCTGGCCCGAGTACCACCCCACCTACTACGGCGTCTTCCTGCGCGACCCCGACGGCCACAACGTCGAGGCCGTTCATCACGGGTTCTAGGCACGCGGAGGATCGGCGATGGCCACCACCACTGCCCGCACCGAGATCCTGGACATCTCCGTCGAGGTGACGGGGCCCGCCGACGGGCCGCCGGTGGTGCTGCTGCACGGCTGGCCGGACGCCGCCCGCGGCTGGCGCGGCGTGCAGGCCGGGCTGAACGGGCAGGGGTGGCGCACGATCGTCCCGGACCTGCGGGGCAGCGGGGCGACCGGGTTCCGCCACCCCGGCACGCCGCGCGACGGCCAGGCCGTCGCCCTGGCCCAGGACGCACTCGACCTCGCCGACGCCCTCGGGCTGGAGCGGATCGCCGTGGTCGGCCACGACTGGGGCGCCCGCGTCGCCTACACCCTCGCCGCCCTGGTCCCGCAGCGCCTCACCGCCATCGCCGCGCTCGCCCTGGCCTACCAGCCGCGCGGGAGCTTCACCATGCCGGGCTTCGAGCAGGCCAGGGCGTTCTGGTACCAGTGGTTGATGTTCGTCGACGCCGGAGCGCAGACGGTCCGCGCCAACCCCGTCGGCTTCGCCCGCATCCAGTGGGACACCTGGAGCCCGCCCGGCTGGTTCGACGACGACGAGTTCGCCGCCACCGCGCCGGCGTTCACCAATCCGGACTGGGCGGCGATCACTCTGAACGCCTACCGGGCGCGGTTCCGCGCGGACGAGCCGCGGGACGCCCGCTACGACGACCTGCGCCGCCGCCTCGCCGAGGTCGAACGGATCGAGGTGCCCACCCTGATGATCCAGGGCGGCGACGACCGCTGCGACGAACCGGCCGCGTCCGCGGGCCAGGCGGGGTACTTCACCGGCGGGTACCGCCGGGTCGTCCTCGACGGGGTCGGCCACTTTCCCCACCGCGAGGCCACGGCGGCCGTGGCGGAGCTGGTCGGCGACCATCTCCGGGCGGCGGACGGCCGCGCGCAGGCCCCCGGGCCGGGCTAGCCCTCGTCGGCCGGGGCGAGCAGTCGGGCGGGGAAGCCGCCGCGGCTGATCGGCCCCCACCGCTCGATCCGCAGCCGGAGAAGCACCTTCTCCTGGCGGCGCATCGCCTCGCGGTACTCGTCCCAGTCGGGATGCTCGCCGCTGATGCAGCGGAAGTACTCCACCAGCTCCTCGACCGCGGCGGGCTGGTCCACCACCGTGATCGTGCCGTCGACCTGAACCCAGTCGCCGCTGAACTCGTCGGACAGCACGCACATCGACGCCCGCGGGTCGCGGCGCGCATTGCGGGTCTTCGCCCGCTCCGGGTAGGTCGACACGACGACGTCGCCCGCGGTGTCGACTCCCATCGTCACCGGGGACAGCTGCGGGCCGCCGTCGCGGCGAGTGGTGACGAGGATGCCGCGGTGGCGGGGGCGGACGAAGTCGAGCAGGCCCGCGCGGTCGACGCTGACATCCCTGGCTGCGGTCGGACTCATCCTGGCAGCCTATTGCCGTCCTGGCGGCGTGGTACGGCCGGGGAAAGCGGGTGCGGCCACCGGCGGTGGGTTCAGACCACGGGGGCCAGGTCGACACCGCCGTGGGCGGTATCAAGGTCGGCCGTCTCACCGGCCGCGGCCGCGCGGGCCCCGAAGCCCCAGATGTAGGCGATGAAGCCGGCCCAGGCCAGCGCGCCGATCCCGATCCGGACCGCCGTCGGCAGTCCAGAGGGCGTCACGAACGCCTCGATGAAGCCGGAGACCGCCAGGGCCAGCGCGCTACCGAGCGTGATCGGCACCGCCGCCCGCCCCTCCGCGGCCAGCGCCTCGACACGGCGCCGCGGGCCCGGCGCGATGATCGACCAGCCCAGCCGCAGCCCCACCGCGCCCGCGAGGAACACGACCGTGAGCTCCAGCAGGCCGTGCGGGAGGATCAGGCTCCAGAACTGGCCGCTCTGCCCGCAGCTGGCCATGTACCCGCCGACCACCCCGGTGTTCAGCGCGTTCACCAGCAGCACCAGCAGGGTCGGCAGGCCGAGCAGCGCGCCGGTGGCGACCTCCGTCGCGGATACCCAGGCGTTGTTCGTCCAGACCTGGCCGGCGAACGAGGAGGCCGGGTTCTCCGTGTAGTAGGACGCGAAGTCGGAGCGGCACAGCTCGGCGACGGCGCTCGGTGTGTGCAGGTTGGCCTGCGCGTCGGCGTCGTGGAAAATCCACAACCCGGCGGCCAGCGCGACCAGCAGCGACCCGAACGCCGTGACGATCACCCACCACCGGCGCTCGTAGACGGCGAGCGGGAACGTCACGGCGAAGAACCGGCCGACGACATGCCAGCCGGGGTCGGGGGCCCCGGCGACCACCGCGCGGGCGCGAGTCACCAGATTGGTGAGGTCGTCGACGAGGCTGGTGTCGTAGGAGCGGGTGCGGATCACCGACAGGTGGGTCGCGGTCCGCTGGTAGAGCTCGACCAGCTCGTCGAGCTCGTCGGCGCTCATCCGGCGCGGCCGGCCAGCCCGGTCGACGAGCCGGCCGAGGCGGATCCACTCCGGACGGTGCACGGCGACGAACGCATCGAGATCCATCAAAGACCTCCGGAGGGGACTAACGCCTTCAGGCGTCGGGGGGACCCGGTACGGATCCGTACCGGTTGGACCAGCAACGCTGGTATAGCCAGCTGCATGTTCCGTCGGGTGATGGTCGGTGTGGGTGGCGCCTACGACCTCGACTGTCACGTCGTGTGGTGCCCGCAGTACCGCCCGCCCCGTCCTGGCCGGCGCCGTCCGGGATCGCTGCGACGAGCCGGTCCGTGCCGAGTGCGCCGAGCACGAGTGGCTGGTTGTCGCGTTGGGGATCGAACACGATCGGATCGGTGGTGGCTACCACCAGCCGGGTCCGCTCGTCCGGTCCCCATCCGCCCAGCCGGGCTTCCGCCGCCCACCACAGGGTGGTGTGTCCGTCGCGGAAACGGCGGACGACCGGCGTCCAGACTCCCGGGCGCGCCGAGCCGCCCCAGGGCAACACGCCGGCGGCGTCGGTCGGGGTGCGCGCGTCGCGGCCGGACGCCCAGCTACCCCGGTGCGGGCGCAGGGCCAGCACGAACGGCAGACCCGCGGCCCGCAGCTCGGTGCGCAACGCATCGTTGTCGCCGTAGGCGCAGTCGGCCGCCACCGCCCGAAACATCACCCCGGCCTCCTGCGCGTGGCGGGCCAGGGCGACGGCGAGCTGTGGTTTCGTGCGGAAGTCCGGGTCGTTGTTCCCTCGGGGAAAATGATGGGCCGGGGTGTACGGGCGGGCGTGCAGCGGATAGTAAAGCCGTTCATCCGCCCACACCGTACTGACGCTGACGACAGCGTTGTCGGTTTTCCCCAGCCGGCCCAGCCACTGGCGGCCTACGTGCGTTGGCTGTCTCGGGGTCCCACACCGATTCCGACAGGAAGAACTGCAGCCGTTGGACCGCCGGGTGCTGCGCACCGAGGCCGGGTTCGGCGCCAGCCAGGCAGGTCAGCGTCTTGTTCCAGTCGCGGGCGGCGAGCAGACCGGTGAGGTACTCCCGGAAGCCCCGTCGCTGCGCGACCGCGGAGAACAGGTCATCGAACCGGGCCGCGTAATCCTCCAACGGGCCCGGTGCGGGTGGGCAGGGCAGGTGTCTGGTCATCATCGGCTCCTTCCCCACGAACAGCCGACGATCAAGGAAGACCCACCACAACCTTGATCTAAAAAACTACCGGTAGTCCGGGCCTGCGCGGTAAGCAACGGCAGTGTGCCAATGCGGGCCGTTCTGCCACCGCTGGCGGGCGCCGGACCCGCTCCGGATCACCCGGACGGGCCGCCCTGGGTACCCGACAGACACCATATGGTGAGATCCGCACGCACATCGAGATCCCGGGGGCCCCATGGACCAGGTCGTCCGGAGCGGCCCCCCGGGGACGGGGCACGCCGGCATGGCGCCGGGCGCGGAGTCGATCATCGCCGGCGAGGCGGTCGCCATCGACCTGCGGGTGGCCCGGCTTGGTTCGCGTCTGGTCGCCGGGCTGATCGACCTGCTCGCCCAGCTCTACATCCTGTACGTTCTCGGCGCCCTCGTCGTGCTCGTCGTGCGGCCCGACGACGACGCGCTGGTCGCCACGATCTTCCTACTGATCTACGTCACCATGGTGCTGGGCTACCCGGTGGCGTGCGAGACGCTGAGCCGTGGGCGAACCCTCGGCAAGATGGCGTTGGGCCTGCGGGTGGTTCGCGACGACGGCGGGCCCATCCGGTTCCGGCATGCCCTCGCCCGCGGGCTCATCGGCGCGATCATCGAACGCCCCGGGATGCTGCTCGGCCTGCCCGCCATCATCAGCATGATCGCCTCACGGCGCGGCAAGCGCCTGGGGGACGTGTTCGCCGGGACGGTCGTGCTGCAGGTGAGTGTGCCGCGCACGGTCGGCGCCGCGCCGTTCGTCCCGCCGCCGCTGCTCGGATGGGCGGCCCTGCTCGACCTGACCGGACTCGACGACAGCCTCGCCCTGCGCGCCCGGCAGTTCCTGAGCCGTTCCCACGCCCTGTCACCGCAGGCGCTGGACCGCCTCGGGCGAGGCCTGGTCAACGAGGTGCGCGCGGTCGTCACGCCGCCGCCACCCCCCGGCACGCCGGGTTGGGCCTACCTGTCGGCGGTGCTCGCGGAGCGCACCCGCCGGGCCTACGCACGGCTCGCCGGGCAGCGCCGGTCGTGACCCCCGCACTCGGCTTCGAGGCGCAGACGGCTCGCCGGCCGTGGCACCTGGGGGGATCCGTCCGGCCCGCCGGATTCGGGCCATCGGACCCCCACGCCCTTGACGGTCGCTAAACAATCCGAGGCGTACCGCTCACACCTGGCCCGCCGGCTCACCCGGACGGGAAACGCTCGTCTACCGTTACCAGCGGTATAGGACCGTCCATGCCAACTGCCGTGAATCGGCGCCCGTCCACAGCCAGGTTCGCTTCGCCCGAACTGCTCCGTCAGCCCGCGAGCGCCCGGTGCCGATGAGCGACCAAGCACCGGGTCACGCATGCTGGTTGAGGTCCCACGAAGATCCCGGCGGTTCCGCCGGCCCACCGAGGGGGTGACGTCGACGTCTGGCGGACGGGAGTCGAGCACTCCATCCCGACCCAGCCCGCCCGCACCCGCGGGTGGCTCGTCGCGAGGGGGATCCACCGGGGTACCGCCCCGCGCCGACGGCACGCCCCGCGGGGTCGCGGCCGAACGCGCAGCCACCCCGCCACGAGCAGCGGCGGGCGAGGCCGGGCCGGCGGGCAAGCCTGGACCGACGGGCAAGCCTGGACCGACGGGCAGGTCTGGACCGACGGGCAAGGCGGTGCCGACGGGCAAGGCGGTGCCGCGAGGCGCGGCGGGACCGGCAGCCAAGGCCGGGCCGGCTGCCGCCGGCGCGCAGATCCGTGAAGGCGCGGCGACCCGCTCGGAGCCGGCCGCAACGCGCTCGACCACGACCACTCCGACGGCGACGACCGACCGCCCGGCGACCGACGAAGCCCCGGTGACACCGGCCGGCACCGCCACCAACGGGCAGGACCGGGCCGCAGTCGGGCCGGGGCGCGGCGACACCCTCGACTCCCAAACGCCGGCCGCAGGCGCGGCGGGCGGCGGGCCGGGGGCTCGCGTCCTGCCGCGGCCGCCGGTGGACCGCCGCCGTGTGCTGAAGAAGATGGCGCTGACGGCGAGTGCCCTCGGCGTGGTCCTCGCCCTCCTGTCGCTGCCGTTCGTCGGGGCAGTGGGCCTGTTCGCCAAGGGCAGCGCGGACCACTTCCTCGGGCTGCCGAACGAGCTCATCACCCCGCCGCTGCCGCAGAGCTCGACGATTCTTGCCTCCGACGGCTCGGTGATCGCGACGCTGCGGGGGGCCGAGAACCGCATCGTCGTCCCGGGCAGCGACATCCCGAAGATCATGCGGGAGGCGATCGTCTCCATCGAGGACGCCCGTTTCTACGAGCACGGCGGGGTCGACCCGCAGGGCGTCGTCCGGGCGGCGCTGCGCAACAGCGAGGCCGGCGGGGTGGCCCAGGGCGGGTCCACGCTGACCCAGCAGTACGTCAAGAACGTACTGCTGCAGAACGCGCGCACGACCCAGGAACGTGAGGTGGCCGCCGGCGACTCGCTGGACCGCAAGATCCAGGAGCTCCGCTACGCCCTCGACATCGAAAAGCGCTTCTCCAAGGACGAAATTCTGGAGCGCTACCTGAACATCGCCTACTTCGGCGACGGCGCGTACGGCATCGGCACGGCCGCCGAGCACTACTTCGGGGTGCCCATCTCCCGGGTCACCCTCGAGCAGGCAGCCCTGCTCGCCGGGCTGGTGCAGAGCCCGTCGCGGTACAACCCGGCCGCGCACCCGCAGGCGGCGACGGTCCGGCGTAACACCGTGCTCGCCAAGATGGCCGAGAACAAGTACATCTCGCCGACGCAGGCAGATGCGGCGGAGCAGATGCCCCTGAACGTGGTGCCGGCCCCGCCGCCGGCCGCGGACTCCTGCGAGACGTCGACCGCGCCCTTCTTCTGCGACTACGTCCGTTCACAGCTACGGGCGAGCCCGGCGCTCGGCACCACCGTCGAGGAACGCAACCGACGCATCTACGAGGGCGGTCTGGTGATCCGCACCACCCTGGATCCGCTGGTCCAGGAGGCGGCGCAGGACGCGGTGAGCTCGACGATCGCCCCGGACAACCGGGTGTCCGCGACCGAGGTGGTCATCCAGCCCGGCACCGGCAACATTCTCGCGATGGCGGTCAACCGGGTGTACGGGTCGAACGCCGGCCTGAACCAGACGGTGGTGCCGCTGCCCACGAACGCGACGTTCCAGCCCGGGTCGACGTTCAAGACGTTCGTGCTCGCCGCCGCGATCGAACAGGGCTACGGCACGTCGACGGCCTTCTACTCACCGGCCTGCTACGTCAGCCCGAAGTTCCCGCTGGACCGCGGCGAGGGCGACTGCGCCAAGGGCTTCTCGAACTCCGACCCGGCCGAGGCGGGCATCTACGACATCCCCCGCGGCACCTGGGACTCGGTGAACACCTTCTACGTGCAGCTCGCGGAGAAGACCGGCATCGGCCCGGTGCTGGAGATGGCCAAGCGGCTCGGCGTCGTCCCACCGAAGGCCGACAAGATCGGGCCGACGGATGGTGCGACCGCCATCGGCGGCGGCCAGTACATGTACGTCTCGCCGCTGCAGATGGCCGACGCCTACGCGACGATCGCCGGCGGCGGCCTGCGCTGTGCCCCCCGGTTCGCCACCGGAGCCATGGACTCCAGCAAGGACCCGATCGACATCGCCCGCCCGCCGCAGTGCGAGCAGGTGCTGGCGAAGGGCGTCGCCGACACGGTGACCAGCGTGCTGGCCGGCGTTCCGATCAACGGCACCGGGACCAACGCCGCGATCGGTCGGCCGTCGGCCGGTAAGACCGGCACCACCGACGAGTACTCCGCGGCCTGGTACGTCGGCTTCACCCCCCAGATGACCGCGGCCGTGTCCGTCGGCGACCCCACCGGCGCCGAGACTCACCCGCTGCGCGGCGTCGTCGCGGACGGCCGGACCTGGCCACGGGTCTTCGGCGGTGACCTACCGGCCATCATCTGGGGCAAGTCGATGCGGGCGGCGTTGGCCAACCAGCCGGTGGTCGCGCTACCCGGCGCCGACCCGACCGTGGCCCGTGGCACCAAGGGCGGCCTGCAGAACACCCCGCCGCCTCCACCGCCCGCGCCGTCGCCGGCCCCAGGCCTCGGGGACACCCTCCAGAACCTCGGCCAGCAGCTCCTACCCGGCGTGTTCGGCCAGCCGCAGGCGCGCAACGCCCCGCTTGGCAGCCAGAACGGCGGGCAACCGACCACCCCGAACGGCGGCCAGCCGAACGGGGGCCAGCCGAACGGGGGCCAGAACGGTCAGAACGGCGGCCAGCCGAACGGCGGCCAGCCGAACGGCGGTCAGAACTAGGGGGCCGGGAGGCGACGGCCGCTGAGCCGGCGGGGGCACGGTGGCCGCGCGGCCGCAGCGGCGGCCCCAGGCGAGGTCGGGGCGGCGTGAGCCGGGCGACTCACCGGTGGTCGGTCGCCTCCACGAGGACGAGCGCGACGTCGCCGGCGGCCCCGTGGGCCGCGGCGAGCAGACCGTCCGCGACGTCGCCGATGGACCGTCGGACCCGCCGCGGCCCGGTGCCGCCGAAGCCATGCGCCGCCGCGACGGTGCCCGCGAGGGTGGTGAGGCTGACCTCGATCGGCTCCGAGCGCCGTTCCACCAGACCGTCGGTGAACAACAGCAGCCGGCTGCCCGGGGGAAGGGGCATGGTGTCCGCGACCTGGGCGCCGGCCTCGATGCCGAGCAGCACGCCGGCGCCGCCCTCCCAGTAGGACAGCCGGTCCGGTCCGGTCCGATCAGCAGCGGCGGCAGGTGCCCGGCGTTGACGATCGACACCCGGGAGCGGTCGGGCGGGAAGGCCAGGATGCACACTGTCGCCGTCGCCTCGGGATGGGACAGCAGCATCAGCCGGTTCAGCCGGTCCAGCACCGCCGCCGGCCGGTGGCCGTCGAACGCGTAGGCCCGCAGCGCGTAGCGCAGCTCGGCCATGATGATCGCCGCCCCCAGCGAGTGGCCCTGGACGTCGCCGATGACGATGAAGGCGTCACCGTCGGGGGTGTCGAAGGCGTCGAAGAAGTCCCCGCGGACCTCCGCCTGGGCGGCGGAGGCGTGGTAGCGCGCCGCCACCCGCAGGCCGGCGAGGTCGGGCAGGGTCGCCGGCAGCAGGCTGCGCTGCAGAGTGAGCGCGATGCGGTGTTCCTCGGCGTAACGGCGGGACTGCCGTAACAGCGCGCCGACGGTGGACAGGAACTCGCGCGGCTCGATGGGGTCGACGAGATAGGCGTCGGCGCCCTCGTCCAGCCCGATGCTGCGGTCGGCGGCGTCGACGGCGATCGCGGAGACGTGCAGCACCGGGACGCCGGCGGACGCGCGTTCCCGCTTGATCCGCCGGCAGACCTCGACGCCGCTCAGGTCGGGCAGGTGCACGTCGAGCACGACCAGGTCGGGCGGATGGTCGTGCATCTCGCGCAGCGCCCCTTCACCGGAGGCCGCCTCGAACACTTCATAGCCAACCCGACGCAGCCAGCTACCGAGCACGTAACGCTTGCTGACGCTGTCGTCCACCACCAGGACACGGGCGCGTTCGACGGTCACGGCCGCAGGGCGTCCACTCGGGCGAGCACGGCGTCGATGGCCCGCTGGCTCAGGGTCAGCTTCGCCAGGACGGCGACAGCCGATCCGGGACCGCGCCCCCGGCGCGCGTCATGATCACTCCAGGTGACGATGACGACCGGGATGTCGCGCAACGCCGGGTCGGCGCCCATCGCCGCGATCACCTCGCCGCCGTCCATCCTCGGCAGCATCAGGTCAAGGAAGACGATGTCGGGCGGGTCCGCGCGCACACTCGCGAGGGCCTCGTGGCCGTCGCCGGCCTCCAGGATGCGCTCCGCCCGGTCGACCAGCAGCCGGCGCATCGTCACCCGGAACGCGGGGTCGTCGTCGACCACGAGGACAGTGCCCACCCGGACAGCCGCCTCGTCGGTCGTGAGCGGCGAGTCCGCGCGTTCCTCAAGGTCGTTCTGCGAGAAGGCGCCCGAGTCCCGGGGCAGTGTCACCGTGAACGTCGAGCCCTGACCGAGCTCGCTGACCAGGTCCAGGCGCCCGCCCAGCAGCTCGCATACCCGGCACGCGTAGGGCAGGCCGAGCCCCGTACCGTCGCGCCCCCATGGCTAGCCTGCTGCCTGCGGCGGACCGGCCACCACCACCGAGGCGTCGTCGCGGCGCAGACCCGCGTCGCGCAGGATCGTCGCCGCGACGAGCAGCGGGTCGTGGCTGGCGACACCGGGATGGTCGGCGAGGTTCCAGCGGGAGCCGACCCCGTCGCTGTGCAGGACGACGAGCGCGTCCGGCGGCAGGGGGTGACGCGTCTCGGACAGGCCCCGAGCCTGATGACCGGCGATGCCCGGCCGACTGAGCAGGCCCGCACGTCGCACCCCGCCGAGGATCACCCCGGCGACGTTGCCGAGCCCGGCGAACCGCAGAACCTCCGCGGCCGGCTCCAGCACCGCGACCGCGACGGCCGCGCCGCGGGTATGGGAGATCCCCTGGTGGATCCGGCGCACGAGCTCCACCGGCCCGCTCGGCGGGTCGGTGGCCGCCAGGAAGATCCGCACCGCCTCGCCGGCCGCCCTCGCGGCGAGCTCCCCGTGCCCGAGCCCGTCGCACAGCAGCAGCGCGAGCCCGGTGTCGGTGGCGCGCACGGCGTAGGCGTCGCCACAGACGGTCTCGCCGGTGATCGGGCGGGTCAGGCCGCCGGCCCGTCGGGCGCCGGGCCCGCCGCGCGGGAGACCGGGCGAACCGGCACGGTTCGTCGGACGAAAGGTGACGACCATGGCCGTCCCGCGGCCCGGGGTCGAATGGATGTCCAGTTCGTCGGAGAGCCGGGCGATCGCCCCGAGCCCGACACCCAGGGTTCCCGCGGACGTCGCCCCGTCGCGCATCGCCGCCGAGACGTCGGCCATGCCCGGTCCGCTGTCGATCGCGACGAACTGGACCGCGGCGGTCGGACCGTCCGCGGTCGGGCCGGTCCGCCCGCTGTCCCAACGCAGCACCCGCAGGAGCAGGCGGCCGTCGTCGGAGTGGCGGACCAGGTTGGTCATCGTCTCGGTGACGGCGATGCCGAGCTCCGCACCGCGGGTCGGGGGGAAACCCAGTCGATCGGCCAGGCTGACGGCCGCCCGCCGGGCGGCCCCGGCCGAGGAGGCATCCGCCGCGCCGAACCATGCGACGTCCTCCGCCCACGGGAACGCACCGGACGCAGTCAGCGCGACCACTTCACGACCCGCACGGTGGTGCCCACCCCCGGACTGCTGTCGATCGTGAACTCGTCGACGAGCCGCCGGCTGCCCGTCAGGCCAAGACCGAGACCGGAACCGCTGGTCCACCCCTCGGTCAGGGCCAGGCCGAGGTCGGGGATGCCCGGCCCCGTGTCGGTGAACACCGCTCGCACCCCGTGGCGCCGACCGTTGTCGACGATGTCGATCATCATTTCGCCGCCACCGCCGTAGACCAGCGTGTTGCGCGCCAGCTCGCTCGCCGCCGTCACCATCTTCGTCTGATCCACCAGGGACAGCTTCGCCGCGACGGCGAGGGCGCGCACCACCTGGCGGACGCGGCGGACGCGGACGACGTCGGACTCGGTCACGATGGGATGGCGCTGCGGGTCCGTGCCCGTCATCTCACGACCGGGCAGGCTCCCACCAGGGTTACCGATCACCCGTCCGGCCCCCGTCGCCGCGACCTGCGGCGCCGGTCGCGGCCGGTTCTGCGCCACCGCGCCCTGCCTGCGCCGCGGCATATCCGGCGAGCATGTCGGGCTCCCCGTCCCCGTCGTCGTCGTCGATCTCGTCCTCGTCCGACCGGCTCACCCGGACCTCGGCACCGAGCAGGGTGAGCCCGTGCTCCAGGGTCAACGCGGTGCGCACCCCGGGCATGTACAGCCCGAGCTCGACGAGGGTGATCGCGACGGCGGGACGCATCCCGACGACGACGGTCTCGGCGTCGAGCAGCCGAGACAGCGACGCGATCGTCGACAGCATGCGGCCGATGAAGCTGTCGACGATCTCCAGCGCCGAGATGTCGATCAGAACGCCGCGGGCGCCGGTCGCCACGATCCGCTCGGACAGGTCGTCCTGCAGGTCGAGGGCGAGCTGATCGTGCAGATCCACCTGGATCGACACGAGCAGCAGGTTTCCCATCTTCAGGATGGGGATGCGATCCATCAGCGGCTCTCGGCCCCGGCCGCGCGGCGGACGAAGCGGAACCCGTCCCGGCGCAGCGCGAGCGCCTCGGCCAGCGTGGCCTTGGTGACGATCTCCCCGAACTCGATGCCGAGGCTCACCACCGTCTGGGCGATCTGCGGGCGAATACCGGAGATGATGCAGTCCGCCCCCATCAGTTGGGCGGCCATCACGGTCTTCAACAGGTGCTGGGCGACCTGGGTGTCGACCGCGCCGACCCCGGTGATGTCAATGATGGCGTGCCGGGAGCCGGTGCTGACGAGCGCCTCCAGCAGGCTCTCCATCACCATCTGGGTGCGGGCGGAGTCCAGGGTGCCCACCAGCGGGACAGCCAGCACTCCCTCCCACAGCTTGATCACCGGGGTGGACAGCTCCAGCAGCTGGTTGGACTGCTCGACGATGACCTGATCCCGAGTCCTGACGTACGTCTCGAAGGTGAACAGGCCGAGTTCGTCGACGAACGCCGGAATCTCGGCCCATCCGTATCGGATGGAACGGCACGAAACGGTCTTTTAGCTCGGTGTGGGGACTACCGACCGAGATCGCGGGCCGCAGGTACCTGGGCCGGGTCGAGCCCGAGCACCAGCGCAAGATACACGGCCGTGAAGTCGAACAGGCCGATCAGGGAGGCCAGCCGCTCCAGCGGGCCGGACCCCTCGGTACGCAGCTCGGTGACGCCGACCCCACGCTCGGCGGCGACGGCGACGGCGACCTCCGCCTGGCGGGTGACCTCGGCCCGCTCGGCGTCGGGGTCGCGCAGCAGGATCAGTCGCAGCCGGGTCGACTTCTCCTCCTCGGCCCGGTCGCGGAAGAAGTTCTCGAGTTCGTCCCCGCCGCCCGAGTCGGCGACGCCCAGACCGGCACCAAAGGGGCCGTCGAACAGCGCCACCTGATGATGGCCGGGATGCGGCAACGCGCCGACGAGAACCGGATACTTCGCGTTCGTCGCGAACTGGGCGGCGGCGTGCTCGGCCGCGACCGCCGTCACCACCGAGGTACCCCAGATCACCGGCAGCGCGCCGGCCAGCTCCAGGGCCAGGGTCTTCGCCGGGTTGACGAAGGACTCACTCGACGACCGGCAGCGGGTCGCCACCTCCTCCAGCCGGGCGGCGGCGGCCTCGACGGCGTCATCGCCGAGCCGGACGACGCCCAGGGCCTGGGCGGCGACAAGCAGCGGCACCGCCAGCGACCAGAGCATGGCCCGGGCCGGCCGCTGCCCGACGAGCGGGACGAACGACGCCCCGGCGAGCGCGGCCAGGTGGGCGAGCGGGGTGTCCGCCGGCGCGACGACACCGATCCGCGCGCCGCGCCGATGAGCCTCCTCCACGACGGAGCACGTCTCCGTCGAGGTGCCGGAGGCGGACACGGCGAGGACGACGTCGGACACGCCGACCCAACCCGGCAGACCGTGGGCGTGGTGGCCGATGACCGGAACGGGGCCCGCCGGCCCGGCGACCGCGGCCAGGATGCCGGCGGCCAGCGATGAGCCGCCGACCCCGGCGACAAGGACCGCGCGTGGTCGGCCGTCGGCGCCCAGCCGCGCCACCCCCGCCTCCTGGGCGAGAACGGCACTCTGGCGCACCTGCAGAGCCGCCGAGGCGATGTGCGGCAGCAGCGCCGCGGCGTCGCCGGTGTCGATCCGGGCCGTGTCGTCGAGGATTGCCTCGTCGAGGTACACGCCGACGCCGCGGGGTGTCAGCTCGACGCCGACGCGGCCCGGCCGGAGAACGGCACGGCCTCGTCGAGCAGCATCACCGGAATGTCGTCCCGGACCGGGAAGGCCAGGTCGCAGGCGAGACAGACCAGCACCGGAGCACCGTTCAGCTCGTCGGAGCGCAGCTCACCGTGCTTGCTGCACGGGCAGGCGAGAATCTCCAGCAGCAGCGGGTCGAGACTCATCAGGATTCCCTTCCGCCCCGGACGCGCACGAGGACCTCGTCGCGCAGCCGGCGCATCGTGGCCACGTCGGGGCCCTCGACGTTGAGCCGCAGCAGCGGCTCGGTATTGGATGAACGCAGGTTGAACCAGGACCCGTCCGCGAACGAGACGGTAAGACCGTCGAGATGGTCGACATCGGCGGCGTGCGGGGCGTAGGCCTTCTCGACCGCCTGCATCGCGGCGACGGCATCCGCCACCTCGGAGTTGATCTCGCCGGAGGCGCTGTAGCGGGCGTAGCCGGCGAGCAGGTCGGACAGCGGCCGCTGCTGGCCGCCGAGCGCGGCGAGCACGTGCAGCGCGGCGAGCATGCCGGAGTCCGCCCGCCAGAAGTTCCGGAAGTAGAAGTGGCCGGAGTGCTCGCCACCGAAGATCGCGCCGGTGCGAGCCATCTCGGCCTTGATGAACGAGTGACCCACGCGGGTGCGGACCGGAACCCCGCCGCGCTCGATGACGAGCTCGGGCACGCCCCGGCTGACGATGACGTTATGGATGATCGTCCCGCCCGGTTCGTGGGCGAGCTCGCGATCAGCCACCAGCGCCGTGATGGTCGACGGGGACACGATTTCCCCACGCTCGTCGACGACGAAGCAGCGGTCGGCGTCGCCGTCGAAGGCGAGCCCGAGGTCGGCCCCGGAGCTGCGGACCGCGGCCTGCAGGTCGCGCAGGTTCGCCGGCTCGATCGGGTTGGCCTCGTGGTTCGGGAAGGAGCCGTCCAGCTCAAAGTAGAGCGGGATCACGGTCAGCGGCAGGCCGGCGAAGGTCGCCGGGACGGTCAGCCCGCCCATGCCGTTGCCGGCGTCGACCGCGACGGTGAGCGGCCGGATGCCGGCCAGGTCGACCAGAGTGTGCAGGTAGCGCACATAATCGGCGAGGAGGTCACGTGTGGTGACCGCGCCGACGCGGCCGGAGACTGCGGGCACTCCGTCCTCGACCATCGCCCGGATCTCGGCGAGCCCGGTCTCCTGGCCGATCGGCGCCGCACCCGCCCGGCACAGCTTGATGCCGTTGTACTTCGCCGGGTTGTGCGAGGCGGTGAACATCGCGCCGGGGATGTCGAGCGAGCCGGCGGCGAAGTAGAGCAGGTCCGTCGAGCCGAGGCCGGCGGCGATCACGTCGGCGCCCTGGCTGGCCGCACCCTCGGCGAAGGCCGCGGCCAGCGGGATGGACGACTCGCGCATGTCGTGGGCGGTGACGATCCGCTCCGCGTCGAGCAGCCGCACGAACGCGGCGCCGGTGCACCGGGCGATCTCGGCGTCGAACTCTGCCGGCACGACACCCCGGACGTCGTACGCCTTGAAGATCCGCGACAGGTCGCGCATCCGGTCCCCACCCTTCTGGCTGGTGTCCCCCGCACCGGGCGAACGATCCCCCCGGGGCCCGCACGGCACCACTGCGGCCGCACTCGGTCGACCCTATCCGCCGGGTCCGACAGACCCTGGACCGCGTCCGAACAAGCCCACGCGGGACACATCGCGCCGCTCCCGCCACCTCCGGGGCCGGCCCGACGGCCACCCGGTCCCGGGGGTGGGTGGCCGGGGCCGGCACCACTCACGGGAGCAGGGACGCCGGGTCCGCCTCAGGAAGGGCTGGGCACCGCCCGCAGGTGACCGCGACGGCCCCCCGGAGGCACCTGAGGGCCGCCCTGAGAGCCCTGGGGGCCCGGGGGAGGCTCGGGACCACGCCGAGGCGTCTCGGGACCACGCCGGGAGGCCTCGCGCACGGCGTCCGCCAGCGCCTCCAGGTCATCCCCGGCAACCTCACGGCCACCCTCACGCGACGCTTCGGCCTCGAGCCGGACGACCGCCCAGCCGAGCGGCACGGTGAGCCGATCGGCGTGCGGGCCGCACAGGTCGTACGAGTGCGGCTCGACGTACGGGGACAGCGGGCCCAGTACGGCTGTCGACTCGGCGTAGGCATACGTGAGCGTGGCGACCGCGGCTGCGGAACAGGCCGAGCGGGAGCAGCGCCGAGGCTTCACGTTCCGGACGGTAGCCCCCGGAACGGGCGACGGCCACCACCTATCGTCGTGTCGCGTGACGCGAGGCTGAATAGTCACGCGTTGTCGACCATATCGTTGCGCCGCGCGTCCGAACTCCGGCGTGGCAACGGCATCCGACGCGACATCGAGATCATCAAGATCGTGGAACCTCCTCGGGCTGGGAGGGAAAACCGGGGTCAGTCGCCGGGACGGTGGGGTGTTGGTGGGGCGACCGGATCGCTACGGCCGCCGGGGCCGATCGCCCGGCGATCGGCGGGCGCGCGACACCCCGAATAGTGCCGGGGTGGACACGCGCCCGTCGATCGCCGGCCGGAGCCCCTGCCACGAACGCTACGCTCACAGGGTGACCGAGCTCGAGCGGTTCCCGGCGGCGGCCCGCCCGATTCCCCCGCGCCGGCGCCGCGATCGCCGGGGTCGGGGCATCCGCGGGGCGCTGCTCCCGTCCGACGTGCCCGCCTACGCCACCCGCGGGGATCGCTTCGACGACTTCGTGCTGGACGCCGTCGAGCATCTCGACCATCGATGGTCCGCGGAGCTGTCCGACGTCGAGTTCGCCGTCGAGGACGTGCCACCGGTGGCGGTGGCCGACACGGAGATCCCGCTCGCCCGGTACCAGCCAGCCACCGGAAAGGGCCGCTCGAGCACTCCCCGCCGCATTGTGGTATATCGCCGGCCCATTGAGGCCAGAGCGGTGGACAACGAGGACCTGGCCGAACTCGTGCTGGACGCGATCATCCACGAGGTGGCCGAAATGATGGGGGTCGATCCAGCCGTGATCGACCCGGAAGGCCACGGCTGGGGCGAGGAGGAGTAGGCCGCCCACCGCCCGCACCAGACGGCGGCCACCGCCCGCGCCCCGGGAGCACGACCCCACCCAGGGAACACGCCCGTCCGAGGGAGACCGTGACCAGGAACCCCGCGTCCACGCAGCCCGCCGGCGAATCCTCCGGTGCGGGCCCACAGGTGCCGGTGGGGTCCCCCCGCCTGCTCGCGCTGCACGGTGCCGAGCAGCCCTACGCGTGGGGGTCGGCGACGGCCATCCCCGAGCTGCTCGGCACCCCCGCGGCCGGTGGTCCGGTCGCGGAGTTGTGGCTCGGGACCCATCCGGTGGCACCGGCGCTCGTCGAGGCGGACGGCGCCCGCCGCCCGGCCGCCGACCTCGTCGGCCCGCTGCCGTTCCTGCTCAAGGTCCTGGCGGCGGACAAGGCGCTGTCGCTGCAGGTACATCCCGACCGGGCGCAGGCCGCCGCGGGCTTCGACGCGGACGACGCCGCCGGCCTCGCCGTCGACGATTCCCACCGGCGCTACCGCGACCGCAACCACAAGCCCGAGCTCATCGTCGCCCTGTCGCCGTTCCGGGCGCTCGCGGGAGTCCGGGATCCGGCGCGCACGCTCGCGGTCGCGGACGGGCTGGGGACCCCGGCACTGGTGGCCGCCTTCCGCCCCCTCGCCGACGATCCTGCCGCCGGCGCGGCCACGGTGCTGCGAACCCTGCTGACCATGCCCGCCGGCCCCGCCGGGGAGCTGATCGACGCGCTCGTCGCGGCGGCCGAGCGGCTGCGCCGCGCGTGCGGCCGGGGCTCGGCCGGTGGCGGGAGCCACGGCGGACCGGCTCTCGACAACCCGCGCGATGGCGGCGAGGACGACCTCGCTCGGGCGGCGGACCTGATCGGGCGGCTCGCGGCAGCGCACCCGGGCGACGTCGGCATCGCCGCGGCGTTGCTGCTCAACGACGTGACCCTGCGCCCCGGCGAAGGGCTGTTCCAGCCGGCCCGGATGCTGCACGCCTACGTCGCCGGGCTCGGCATCGAAATCATGGCCACCTCGGACAACGTGCTGCGCGGCGGACTGACTCCCAAGCACATCGACGTCGACGAGCTGCTGCGGATCTTCGACCCCAGGCCGAGCGACGCACCGGTCCAGACCCCCCGCACCATCGCGACCTCTCCCGGCGGGCTGCTGCGCGGCTGGGACGTCCCCGTCGCCGACTTCGCCCTCACCGAGGCCGTGTGCACCGGCGGCGGCGGTGTGTCGGTGGGCTGCCCGACGGTGCTGCTCGCGGTCGAAGGACGGGTCAAGGTCACCGCGACGGCTGACGACGGGACCGTCGTCGCCCCGCTGGAGCTGCGCCGCGGCGGATCGATGCTGGTCACGGGCCGCGCCGCGGTCACGCTGACCGGTGCCGGCCGGGTCTTCCTCGCCGCACCGGGCCACTGACCGACAGCTCGCCGCCGCTACTCAGGGTCCGCCGACGGCGGGCCCCTCAGCGGTAGGGCAGGGCCGGGTCGGCCACAGCCGGCGGGGCGTCGAGCAGCCGAGGCGCTCCCTCCAGCGGGACGACCGCGGACAGGATTTTCGGCAGCACCAGCGGGGGCGCGGCCTGCCCGCTGCCGACGCCGGCGCCGGCTGGCGCGTCCTGAGGCGGCGCGGCGGACGGGACCAGTGCCTGCTCGGTGTCCACGGCCCCGGCCGGGCCCGGTGGCTGGGCGGTGCCGACGACCGCGGTCGCGACCAGCGGTCCGCCAACCGCGACGAGGCGTCCCCCGGCCGGTCGCGACGGCCCGCGGACCAAGGCGACCGTCCCGGCCCGCAGCCACACGGGATCACCGTCGAGCCAGGCCGTCACCGGCCCGGCCGGCGCGGCGAGCACGACGGCCCCGGCGGCTCCCGCCGGCGGCGACGGCACACCAACCGCCGCGTCGGGCGCGGTGCCGGCGCCGGCGGTGGGTCCGGCCGCGTCGGACAGCCCGATGCCCCGACCGAACGCATCCAGACCGCGGCGTCCCGACGCGGCGTCGAGCCGAACGGCGCCCGCCCAGGTCGACACGCCAGCCCAGCCCGAGGCCACGCCCAGCTCGGCGACCACCGGGGCGGCATCTGTGACCGACTCGACGAGAACCGCCGACGCCCCGCCCGGTGGCAGCGGCACCGGCATGGTGATCGCGCCGGTGGTCGGCACCCGCACCGCTTCCAGACCCACCGGGGTGTGCCGGCCGGACGCGGTCAACACGCTGACGCGCACGGTGGCCGCCCGGTCGGGCGCGGCAAGCACCAGGCGCGCCGCCGGGCCGGGTGGTCCCGCCGGGACGACCACCCCGCCGAGTAGCAACCGGCGGGCCGGCGGGGCGGTCACCGGCACGAGTCGGGGTGCGGTGAAAGGGCCGCCGATGCTCGACCGATCCACCATCCAGGCGAGCACCCGACCGGAACGCACCTCGACGGCGAGTGCCGTCACGGCGGCCTCCGGCGCGAGCGCGGCGAGCCGGCGGGTCACCGCGTGCCCGGGCGGCACGGAGATGTCCTGCGGCGCGGTGGCCGTGCCGTCCGTGAACACCCGCACACCGACCTGCGCGGGCTGATCGGCCAGGTTCGACAGGATCACGATCGGGTCGCGGCCGGCCATGGTCGACGGTCCGGCGAACCAGCTACTGGCCTGCGGCGGGGTGCAGCGCGCCCGCACCGGGCCCGCGCCGTCGCCGGTTCCCGTGACGATTGCGGACAGACCCGGCGCCGAGGTGCCCCGGGCGGACACGAGCAACGAGCCGCGGTCACCCCTCGTTGCGGCGGACGGCAGGGTCAGCGCCGCGCCGCCGAGCCGGGTGCGCAGCTCGGCGGGCCGGGTGGCGACCCGTACCCGACCGTCGGCCGTCCCTGCGGTGCGCACGGCGAGGTCGAGGGGGCCGGCCAGCACGGGGTCGCGAGCACCGAACGGCGTCGTCGTCAGCTCCGGGCAGGCCAGCAGCGCGGCCGACACCGGCCAGTTACCGGCCGGAGCGGGGCTGACGCCCTCGTCGGCGAGGAAGGCCCCGCCGATCCCAACGACGGCCACCGACACGAGCACGCGAGCGGCGGCGCGGCGGCGCAGCGGCGACCTGGCGGCGCTGGGCCCACCGGGTGGGGACGTCATGGGGCCTCCTCCACCGATCCCGATCCCGATCCGCGACCGGTGCGACCGGCGCGGCCGAGGTCACGCCCGGACGGGCCCGCGGTGGGTGGCACGTCGGTGTCCAGTGGAGAGCGACGCGGCCGGCGCGCGATCGCAATGCCCGACAGCAGCAGCGCGCCGAGCGCCGCGGCCTGCGCGAGCACCAGCTCGTGTGCGCGACCGTCGTCGCGGTGAAGACGAACCGTGCCGCCCTGCGCGGGTAGGCGGAAGCCTGCCGCCCAGCCCCAGGCGGCGAACGGCCGCAGCGGTCGGCCGTTCAGCCAGGCGCGCCAACCGGCCCCGGCCGGCGCCGCGAGAATCAGGTCCCGTTGCGGGGCCCGCGCGGCGCCGGACAGGGCCGCAACACGGCCGCCAGGCGGCAACCGGCGGGCCGTGGTCGGGGCCGCCGGCAGCGGCTCGACCACCGGCGTTACCGGCGTCACCGGCGTCACCGGCGGCGTGGAACTCCCGGTGGGATCCGGTGGAGCCGTCCGCGGCTGGAGGTCCGAGTCCACGACGAAGGCCGGCGGGACGGCGGCGGTGGCTCGACGGGACGCTGGCGTCGGCGCCGTCTGGTCGGAAGTCGCCGGGCGCCAGAGCAGCACGCCCGGACGGGCCCGGTCCCGCAACAGCGACGGGGTCGCATCGAGGCGGGTGACTAGGTCCGCCGGCGCGTCCATGGCGGGAACGGCGATCGCGGCGACGCCGAGCAGCGGCAGCCAGCCGGCCGCCTGGTCACCGCCGACCGCCAGATCGGCGACGACGTCGGCGAGGAAGGTGGCCGCCCGTCGAGGCGGGCGAGCCTGGCCGGCCGGGAAGCGGGGACCGTCGGCTGCGGCGAGGATGTACCGGATCAGGCCGGACCGATCGGACCGGTACAGGACGAGGAGGCTGGACCCGGCCGGCTCGGTCCGGGTCTCGGCCTGCACCGCCCGCACCATCGCCGACGGGCCGGTGCCCGACCAGGGGACCTCGGTCGCGGTGACCTCGGTGGCCGCTCCCCCGCCGTCGTCTCCCCCGGCGTCATCGGCGGCCCCGGCCAGGTCCAGGGAGCCGGCCCGGTCCGCAGGGATAGCGGAATCCCGGCTCCAGGCGGTCGGGCTGGCGCGCCACCCCGGGCCCACGGCGAGATGACCGGCGGCGAGCCCGGCGGAGCCGGCGAGGATCAGCGCCGTCACCGGGAAGGCGACGATCCGGGTCAGCCGGCCGGTGCCCGGGCCCGCCCCGACCCTGGGGGCTTCTCCCCGACGACGCGGGGCGCGGACCGGACGGCACGCGCTTGCCGCCGCGAGCAGGGCACCGCCGAGGGCCAGGCCGTACTGCGGGCCGGCCCACCAGCCCTCGCCGCCCGCGATCCGCTGGTCTGCGTCCCCGGCGAGGCGCGCGGTGAGCAGTACGGCGAGCAGACCCAGTGCGGCCAACGACCAGCCGATCCGGCCGGCCCGGTCCGACCCGTCCCGACCGGACCATCGGCCCAGCAGCCAGCAGATCAGGCAGCCGGCCAGGAATCCGACCACGGCGGCCTTCGGGCGTTCCCCCGCGCCCGCCACCAGCGCGATGGAGTCCTGGGGGAACCGGGCCAGTGCCGCCGGCGGCTCGGCGCGGATCCCCGCGCCGCCCGCGTACAGCGCCGGGATCAGCGGGATGATCGTCGCTGGGAGCGCAGCGGCGACGTCGGGCAGCCGCCGGCGGACCGCAAGCAGCGCCGCGGCCGGGAGGCCGATCCACACCAATGGCGTCATCGACGGAGCACAGGCGACGAATCCAGCCAGGCAGACGGCCAGAAGCCAGATCGCCCGCAGGCGTCCGCCGGCCAGCCCGGCGCGGCCGCGCAGCACCGAGTCGGTGGCGGCGAGCACGGTCGGGAGCAGGATCAGCGCTGCGACGGTGTCGCCGCGGCCAGCGGCGACCGCGCCGGTCATCACCGGGCTGGCTCCGTAGGCGGCGGCAAGCCCGAAGCGGGCGGCTGGACGCGGACCGAGCCGGGCGAGCGCCCGGTGCGCGGTCAGACCGGCAAGCGCCGGCCCGGCGGCGAGCAGGAGCCAGCCCGCCGCCGCGGGCCGGCCGCCGAGCAGGCTCGCGGCGGCGGCGAGCAGCGCGGTCCACGGCGGGGGCGGCCCCGTACCGTCGAGCGGGGCGCCGGCGGTGCCGACCCGGCCGGACCAGATCATCGTCCACAGGTCTCGGACGCCGGCGGGCAACGGCAGGCCCGCGCCGAGCACGTCCGCGGGTAGGTCGCGCAGCGCGACCACGCCGACGACGCCAAGCAGGCACGCGAGCAGGACCGCCGCCCGGGTCGATCGCCGGCCGGGCGGGATGGCCACCACGCCGCCAACCCCGGCCGGGACGTGGTGGCGCGTGCCGAACTCGCCAGCCCCGACGTCGGGGAGGCCCACTGCGGGGCTCCGCGCAGCCGATCCGGGTCGGCGCCGCAGTCGGGCGGGAAACAGGGAACGGATGGCGTGGTGCGAGACCGCGCGGGTGCGCCCGGCGCGCCGACGCATCCGCGCCAGCTGGCGGGGCCGGCTCAGCACGGCGAACGGCAACGCCACCTCGATGACCGCCGACCGCAGCCGCCCTCGCGACACCAGGCCAAGCGCCCGCGGAAGCGCCGCGACGAGGATGGCGACCCCGGCCCCGGGCAACAGCGGCCACGCCGTGTTCGCCAGGCGGACCCGGAGCGCACCGGCTCGGTCCGCCGGCACCCACGCCCGCCGAGCCCGCAAGTCCCGCCGGCTCTGCCGATGCCGCGAGCCGGCCGAAGCGCCGGCGACGGCCGCGGGAGCGCCAGCCGAAGCTCCGGCTGAGGCGGAAGCCGAGCCGGGAGCGGGAGCGGCCACTTCGGCGGGGGGGACAACCTCGGCGCGGGCGGTCATCGTCGCCATGGGGACGACGACGACCCGCAACCCGGCGCGGGCGGCCCGCCAGCCGAAGTCGATGTCGTGGCCGCCGTCGAGCTCAGGGTCGAGACCGTCGAGCAGCCGCCAGGCGGCCGCCCGGATGAGCATGCCGGAGCTGGCCACGGTGAGCACGTCGCGCACCCCGTCACGCTGGCCCCGGTCGATCTCGCCGGGCCGCACACCGGTGTACCGGCGGCCCGCGCGGTCGACGCTTACCCCCGCCTCGAGCAGGATCGACCCCGGCGGCGAACCGGATGACGACGGCCCTGGGTGCCCGACGCGGAGCTTGGGACCGAGCACGGCGGCGCCGGGGTCGAGCCGCGCGCAGGCCAGCAGGGTGCGCAGGGCGTCGGGAGCGGGCAGGGCGCCGTCGTCGAGCAGCCAGACGTAGCCCTCCCGCGGCGGCCCGCCGATGTGCGCCAGGCCCGCGGCCACCGCCACCCCGAGGCGGGTGCCGGCGGCAAGCTGGACGACGGTCGCCGGGCCAGAGCCCGCCGTTTCTCGCAACACCCCGGACGCCGACGGCGCGCCGGCCCCGTCACCTGGGATGGCTGCGGGGACCGTCACCGTTTCAGTAGGGGATGCGCCGCGCGGCCGTGGAAGGTGGACGGCGGCTGGCGGCGCGGCGTTGGCACCGCCGCCGAGGCGGACCTCGACGACCTGCAGGTCGAGGGCCTGGTCGGGCGGCGGCGCCTGAGTCGACACCGCCGAGCGCAGGGTCTGCGCGGCGCCCGGCCGGCCGCCGTGCACGCAGACGGCCACGACCCGGGTCGTGGCCGCCGGCAGACGCGGTCCGGGCGGGGACGCGAGTGCACGCGGCGCGGCCGGGCCGCCCACACCCTGCCGGACGCCACCCACCGCCCGGGTTCAGACCGCTCGACGCCGTTGCTTGCGTCGCTCCCGTTCGGACATGCCGCCCCAGATCCCGAACCGTTCGTCGTTCTCCAAGGCGTACTCGAGGCACTCGGCCCGAACCTCGCAGCCCGAACAGATGCGCTTTGCCTCCCGGGTCGAACCACCCTTCTCAGGGAAGAACGCCTCGGGATCCGTCTGCGCGCACAGGGCGCGCTCCTGCCACTCCATCACCTCGCCGAGCAGGTCACCCAGCCCCAGATCGATCACTGGGGCGAGGGCGTCCGGCACGTCGCCGATGGGGTCGCCGACGGCCTCGACGGCCAGGTCGTCGGCGTCGAGATCGTCGACGGCCGGGTCGGCGTCGACGTCGACCTCATCGCCCGCGCGAACGATGACGTCGACATCTGCCTCGGCCCTCGGGCCGGAGGCAGTCGGGGTGGCACCGCCGGCCAGGTCGGGCGAGCCCGACCTGGCCGGCGGAACGCTGGTCGCGGCCAGCTGGGACCGCAGGTACGGCTCCGGTGTGGCCTGGGTGGGCCGTTCGGCATGCACCCGCTCGGAGTGGTCACCGAACGGGTCATGCTCAGCGGGACGCTCGACGTCCGCGAGGACGGTGTGGACGCCCGCGTCGGTGTGCTCCATGGGGACTCCTCCAAACCCGTCGCGGTGCGGTCGGCCACCCCCTGGGCGCCGGCGCGCAGGTGACTGGTTCCACACCGGTCAGGCGACGCACTACCGCACGAACCTCGCCAGCGAGGGGAATGACACGCCGGTAATTACACGCTTCCGAGTCGGTCGCGTCAACCCCACCAGCGCAACATCTTCTACAACCAGCGATGAAACCATAGCTCACAGTCACTGCGCACCATCGCCGAGGGTCTGGGCAGCCTTCCAATCAGTAACTGTGTGCAATCGGTCCGACGGCGATGACCGCATTATGCCGTCTGAAGCTAACGGACATAAAGGGCCTAAACGGGCAAGGACGCAATCAGACAACCGTTGTGAACCTATACCGGCCAGGCATCACATCCGGCCAAGCCGGCCCTCGCGACTACTTAGAGTAGTTTCTGCTGGCGCCGACTTGGCGGGTGTCAGGACACCACCGGCAGCATGGTCCGGACGGGGCCGCCCCGGGCAGCGTGAAAGCGCTCGTCCGGGACCCGCCCATACGTCGTGGTCCGTTGCCGAGCGGGACGACCCGCCCCTGCGGCCACCTCCTCCAGCTCGGCCACGGATCGCCGCGAGCCGTGCTGGGAGCCGGCCATCCGACTGATCGTCTCCTCCATCAGCGTCCCGCCGATGTCGTTCACCCCACCGGCAAGCACCGAGCGGCAGCCGTCGACGCCGAGCTTCACCCAGGAGCACTGGATGTTGTCGATCGACCCGTGCAGCAGGATGCGCGCCATCGCGTGCACCGCCCGGTTCTCCTGCACCGTGGGGCCCGGCCGGGCCACGCCGGCCAGGTAGATCGGCGAGCTGTGGTGGACGAACGGCAGCGCGACGAACTCGGTGAAGCCCCCGGTGGAGTCCTGGATGCGGCGCAGCAGCCGCAGGTGCGCGACCCAGTGCGCCGGGGTATCCACGTGGCCGTACATCATCGTGGCCGTCGAGCGCAGGCCCACCCGGTGCGCGGTGCTGACCACCTCGACCCAGCTTGCCGTCGGCAGCTTGCCCTTGGTCAGCACCCAGCGGACCTCGTCATCGAGGATCTCCGCCGCGGTGCCCGGAATGGTGTCGACGCCGGCCTCCCGCGCCGCGGTGAGCCAGTCCTCGATGGACATCCCCGTCCGGGTTACCCCGTTGAGGACCTCCATCGGGGAGTACGCGTGCAGATGCAGACCCGGCGCCGCCCGCTTGATCTCACGGGCGAGCTCGAAGTAGGCGGTGCCGGGCAGGTCCGGATGGATGCCGCCCTGCATGCAGACCTCGGTGGCGCCCACCGACCACGCCTCGGCCGCCCGGCTGCCCACCTCCGACAGCGACAGCGTGAACGCGTCGGCGTCGCTGCGGCGCTGCGCGAACGCGCAGAACCGGCAGCCGGTGTAGCAGACGTTCGTGAAGTTGATGTTGCGGTTGACGATGTAGGTCACGTCGTCGCCCACCGCGTCGCGGCGCAGCCCGTCCGCGAGCAGGCAGAGCTCCTCCAGCGCCGCCCCTTCGGCCCCGAACAGGATCAGGGCCTCGCTGTCGGTGATCCCGGCCGGGTCGTTGCCGGCACTGCGCAACGCGGCCCGCAGCTCGGGCTCGACCCGCTCCGGCACACCAGCACCGGCACGGGCCGCGACGGCGCGACTGCCGGTGCCGACGACGCCGTCGACGCCGGTGCCGGCCGCGCTGACCTCCGCCCGCAGCGACTCCCAGTCGCCGTAGACGGTGTCAAAGTCGGCCCGGGTGGCGCTGTGGCGTCCGACGGTGTCCACCGCGGTGTGCAGGTCGACGCGGCCGGTGTCACCGAGACCGCCGTCGGGCTCCTGCCAGGGCCGCCCGGCAGGCCGGGCACCATCGGCGAGCAGCCCGTCCGGGCCGGTCAGCGCGCGCACATGCCCGGCGACCCGCGGGTCGAGCCACGGCTCTTCCAGGTGCGACGGGTACACCGTGAGCCGGGGGCGCAGCGTGAAGCCGGCCCGAGCCGTCACCTCGCGCAGCACGTCCAGGTCCGGCCAGGGCCGCTCGGGGTTGACGTGATCCGGGGTGACGGGCGAGACGCCGCCCCAGTCGTCGATGCCGGCGGACAGCAGCAGGGCGCACTCTGCCGTGTCGATGAGGTTCGGGGGTGCCTGCACCCGCATCGTCGGGCCGAGCACGAGCCGGGTCACCGCGACGGCCGCGGCCAGCTCCTCGGCGCCGACGTCGGGCGCCGAACGCATCGCGGTGTCGTCCTTGGCCCGGAAGTTCTGGACGATCACCTCCTGAATGGAGCCGTACCGGCGGGCCAGCCCGCGCAGTTCGAAGATCGTCTCGGCCCGCTCGGCCCGGGTCTCGCCGATGCCGAGCAGCAGGCCGGTGGTGAACGGGATCGACAACCGGCCGGCGTCGGTGAGCACCCGCAGCCGGACCGCCGGCTCCTTGTCGGGCGAGCCGAAGTGCGCCTCGCCCGGCTGCGACCACAGCCGGGTCGCGGTCGTCTCCAGCATCATGCCCATCGATGGGGCGACCGGCTTGAGTCGGGCGAGTTCGGCCCAGCTCAGCACGCCCGGGTTCAGATGCGGGAGCAGGCCGGTCTCTTCCAGCACGGCGATCGCGACAGCGCGCAGGTAGCCCAGCGTCGAGTCGTAGCCGTGGGCGTCGAGCCACTCCCGGGCCGCGGGCCAACGATCCTCCGGGCGGTCGCCCAGGGTGAACAGTGCCTCGGCGCAGCCGGCCGCCGCGCCCGCCCGGGCGATGTCGAGCACCTCGTCGACGGTGAGGTAAGGCGCGGCCAGACGGTGCGGCACGGTGGCGAACGTGCAGTAATGGCAGCGGTCCCGGCACAGCCGGGTCAACGGGATGAAGACCTTCGGCGAGTACGTGACGACGCCCGGGCGGCCGAGGGAGGCCAGGCCCGCGTCGCGCACCCGAGCGGCCGACGCGCACAGGTCGGCGAGATCCTCGCCGCGTGCGGCCAGCAGCACCGCCGCCTCGACGGCGTCGAGGGTGGCACCGTCACGGGCCCGGCGCAGCGCCCGGCGCAGCGCCGACGCGGACGGCACGACGTCGGCGCCCGGCGACGGCCGGGGCAGGCCCGGGTTGGGGCCGGGCTCGGTCGTCGGACCACCCACTCCATCGGGTGTCGTCGCCGTACTGGTCATCGGGTTTGCGGCGTGGAGACCCCGCCGTTCGCGGCGGGGAGGAAACGCCGCTCCCTCATGGTCGGCATTGTCGGTCCTTTCCGTAGAATCGGGCATTTCCCGTTTCCGGCTCTATCCGACCGATGTGCAGGCGTCGGTGTTCGGAGTCGCATTGCGGGCATGCGCGGCACGTGTGAAATCTGGCGGTGCCGGCGGCCCTGTCGACCGGGGAGTCGCTGTCCTGCCCGGGGTTGCGGCCTGCTGAGCGGGTTCGGCTGCGGCGGCGACGCCGGCTCGCGCAGGCGAAACCCGGACCGCATCGGCGTGCCCGGCTCCGCGGCCAGATCGCCCGCGCGAAAAGCCGGGAGGCGGACCGACGCAAGGACTGGGTGCGGAAGATCCCGGCCGCGTATACCAGTTCAGTGTTACTCGTCCTGCGGGCGGGTGGCGGCACAATCGCGTGGGAGCCAGGCGCGGTTCCGCTGCGTCGCCTGCGGGTACACGGTCAACGCCGCCCGGAACACCGCGCCCGGACGGGCCGTGGCCGCTCGGGGCGGCACCGGAACGGCGGAGCCCGTGGACCGCGAACCTCACCATTCCACACCTCCCCTTCCGACGAAGGATATGTAGGAGTTGGAATCCCTCACCTGCAAGTGAGGGAGGACGTCGAGAATTCCTCTGGTTCTCTGGTGGCGCCGGGCCTGCCGCGGCCCGGTGGGTCGGTGGGTCGGTGGGCCCGGCCCGATCCGGCACCGGTGTCGAAGGCATACGTGGTCGCGGACATCAGCAGAAACGACCACGGGACCACGGCGGTGCCGGAACGTGGAACATCTCGACGATGGAGGGGTGGAGTCGCCGGGTGGCCGAGGGTGGACCCGGGGACGGGCGCCGGAACGCCGGCGGTGGGGGGACGCCGGCGGCCCGGGCGCCCGTCCGGGTCAGGGAGTCGCGCGGCCGGCGGCGCGCCATCCGGTGCCCGGCCGGCGCAACCGGTCGAGCGTGCCGATCAGCATGTTGGTCCGGCTGCGGGCGGCGAGTACGTCGGTCTCCGCCTCTGCACGGCGATGTGGCTGGTCAGCCCCACCGGGGACGGGCGGCTCGGCGGCCATCCCCGCGGTCCGCCGCATCTGCGCCCGGCGGGCGGCGACGACCTGAGGAGCCCGCGCTCCGGCAAGTGCGCGGTTGAGGGAGGCGGACAGGGCTTCGAGGCTCTTGGTGGTCCTGATCTCGGACATGAGGGTCCTTCCAGCGACGTGGAGAGCTCACGTTCACTCTCACAGCACTCTCTAACCGGAATCAAGAGAAACCGGGTGAGGGACGACACATCCCGGCCGGTGCCCTGGCACAGGCAGCGGGACGACGTTCCGGTCATCCCCGGACGACCGCCCAGTTATCCCGGAAGTCCGCCCACGGCGGGTCCCTGACCTGTGCGGATGACACTCGGCGTCGGATACGCCCGCCACCGGCCACCCCGCAAAGTGATATAAGTCACTCACGGTCTGTCGGCGTTTGCCTGCCGAACCACCTGGGTATCGCAGCCCAGCTCGGTGTGCTCTCATTCGAATCACTCCTCTCCCGGCACCGAAGTCGTTACGCTGATCAGGTGCCACGCAACCGCCAGGAAGTTCCCCGCGAGGAACGGATCGACGCGCTGCTCGCCGTCGCCGAGGAGCAGTTCCTCGCCCGCGGTTTCGCCGGGACGTCCATCGCGGAGATCGCCCGCTCGGCCGGGATCGAGCCCGGCTCCGTCTACTGGTACTTCCGGTCGAAGGACCACGCGTTCGCGGCCGTGCTCAACCGCCTGCTCGACGCCGAGGTGGACCGGATCTCCGGCCTGCCAGGCAACCCGGCGGACAAGCTCTTCCTCGCCCTCGACTCGGTGGAGCAGCGGCGCACGCTGCATCCCTGCGTCGCCGAGCGCGCCCCGCACGCCGAGCCGGTGATGGAGTACCACGAGCGGTTGCACGCCTGGCTGCAGGGCCTCGCCCTGGCCGCGGTCCACGACTACGTGCCCGAGGCCGATCGGGCGTTGGCCGCGGACGCGGTCGTCGCCACGATCGAGGGCGGCCTGGCCAACCCTGCTCCCAGCCGGCCGACCAGCCACCTCGTGCACTTCCTGCTGGCCTCGTTCTCCCGGGACACTTCGCTGACCGGCCGGCCGGAGCCGGGCGGCTGGGTCGCGCCGCTGTTCGCCCGCCCGCGGCTCGGCTGACGCACCTCCGCCTGGCCGGGAACCCACATTGTCGGCCGACCGCCGCCCCCGTCGGGCCATGGAAGCGGCCGGTGACCCGTCCGGCGGGCGTCGGTGCCAGGATCGCTTGCTGTGAGAGTGACAGCCCTGGCCGGCGGGATCGGTGGCGCCCGCTTCCTGCGTGGCGTGCTCGCGGCGCTGCCCGACGCCGACGTGACGGTGATCGGCAACACCGGCGATGACATCACCCTGCATGGCCTGCGCATCTGCCCCGACCTTGACACGGTGATGTACACCCTCGGTGGCGGCATCTCCGCCGAACGTGGGTGGGGCCGCGAGGACGAGTCGTTCGTCGTGGCCGAGGAGCTCGCCGCCTACGGGGTCGGGCCGGCCTGGTTCGGGCTCGGCGACCGGGACCTCGCCACCCATCTGGTTCGCACCGAGATGCTCGACGCCGGCTACCCGCTGTCGGACGTGGTGCGGGCGCTGTGTGAACGCTGGCAGCCGGGGGTGCGGCTGCTGCCGATGACGGACGACCGGGTGGAGACACACGTGGTCATCGCCGACGACGACGGCCAGCGGGCCGTGCACTTCCAGGAATGGTGGCTGCGGCTGCGAGCCGCCGTACCCGCACAGGCGATCGTGCCGCTGCGGGCCGAGACCGCGAAGCCGGCGCCGGGGGTGCTCGACGCCATCGGCGAGGCGGACGTCGTGTTGCTCCCGCCGTCGAACCCGGTCGTCTCGATCGGCACGATCCTGGCCGTGCCGGGTGTCCGTGACGCCGTGCGGGAGACCGCGGCGCCGGTCGTCGGGGTCTCGCCGATCATCGGCGGGGCGGCGGTGCGCGGGATGGCCGACGCCTGCCTGACCGCCATCGGCGTGGAGACCTCCGCGCAGGCCGTCGGGGTGCACTACGGCGGCCGCGGACGCGCGGCGGTGCCGTCCGCGGCGGCCGACGCGGCGGCGCCCGCGGGGCTGCTCGACGGCTGGCTGGTCGACACGGTCGACGCCGGGGCGGTCGTGCCCGGCGCCACCGTGCTCGCCCGGCCGCTGCTGATGACCGACCTGGCGGCGACGGTGGCCATCGTCCGGTCGGCGCTGGAGGTCGCCGGTGTCTGAGCGGCAGCAGCTCGGGGGATCCGCGGGGGTGCCTCCAAGCGGGACGTTGACGATGTTCGGGCTGACCGGGATCGGGGAGATCCGGCCGGGTGACGATCTCGCCGCCGCCGTGGCCGCGGCGGCGTCGGCGACCGGCCGGCCGCTCGCCGACGGCGACGTCCTCGTCGTCACCTCTAAGATCGTTTCCAAGGCCGAGGGACGACTGATCACCGTCGTCGGTGATCGGGAGGCCACCCGGCAGGCCGCGATCGACGGTGAGTCGGTCCGCGAGGTGGCCCGCCGCGGGCCGACCCGGATCGTCGAGACGCATCACGGCTTCGTCCTGGCGAGTGCCGGGGTCGACGCGTCGAACATCGCCAAGGACTCCCTCGCCCTGCTCCCGATCGATCCGGACGCCAGCGCCGCCCGGCTGCGGGCCGGCGTCGCCGCGCTGCTCGGAGTGGACGTGGCGATCGTGATCACCGACACCGCGGGGCGGCCGTGGCGGCGCGGCCTGACCGACATGGCGATCGGCGTCGCCGGCATGGCCGCGCTGCGCAGCCACATCGGCGACATCGACGGCTACGGCAACGAGCTGGGCATGACCGAGGTCGCCGAGGCCGACGAGCTGGCCGCCGCGGCCGACCTGGTCAAAGGCAAGCTCGGTGCCACCCCGGTGGCGGTCGTGCGCGGCTACGGCCGGCTTCCCGACGACGGGATGGGGGCGCGCTCGCTGCTGCGGCCGAGCGGCGAGGACATGTTCCGCCTCGGTTCGTTGGAGGCGCGGCGGGCGGCGCTGAGTGAGCGGCGCACCGTGCGGGAGTTCACCGCCGACCCGGTCGATCCGGCCGCGGTCGAACGGGCGGTCGCAGCGGCGCTGACCGCCCCGGCTCCGCATCACACCACCCCGTGGCGATTCGTGCTGGTCACCGCGCGGCGTGCCGCGCTGCTCGACGCGATGGCCGTCGCCTGGGCGGAGGATCTACGCCGCGACGGATTCGACGAGGCCGCGGTCGACCGGCGGCTGCGGCGCGGGGACGTGCTGCGGCGGGCGCCACTGCTCATCGTTCCGATCATGGTGCTGGACGGGGCGCATCCCTATCCCGACGCCCGCCGGGCCGCGGCCGAGGAGCGGATGTTCACCGTCGCCGCCGGCGCCGGGGTGCAGAACCTGCTGGTGGCGCTGGCCACCGAGGGACTCGGCTCCTGCTGGGTCTCCTCGACGCTGTTCTGCGCCGAGGTGGTCGGCGAGGTGCTGGACCTGCCGGCCGGCTGGATGCCGATGGGCGCGGTGGGCGTCGGGCACGCCGCCGCGCCGGCCGCCGCACGCCCGCCACGCGATCCGGAGGCGTTCCTGCTGCACCGTTGATCTCCCCGCATCCCCGGTCCCCACACTACGGAACGTGATGGCGTGGAGGTGACTGAGGGCGCCGGAGCCAGGCGGTCCGGGTGCCCACCGGCGAGTCGAGTGCATCCTGCTTGGCGGAAGTGGTTCGACAGTTCGTAGGATCAGGTTTCGTGGGTAAGAAAAGCGCCGAGCGCAACGTCCGGCTCGAACAGTTGCGCCGCGAGCAGAAGCGCAAGGAACGTCGGCGCGCGCTGCTCATTTACGGCACGTCCGGGTTCGTCGTGGTGGTGCTCCTGATCGGGATCATCATCTACAGCGTCGCCGACACCCATTCGAAGAACAAGACTCGCGAGGTCGGATACACCGCGGCGGCGTCCTCGGCTGCCACCGCGGCCGGCTGCACCGGCACCGTGAACGACGCGTCCCAGGGCTCGTCGCACGTCAGCACGACGGTGAGCTACAAGGCGTCGCCGCCGACCTCGGGCAGCCACAACCCCGACCCGCTGCCCGACGGCATCTCGTTCTACAACCCGGCGTCGGGCATCCCGGTCGAGCGCGCCGTCCACAACCTCGAACACGGCTTCATCGTCGGGTGGTACGACAAGAGCCTCCCTGCCGCCCAGGTCGAGAAGCTGCGGTCGCTGGCCGCCAACGCCGGTCCGCGTTTCATCGGCGTCCCCTGGACCCGGTCGGCGTTCCCGGACGGCAAGCACTTCGTGCTGACCGCCTGGGACCGCACCCAGCGCTGCACCACCGTCTCCGCGGACGTCGTCAAGGACTTCGTCGCCAAGCACGCCAACCCGGATCCGACCGGGGCCACCTGGGACTCGCCGACCGCCCCCGAGTCGGGCGCACAGGGCGGCACCCTCGACGTGTCGGCCGACGGCCCACTGACGGCCCAGGGCGGCGCGACGACCGCCACGCCCACGCCGGGCGCCGGCACCATGTCGCTGGCCCCCACCAGCCCGACCCCCGCCTGTCTCTTATA
>NZ_JAMPTM010000230.1 GCF_025403375.1 Frankia gtarii
GGCCCGCCCGGCTCGTGAGGCCCGCCCGGCTCGTGAGGCCCGCCCGGTTTTCGAGACCCGGCCGGCCGCCGAGGCCGTCTCGCCCCATGGTGGCGACACCTCGCCCACCTTGCCCGGCGAGGGCCGGCAGGCCACGCCGGTGCGGTCCGCCGTGCGCGTCCCCACCCCGCCGGCCTCGGACAACCCGGCTACCGAGCCGTCGCCCGCCGGTTCCAGCGCGCCGCTGCGGACGAACACCCATCCGCGACGCGGCGACCGGATCGTGGCCCGCGTCGCGGACCTGGGCCGACGGGAGACCCACGACCACGACTCGGCCGACCAGGCCGCTCAGGACGGGGCTGGGGCCCGCTCCTGACCGCCCCCTTCCTGGGACGCCGGCCGATAGGCGCCCGCCGCGCCGCCCCATGGGCCGGCCCGGGCGTGAACGGTCAGGTCGGCCAGCACGCCGACCACCGCCGGTAGGCGCACGCTGACGACGATCTCCACCGCATCGGCGACGACTCGGCAGTCCAGCAGGCGGGCGCCGTTGGCGGCACTGATCTCCCCGGCTTGCGCACACACGGACTGCTCGTCGACCGGGGGTAGGGCGGCGGCAGCGAGAGCCGCGAGATCGGCAGCCGCTGCGGCCTGTTGCCGCGACGCGCCGATCACCGTCACGGTGAAGGCGAGTCCGGCCAGCGACAGCAGCGCGAACAGGACGGCAAGCAGCCATACCGTCGCTGATCCGGCGTCCCGCCCTTCCCCGGCCGCTGTGCAGGGGGGCGAGGCGATTGGGGGGTAGTGGCCACCGGTGGTCACGGCGGTGAGCAGTCCGCTGCAGCGCAGGCGGCCGGCTCCACGGGAGTGATGGCGTGCGCCGTCACGACGAGTGTCGGCACCATCCGGCCGAGGCCGGCGGCCCCCACCGGCACCGAAACCTCGACGTCGACCAGGCCCGTTTGGTGGTGCAGCTGCAGGGTCGCGCCGCGGGGTGCCGCCCGGGTCACCGCGGCGGAGACCGTCGCCGGCGCCTCCCCCCTGGCCGCGAGCCGGGCGCCGATCCGCGCCGCGTCGGCGCACCGGGCCTGGGCGCCGACCGCTGAGAGCATCCAGGCCGCAAGGAAGAAGACGACGAACACTGAGGGCAGGCCGGCCGCGAGTTCCGCGGTCGCCTGACCGCCGTCTGCCCCGCGGGTTGGGTCCCGCCGGGGCCGGGCGGCTGCCGGCGGGCGGGGTGTGGGGTGAGCGTGCCCCCGCGGCGCTGTGCTGGACCATCGCATCGCGGCCGCTCAGAACGAGGCGGTCAGCGCGCGCTGCACGACCGACGAGACCAGCGAGCGAGTCGCGGAACTCGACACGACCGCGTAGAGGACACCGGCGAACGCGACCGCGGCGAGCGTGCCGACTGCGTATTCGGCGGTGGACATCCCCAGGTCACGGCCGCCCGTGCCGCGGCGGCCGGCGAGGGCGCGGCGGAAGGCGGCCCAGATGAACGGGCCGCGGGACAGGCGGCTGGGCGACGGGACCATCCTAGACGACGGGAACATCCTCAACGGGAACATCAGGAACACCTCCGGGAGCGGGGCAGAGCTGGATCGGGTGGTGTGTGCGGGCCACGCCGGCAGCGGATGGCTATGCCGGCAGCAGATTCGGTAGGGACCCGAGTACGACCGGGACGACGCCGATCAGCAGGAAGGCAGGCAGGAAGCAGAGGCCGAGCGGAGCGACGGCCAGCACGCCGGCTCGGCGGGCCGCAGCAATGCTTTCCGCGTGGGCCTCGTCGCGGGCCCGCTGGGCGAGCCGGACGAGGGCGGCGGCCGGTTTCGCACCGGATGTCTGAGCCCGGTCGAAGGCTGAGACAGCCGCCCGCATCATCGCGGTCCAGCGCGATCCCGGCGACGCGCGCGGATTGCCGCGCAGCAGCCGCGCCAGCCACGCAGCGCGGCTGCGCGTGACGGTGACAGCGACCAGCCGGTGGCAGGCGGTGTAGGCGTCGGCCCCCGTCGCCATCGCGTCGGCGGCCCGGTGCAGCTCCCTGCCCAGCACGCCGCCGTTGGCGTCGCCGACGGCCACCAGGGCGGCGACGACCGTCCCGCCGCCACGCAGGCAAGCCGCGATCAGGTCGAGGGCCAGCGGTAGATCGGCGAGCAGGCGCTCGCGCCCGGTGCCGGTGCCGGCCGGTCCACCGGTCCGGGCGGCATCCATGGCCACCGGACCCGCTCGCCGCTCGACCCGGTCCGCGAAGGACCGCAGCCAGCGCAGTCCCACTAGGTCAGCCACGCTCCCGACCACCAGGCAGGCGTTGCCGGCGGGGGTGGCAAGCAGTGTGTGCAGCGGGTGGCCGCCGGCCAGCGATCCCAGCGCGATCCCGGCCAGCGGGAGCGCGGCCACCAGCCGGCCGGAGGACCGAGGGCCAGCCAGTGCCGCCGCCAGTTCCCCGGCCCGCACGGCGTCGGCCCGGGCCAGTGAGGCCAGCATCGTGGCGACGGGCGCGAGCCGGGCGCCGACCATCGTGCAGACCTGGTAGGCGATGCCGAGCTGGCGTACGGCGTTGGCCTCGTTTCGGCACAGGGCGACCCCGGGGTCGTCCGCTCCCGCGAGCGTCGCCGCCAGCTGGTCGAGCGGGATCCAGCCAGGGCCACGGCCCGGGGCGGTACCGAGCTCGTCGATGCCGCCTGCGGCGGCGTGCAGGGCGTGCCCGTGGGGACCCCCCGCGTCGAGTTCCGCGGCGAAGGCTGCGAGAAAGTCCTCCGCGTACGCGCGCACCATGGCCTGCCGCCGCCGCGTCCGCTCCCGCCGAACGGCGCGTGCGAGGCAGCCGAGTGCCACGCTCACAGTCACCGCGGGGACGGGGCCGGCGCTCACCGTGAGTACTGCGGCAGTGCCCAGCACGGCAATTCCCAGCATGGCGGTGGGCGCCACCGCGACCGCAGCGGCCCGGCCCGGCCGGCCAGGCCGCGCGGTCCCGTCCGGGCCACGGCGGCGGGCGCGGGTGGCCGAGCCCGCTGCGCCCATCGCGGCGATCAAGATCGCCGTCCTGGTGACGCGGCAGCGCCGACGAATGCCGGCAGGCGCACCCCGCGGACGTCGAGCAGGCTTCGCAGCAGCGGCAGCCCCTCCGCGGCCACGGGGCCGTCGCCGCGCCGCGGGTCTGCCCGCCGGAAGGCGGCCGGGGGCGCCATCAACGCGGGGACGACCTGCACCAGCCCGTCGGGCGCCCGGCGGAACACGCCGACCGCCCGGACCCTGCGCTGCCCGTCCGCATCCCGGTGCAGGTGGACGGCCGCGTGCAGGGCCGCGGCGACGTGACTGTGCACCGCCGCCCGGGACAGCCCAGCGAGGGCGGCCAACGCCTCCAGCCGGGTGGGTAGGGCGCCCGTGTCATTCGCGTGCACGGTGCTCAGACCCCCCTCGTGTCCGGTGTTGAGGGCGACGAGGAGATCGAGCACCTCGGGCCCGCGGACCTCGCCGACGACGAGGCGGTCCGGTCGCATCCGCATCGCCTGTCGAACCAGCTCGCGCTGGGTCACCTCACCGGCGCCCTCGATGTTGGGCGGCCGGGCCTCCAACCGGACCAGGCCGGGTCGGCTCACCGCGAGTTCGGCGGTGTCCTCGACGAGCACGATTCGCTCGCCCGGACGCACCGCGCCCAGCAAGGCGGCGAGCAGTGTGCTTTTGCCCGTGCCGGTGCCACCCGTCACGACGACCGCGAGCCGGGCGTGCAGCAGCGCGTGGAGTACCGCGGCCACCGCGGGGCTCAGCGTGCCGGCAAGCACGAGTTCGTCGAAGGTGAACGGCCGGCGCCGGGGGCGCCGCAGGGACAGGCAGGTGCCGCGCACGGCGGTGGGCGCGAGGACGGCGTGCATCCGGGTGCCGTCGCCCAGCAGGACGTCGGCGAAGGGAACGGCGGAGTCCAGCCGCCGGCCGGCGGCTGCCGCGAGTCGGACGGCGAGGCGGCGCACCGCATCCTCGTCGGCGAAGGTGACCGCCGTCCTCGTCAACCGGCCCTGCCGCTCCACCCAGACCTCGTCGGGGGCGTTCACCAGCACGTCGGTGACGTGCGGATCGGCGAGGAGGGGATCAAGCGGTCCTGCCCCGAGGGGACCGGTGCTGGGCGTCCCGGTGCTGAGGGACTCGGTGCTGAGGGACTCGGTGGTCGCCGACGCCGACCCGCGCAGGGCCGCCGCCTCCCGGCCCTTCACGCCCATGTCCGAGGCTCCGCGCTCGGGTCGTCCGGCGCCTCCTGGCTCTTCGGCCACGGCAGGAGCCCCAGCCGGGCCAGCAGCCGGTCGCCGAGCGGCCCTGCTGCGGCGTCCCGCGGCGCGCCGGTGCCGGCCGTGGCCGTCGGCTGGCGGGTGTCGGCGATGACCCCGGCCAGCGGCACTCCGAGCATCTCGCTGACCGCCGCGGGGGCGATCCCGGCCGACGGGCGTCGCCGCACGACCGCTTGCACGTCCGGGCAGCGTCGCCCGACCACCGTGCAGACACGCTCGGCAGCCATCACGGACGCCAGATCTGCCCGCAGCACCACCAGCGCCGTCCGGCAGGAGTCGAGTGCGAGGGCGGCGGCCGGGTCCTGCTGCCAGGGCAGGTCGACGACCACCAGATCCGACGTGGACCGGGCGGTCGAGAGCAGCGTGGCCATCGGTCCAACCGGGACGTCGGGCCCGAGGCCGAGATCCCAGGACACCACCGTCAGGTCGCCGCCCCGTGCCAGCGGCTCCGGCCGGAAGGTGGACACGTTCTCGCGCAGCTGGCCCGGGGGCGCTCCGTCCGGCGGCGGGAAGGGTTTCGTCGGCTGCGGGTCGAAACCGCCCGGCGGAGGATCGCCCGCGGCCGGCAGGAGCCGCGCGAATCCGGGCGCCACCCCGCTGCCCCGTGGGTCGGCGTCGATCAGCATCGTGCGCAGGCCGTGGCGCAGGCCCGACAGCGCCAGAGAGACGGCCAGCGTCGACGCCCCGCTGCCGCGCCGGCCGGCGACCACCCCGATCGTCACCGATCCGCGTCTGAGACTGTCGAGGTCGCTGAAGACGTCGATCAGCCAGGGCTCCGCCTCCGGCAGGAAGATCACATGATCGGCGCCAATGCGGGCGCCCGCGGACCACACTCGGCCGTCCTCCACGTGGCCGCCGACCAGAAACACGTGCGGGCGCAGCGGCAGGCCGGCGGCGATGCACGCCTCGGCGCGGTCCATGCCGACGACGACCAGCGGCGCCACCGCCCAGGCGCGACGCAGCGCGCCCAGTTCGGTGGCGACGGTCGTGGTGACGTCGGCGGCTGCGGCCAGGCGCAGGAGATCGTCGAGCAGGTCCGGGGCGCTGGTCACGAGGAGTGGCCGCGCTTCGCGGCCGTCCGCGGGGGTGAGCAGGGGCATGGCGGGAGGCATGGTGGGCTCGATTCCCGGTCGGTCTGGGGAGGATGTGGCCCACCATGCGCCGAAGCGGGCCCTGTGGATGAGCGCTCATCCACAGGGCCTCGCCGTGTTGTCATGGAGGTTTTGACCCGCGGCGGGGGAGCTCGTGAGGGCGGTGCCCGGGGCCGCGTCGGTCGGGGCTGACGGCAGAAGTGCCGACGGCAGAAATGAGGAAGCGGCCTACGCAAGGGGGGAGTGCGTGGGCCGCCTCGGGACATGACCCACATGGGGGTTGCCCGTCTTGGATCGGGTCGGATGGTCCTGCGGCCACCAGATCCGACATGTCAGGGCTTACCCCGAGAGCGGGCGGCCTCGAACCACGCGTCACGCGGATTCTGGGCATGCCCTCCGCGTCATGGGATGCAACGCCTGCGCGGGGTGCGGCGAGACCGCGGGGTTGATCAGGCGGTGGCGCGGCCGAGTGCCTCGCAGACGGCCAGCGACTCCCGGGCGGCCAGTTCGAGGGCCCTCGCGCAGTGCAGCACCCAGGCCGTGACCCCCTGCGCCCCACCGTTCACGTAGGCCGCGGCGGCGTCGCGGTATCCGAGGACCGGCGTTCCGGAGTCATCGACCTGGCCGACTTCCAGATGTCCGACATCTGTGGCGGTCAGCGCCTTGGGGTCCAGACCGCGGCTGATGAGGACCAGTCGGGCGGCGGCTCGGGCGATGATGCCGTCCAGCGCGCCGAAGGGCCGTAGGGCCAACAGCTCCCCGTGTACCACTGCGGCTACCACGACGGCCGGCGCCGTGGTCGGGGCGACGAGTAGCCCGGTCAGGCCATCCAGCCGCACCGAGGTCTCGACCGAGTGAGGCGGCGGGCCGAGGCGCAGCGGGTCGAGCAGCTCGCGGGTGCCCGCGTCGGCACGCGGCCGGCCGAGCTCATCGTCGGGCAGGTATCCGCGTCCCAACAGGACGTGCATTCGCGCGAGGGCCTGGCGGGGCGCCCGCTCCCAGGCCGGTGCGAGCATCCCGAGCTCGGCACAGAGCCGGACTGTTCCCAGCACGACGGGGGAGGGCTGGTCGAGGGCAGGCGTGTCGAGAGAGGGCAGGCTGGCAGGGAGCAGGCCGGCCGGAACCTCGCCGCCGGTCGGCGGGACCGACTGCGCGGCCGGGTTCGGTGTCGCCGGGTTCTCGCCCGCCAGGATGAGCGGCGCGTCAGTGCCAGCGCCCGAGAGGTAGCCGCGTAGCCCGTCCAGGCTGATCTCGTGCCCCTCCAAAGCGGCCGAGGCGCGAGCCACCCGAAGGGATGCCTCCGCGGTCACCTCGGCGCTCTGCCGGCGCAGGACGCGGTGCCGAAGCAGCGTGTCGACGGCCGCGCGGGCCCTGTCCGCGGCCTCGCGGACCCCGGGCAGGGCAGCGACTCGGGCGAGCGGGTCGGCGGCGAGGACTGATCCGGACGGGCGGGGATTCACGGTTGGCAGGGTACCGGTCCGCGCCATCCGAAGTCGCTACGAAGCCGGCCGCCGAAGGAGTCACACGGGCGCAGCCGCGTCGTTCGCTCCCCGGAGACGTCCGTCCGGGGGAGACTGCGCATCAGGACAGGGAGCGGCGGGCCGCGCAGGGGCCGCCGGGAGGTGCGCCGGCAGTGTGACGGGCGAGGGGTCCGTGCCGGGTGTCTCCGGTCGGGTCTCCTGGCCCGCCGTCGGCGCGGATCACCTGGGCGGGGCGATGGGTCTCGCGTCCCGACCACATCGGTCAGGTCACGAGCCAGAGGAGGACGAAAGTGTCGACTACTGCCGGAAAGGCTCGCAACGGCCGGGAGCCCTCGCTGGGCGAGCTGGTGGCGCTGGCCACCCGCGATGTCTCGCTGCTCGTCCGTCAAGAGATCAACCTCGCCAAGGCAGAGCTGACCCGGCAGGCCGTCTCGGCCGCGCTCGGGGTGGCCTGCCTCGCAGTGGCGGCCGGGCTTGGGCTCTGCGCCCTGATCGCCGTCACGATCTTCCTCGGCGAGCTGATCACCTGGGCCGGCGTCGAACGATTCTGGTCGTACCTGCTCACCGCGGCGGCATACCTGGTGGTCGCAGGTCTGCTGGCGTTGTTCGCGATCCGCAGGTTCCGTCGGCTTTCCCCGCCTGAACGGACCATCCAGACCGTCCGGGACGACATCTCCTGGCTGCGCAATCCCACTGCGGCACCGGCGTCCTCGGCGGTACCGGCGTCCCCGGTGGGCACCGCATCGCCGGCGGGCACGGCATCCGGGGCGAACACGGCAGGATCGGCCGTGCCGGCCGGCGTGGGAGGTACCGCCCCGTCGGGGCCTGGTGCAGCGGTGCTGACCTCGCAGCACGCCCAGCCCTGACCACCCAGCCTTGACCGCCGGTCCGCGGCGGGTTGCGGTCTGCCATTCTGGCAGGCGATGGAGGACACCGTTCCCGAGCCCGCCAGCGTCCTGATTGACGGGCCGTGGCGGCATCGGGACGTGTCCGCCAACGGCACCCGGCTGCACATCGCGGAGCTCGGCCGCGGCCCGCTGGTCCTGCTGTTGCACGGCTTCCCGCAGTTCTGGTGGGCCTGGCGTCACCAGCTCATCGCGCTGTCCGCCGCGGGCTACCGCGCCGTCGCCGCTGATCTGCGCGGATACGGGGCAAGCGACAAGCCGCCGCGAGGTTATGACGCGTTCACCCTGTCCGACGACATCGCCGGCCTCATCCGGGCGCTCGGCGAGCAGGATGCGGTCATCGTCGGCCACGACTGGGGCGGGCTGCTCGGCTGGACGACGGCGACCCGCCATCCGCTGGTCATCCGTCGCCTCGCGGTCCTGGCGATGCCACACCCGCTGCGGCTGCGGCACCAGATCGTGACGGACCCACGGGGCCAGGGCGCCGCGAGCCGTTACATGGCGGCCTTCCAGCTGCCCTGGCGGCCTGAACGGACTCTGGTCGCCAGGGACGCAGGTCGGGTCGCTGCCCTCCTACACGGGTGGGGAGGCCCCGGGTATCCCGACGTCGAGGCGGAGCGGCGTTACCGCTCGGCGATGCGCATCCCCGGCGTGGCGCATAGCTCCCTGGAATACCACCGGTGGATGTTCCGGTCGATGTTCCGGCCGGACGGGGCGCGGTTCGCCGGCGAGCTGCGGCGGTTGCTGCACGTTGACACGCTGCAGATCCACGGCGCGGCCGATCGCTGCTTCCTGCCGTCCACCGCCCAGGGGTCCGGTCGCTACGTCAGCGGTCCCTATACGTGGAAGCTGCTCGGCGAGGTCGGGCACTTTCCGCACGAGGAGGCTCCTGACCTCGTCAACGCCGAGCTGCTCGCCTGGCTCCGCTCCTGACCGCCGGCGCGGCCCCCGCGCGCGGGGCCGGACCTTCCCTCTCTCCCGCCGGTCGGCGGCCACTGGGGACGGCCGTCAGTCGCATCCCTGCGTGCTGACCGGTGTCACGGCGATGCTGCCGACCGCGGCGGGCTGCGCGACCTCGGCGGCGCTGAGCACGTACCCGGTGTCGTCGTCGCCGATGGCCGCGGCGAACACCACGCCGAGCACGGTCCCGTCCGGGGCGAGCAGCGGGCCGCCCGAGTTCCCGGGCAGTACCTGGCCGCGAACCGCGTAGATGTCGCGCACCACGGTGCCGTGCTCGTAGATGTTCGCCGCGCGGGCCCGCTGATGGTTGCGGACGCGGGCGGCCACGGTGGTGTAGGGCCCGTCCTGGGGATAGCCGGCGATGACCGCCGGCTCCTCGGCGGCGGCCGGCGGGCTGGCCCGTATCCGCAGCGGCGGGCGCTGCAGGTCCGGCACCCGCAGCACGGCGACGTCCTTGTCCGGGTCGAACACCACGACCTCGGCGGCCACGGTGCCGGTGGACAGTACGACCGTGGGATGGCGGACCCCGGCGACGACGTGCGCGTTGGTCATGACCCGCTGGGGGGCGATGACGAAGCCGGATCCCTCGACCCGCTGGTTGCAGGACTGAGCGACGCCGCGGATCTTCACGATGCTCGCCGCCGCGGCCTGCACCCCGGAGGTCTGGGCGGTGGCCGGGTCCGGCGGCCCGGCCGCGATGATCCGCTCGCCTCCAAGGCGGGCGAAGACCTCGGGGAAGGCCTTGTCGTCGGCGAGCTGGCGCAGGTCGGCGAAGGTCTCGCGGACGTCGTCCGGCATGCCGGCGTCCACCGTCGCGAGCACGCGGGAGTCGTGGACCGATCGGGCGAGTGACTCGAAGGGGGAGCGGTCGGCGACGTTCGCGAGCAGCCAGGCGATGAGCAGCACCGACACCCCGGAGAGCACCGCCCCGGCGGCGGCGTCGACGGCCCGCCCCGACCGCCAGGTCATCCGGTCACGCAGCGCGACACCGACCGCCGTGCCGGCGACCTGGCCGGCCAGGGCGAGCCCGAGTACGACGAGCAGGCCGATCAGCGCGCCGTGACCTTCCTGACCGATCAGCCCGGTGAACGGTTTCGCGATCTTTGCGCCGAGCACGCCGCCGCCCAGGAAACCGATGAACGACAGGGCGCCCACCAGAAAACCCTGCCGGTAGCCGGAGACCGCGAACAGGACGACGAGCAGCAGCAGGATGACGTCGAGCACGTTGGGCACGGCGGAGTCTGCTCGGACTCAGGTGATCTTCAGCGTGGCCGTCATGTTGGGATGCAGGGTACAGACCACCGGATAGTCCCCCGGCTGTGTCACCGTGAAAGTGACGCTCTGCGACTCGCCGGCGGAGACGATGCTGGTGTGGGCGGCCGGGATACGCGGGACGACGAAGTTGTGCGGCGGCGAGCCCTGCGCGACGGAGAAGTCGACGCGAATCTTCCCGGCCTTCGCCACCAGCTGCGTGGCGGAGAACTTCATGCTCGGCAGGCCGGTGACGGCGAACACCTGGACGCCGTCCGCGCCCCGGGTGGCGCTCAGCGTGGGGCCGGCCGACGGACTGTCGCCGCCGTCGCCGCCGCAGCCCGCCACGTTCAGCAGTACGGCGAGGACGAGTCCGAGCAGCGCGGCCGCGCGGGACGCTCGCCGGTGGGGCGAGTTCTTCTCCGCCGGGCGGGCCGCCTGGTCGCGGTCCGCGGTGCAGGTCATGGCGGTACCTCTCGGTGTCAGGGCGTGCTCGGCGAGCGT
>NZ_JAMPTM010000231.1 GCF_025403375.1 Frankia gtarii
GGTTCGGGCCGTCGGGGGGTGGCCCTGGTGGGGGCTGGTCTGTCCGGGAGTAGGTGTGGGCGTTCGCGGAGGTGTTCCGGCTAACTGGACGGCACGATGATTGGTACTACTGTAGCGAATTATCGCAGGGGTCAAATGGTAAATTCACCTGGCGCGAGAAAAACCCCTCGACCGCCAGCTACCTGGTTCGCCACGAACGTATTTCTGTAGCGGACGTCTAGAATTTGATTCGGCATAATCGAGAAGGGGCCGCCATTGAGAAATAGCTCGCCGGTAATCTGGAGAGCCAAATCATCGGTCTGGTCAATCTGTAGCTGCATCCGACGATCGGCGTGTATGAAGCGAAGCTTTCGACGGTTGATGGCGATGTCCCACGCGTCGGAAGTGCGGATGCTCATCTTATTTTCGCTAACCTCAAAGCATGTGACCCCTGTCGCGTCCTCAAAGTTGGCGGTGATCCACAGAAGTCCGAAATCATCCTTACGGAGCGAGAGGTAGGGGCGATTGGGATCGCGCGATTCCAAAATGCGTTCCTGGTTCCTGGCAAGAACGCCGCCTCCCAGTTTCACGACCAGATCATCGTGCGCTGTCCAGCCGAAGACGGTCGATATTATCGAGTCGGGTTGCTGGTGATCCCGGAGTTTTTCGCTCAGCTCCACGAGGCGCCGTTTCTCCAGGTCAGATGCTCTCGCCGACTCTTGCCAGAAGTTGTGGTGTGCGTAGCACAGGAAGATTAGGTTATCGAGTTCGTAAGGGCCGCCATCGTCTTCCGCAACAATATGGGCGTACTGCTCGCCCCCCCGGTCGCAGCCCGGGAACTTGCATTGGAAACGATCCCGTTGGCGGACCTCGCGCTGCGTTTGGGCCTTGCTCATGCCAACATCACTCCTATCCGGTGCCAGCCGATCGTCGCCCTGCCCCGACATCTGCAATCCGTAGGGACAATGCGGCTGGAAGACGCCCGGCGGCCAGCGACACTACCCCGATCATCGCAGAACCCAGCGGGCGCCTACGAGTCGGCGGGGCGGATGGCGCAGGCGATCGCGCCGTGCGAGGCGACCTTGGCCGACGCGGAGCGGGTCCCCGGGACATCCAGTGCTGGCAACGTTCCACGCGAACCTCGCCGCAGCCCGCCAAACGATCTAACGGCGTGACGAGAGTCCGGCAGGCCGCCAGCACGGCATACAGCGTCCGGGCCGTGCGGCGTGTGCAACGCGGGGGCGGACTCAGGGGTCGGCCCGACTACCTGAAGATGCTGGTGAAACGCCTGTACCTACGCCGGCACGGCCGGGTCGTTGTCCGCGTAGACGACCCGCGCATCCGGAGCCGAGGCCTGAGCGACCTCGTGCAGGTTCGGCGAGGTGGGAATGCCGGTGCCGACGTCGAGGAACTGCGTGATCCCCTTCTGCGCCACCAGGAACCGCGTCACCCGCCGCAGGAAGGCCCGGTTCTCCCGGGCCCCGGTCCGAGCCGTCGGGAAACCGATCAGCGCCTGCTCGGCGGCCGCCCGGTCCGCCGGGAAGTTGTCCTTCCCACCCAGGAAGTAGTCGTAGATGCGGGCCGAGTGCGGCTGGTCGGTCTTCAGATCGATCGAGGCCCGATCGATCTGGGCCCCGTCGATCTGGGCCACGGAGTTCCACCACGGCCCGGGACCCTCGTGATCCTGTACATCTCCCACAGCCAGCCCCATGCCTCTCGTCCGACGGGTCCCGCTTCCCTGCCGACCCGCCGGCGTCGTCGCACCGGAACGAACTGGTCGCACTGCGCACTGTTTCATGACGAGTGCCACGCGGGTGCGGGCCGTCCGCATCCAGCCGGCGGCCCACCCGGGTGGCCCCCGGCCCGGGGTCCCTCCCGGGGCCCGGCTCGACGGGGATGGGGTGGCCACGTATCCCTGGTGAGCAGGCGTGTCGCGGGCGAGACTGACACAATCTGCCACCGGCGCCAATGCCTGCAAGAGGCGAGCGTCGTAGCCGAGTGTGAACGACAGGAGTCGCCACGTGTCGAACAGCCCGAGCCTGCCCTCTGCCCAGCCCTGGCAGCCCGATGTCACGGAGCTGGCCAGTTACGGCCCGTACTCCCGGCCGGCACCGATGCCGATGCGCTGGGAGCAGATCACGGCGCCCTGGTTAAGCGCGATGCTGGCCAACCGCTACCCGGGCATCGAGGTGACCGACCTGCGGACCGTGGAGCTGCGCAGCACGCACACCACGAAGGGGCGGGTCGCCGTCACCTACAACGAGGTCGGCCAGCGGGCGGGCCTGCCCGAGCACCTGTGCCTCAAGGCGAACTTCACCGGCCGCGCGAATCCCATGGACATCTGCCAGGTGGAGGCGCGTTTCTACCACGAGCTGGTCGAGGGCACCCAGATCCCGGCGCCGCGGTTCTACTACGCCGACTGGGATCCCGACGGCAGCGGCCAGGGGCTGGCGGTCCTCGAGGACCTCATCGAGCTCGGCGGCGAGTTCGGCAGCAGCTTCCAGCACATCGGCGTCGACGCGGTCGGCCGGGCCCTGGACGACATGGCGGTCCTGCACGGCAGCTACTGGGCGAGCCCCCGGCTCGACGCGGCGAGCTGGCTGCCCACCTCGATGGACACCCGCGGCGACTGCGACCAGGCCCGCATCATGTGGTGGCTGGTCGAGGAGAACCTCGGCCGCGACGTCTACATCTCCCGGCTGCCGGCCTGGATGGTCGCCGACCCGCAGCGTTTCCTGCGCGCCTACGACCTGCTCAACCAGTACGCCCGCGAGCAGACCGGGCCGCGCACGATCGTGCACGGCGACGCCTACCTCGGCAACACCTACCTGCGCCCGGACGGCCACCGCATCTGGCTGGACTGGCAGATGGTCCGCAAGGGTCACGCCTGGCGCGACGTCAGCTACTTCATGGTCGGCGCGCTCACCGTCGAGGAGCGCCGCGCCCACGAACGTGAGCTGCTGGCCCGCTACCGGGAGGCACTGCTGGCCACGGGCGCGCGCGACGTGCCGGCCGCGGACGCGATCTGGGAACAGTACCGGCGGTGGGCGATGTACGGGCTGCAGGCCTGGATGGGTACCAAGGACCACTGGGGGCAGGACAACCACACGATGATCGGACGCTTCTCCGTCGCGACCGCCGATCTCGACACCCTGGCCCTGCTCGAGGCCCAGGCCGACTGAGCGGACCACCCCGACACGGGTGCGGCGAACAGATCAATAAAACGGCATGGTCGTTGAATTGACTTCATCCAGAATAGGTGGGACCGTTCTGGACATGCCCACCGACGGGGAAGCCGCGTTGCGCGGGGCCGGTCTGCGCGTGACCGGACCGCGTCTCGCGGTGCTGGACGTGCTCGCCGGGCATCCGCACGCCACGGCCGACGCGGTGGCCGAGCGGGTTCGGGCCAGGCTGGGCACGGTCTCGAAGCAGGCCATCTACGACGTGCTGGCGGTGTTCGTCACCGCTGGTCTCGTCCGCAGGATCGAGCCCGCGGGCTCGCCGGCCCGCTTCGAGACCCGCACGGCCGACAACCATCACCATCTGGTTTGTCGCGCCTGCGGGCGGGTAGCCGATGTGGACTGCGTGACCGGCGCCCGCCCCTGCCTGGAGCCGGGTGATGACGCCGGGTTCGTGATCGAAGAAGCCGAAGTCGTGTTCTGGGGCGTGTGCCGTAGCTGCAGATCGGATGGTGTCCCTGCACGGTAAGGCGAGGAGGACATTGTGACCGCATACGAGACCCGTCCGACGACGACCGACGCCGGAGTGCCCGTCGCCAGCGACGAACACTCGTTGACCGTCGGCCCGGACGGCCCACTGCTGCTGCAGGATCACTATCTGCTGGAGCAGATGGCGAACTTCAACCGGGAGCGCATCCCGGAGCGCCAGCCGCACGCCAAGGGCGGCGGCGCGTTCGGCACCTTTGAAGTGACCCAGGACGTCAGCGCCTTCACCCGGGCGGCGGTGTTCCAGCCCGGCGCCGAGACGGACGTCCTCATCCGGTTCTCGACCGTGGCGGGCGAGCGGGGCTCCCCCGACACCTGGCGCGACCCCCGCGGCTTCGCGGTGAAGTTCTACACCAGCGAGGGAAACCTCGACATCGTCGGCAACAACACGCCGGTGTTCTTCATCCGGGACCCGATGAAGTTCCAGCACTTCATTCGGTCGCAGAAGCGACGCGCCGACAACAACCTGCGCGACCACGACATGCAGTGGGATTTCTGGACGCTGTCCCCGGAATCCGCCCACCAGGTCACCTGGCTGATGGGCGACCGCGGCATCCCGCGCACGTGGCGGCACATGAACGGCTACTCGAGCCACACCTACATGTGGATCAACGCGGCCGGCGAGCAGTTCTGGGTGAAGTACCACTTCAAGACCGACCAGGGCGTCGAGTTCTTCACCCAGGACGAGGCCGACCAGATGGCGGCGATCGACACCGACTACCACCAGCGTGACCTGTACGAGCACCTCCGGGACGGGGAGTTCCCGAGCTGGACGCTGAAGATGCAGATCATGCCGTTCGAGGACGCGAAGACCTACCGGATCAACCCGTTCGACCTGACCAAGGTCTGGCCGCACGCCGACTACCCGCTGCACGAGGTCGGCCGCCTCACCCTCAACCGCAACGTCAGCGACTACCACACCGAGATCGAGCAGGCCGCGTTCGAGCCGAACAACCTCGTCGCCGGCACCGGCCTGTCCCCCGACAAGATGCTGCTGGCCCGCGGGTTCAGCTACTCCGACGCCCACCGAGCCCGGCTCGGGGTGAACTACCGGCAGATCCCGGTGAACTCGCCGAAGGTCCCCGTCCACAGCTACTCCAAGGACGGCGCGATGCGGGTGCGCAACGTCAGCGACCCGGTGTATGCGCCCAACTCCTACGGCGGCCCCCGGGCCCAGCCCGAGCTGACCGACGACGGCGGCCGCTGGCATGCCGACGGTGAGATGGTGCGCACCGCCTACACCCTGCGTCCCGACGACGACGACTGGAGCCAGGCCGCCACGCTGGTCCGCGAGGTCCTCGACGACGCCGGCCGGGCCCGGCTCGTCGACAACATCGTCGGACACCTGCTCGACGGTGTCAGCGAGCCGGTCCTCGAGCGTGCCTTCGAGTACTGGCGCAACGTCGACAAGGATCTCGGCGGCCGGATCGAGGCGGGCGTGCGGGACAAGCAGCACCTGACCGACCCGAAGGCCACGCAGCAGGCCAACCCCGCCCGGTCGGACGCGCAGGCCAAGGCCTGAGCCAGGCGCGCCCGCCCGCAGGATCGTGGTTCGTTGCTCGCCGCCGACGCCGAGCAACGAACCGCGACCGGGGCGGGCGGTGCCGGGTAGCGTGCCGACCATGCCTCTCGACGTGACACCGCACCTGGACCCGGCCACCACCGCCATCGTGAACATGGAATGCCAGGAGAACCTCCTCGGCGATCGACCGTTACTGCCCGGCCTCGCCGAGTCCGCCCGGCGCACCGGCCTGCTCGACAACCTGTCCGCGCTGTTCGACGCGGGTCGCAAGGTGGGCGTGCGGATCTACTACTGCACCGACGAACGGCGCCCCGACGGCTTCGGCTTCGCGCACAACACGTTCGTGAGTCTGCGGTCGTCCTCGGCGGCCGGCACCACCGGCGGGCAGGGCCCGGTGATGCCGCAGATCGCGCCGCGCCCGGAGGATGTCGTGTTCCGCCGTGAGCAGGGCCTCACCGGCTTCTTCGCCACCGGCCTCGACCAGTACCTGCGCAACACGAAGGTCACCACCCTGATCATCACCGGCGTCTCGTTGAACATCGCCGTCCTCGGCACCGCGATCGAGGCGATGAACCTCGGTTACAAGGTCGTCGTCCCGCCGGACTGCATCGCGGGCGACCCGTACGAGTACGCCGAGCACGTCGTGCGCTACACCATGCGCAACATCGCCTTCGTGGTGCCCTCCACCACCATCACCGCCGCCTGGCGCTGACCACCCGGCCCCGGGAGTCTCCCGCGCGGGTTAGCCCGGGCCCCACCGGAGACACCTACCGCAGGACCGACCCACGGCGGTGTCCCCGAGCGAGGGAGGCGTGGCATGAGTGACGCCAGGACCGAGACCATCAGCGGCGGTCGTGGGGCCGGGGCGCAGGCCGGCCCGGATCCGCTCGGCATCTACCTGAACGACCACCTGGCCGGCTCCACCGCCGGGCTGCGGCTCGCCCGCCGCACGGCGACCGCCCACCGCGCAACGCCCTCCGGTGCCGCGCTGGCGCGGGTGGCCTCGGAGATCGCCGAGGACCGCGACGCGCTGCTCGAGCTGATGCGCGCGCTCGGCGTCCCCGAGCGGAAGTACAAGATCGCCGCTGGCTGGGCCGCCGAGGCGGCGGGCCGGCTGAAGTCCAACGGTCGGATCGTGCGCCGCTCCGCGCTGAGCACCGTGATCGAGCTCGAGACGCTGCGGATCGGGGTGGCGGGCAAGGCGGCCGCCTGGCGCACCCTGAGTGCCGTGGCCGACCGCTACGACCGGCTCGACCAGGACCGCCTCGACGTGCTGCTCGAGCGGGCCCGCAGGCAGGCGCAGGAGCTCGACGAGCTGCGGATCACCGCCGCCCGGGCCGTCTTCGGCGGTACCGGCCGGACCTGACCCGCGGTCGGGTCCGGCCGCGCCGCCTACAGGCCGAGGTCGCGGGCGATGAGCATCTTCTGCACCTCGCTGGTGCCCTCCCCGATCTCGAGGATCTTGGAGTCCCGCCAGTGCCGGGCCACCGGGTACTCGTTCATGAACCCGTACCCGCCGTGGATCTGGGTCGCCTCCCGCGCGTTGGTGACGGCCGCCTCCGAGGAGAACAGTTTCGCCATCGCGGCCTGCTTCTTGAACGGCTGGCCGGCGAGCATCCGGGACGCGGCGTCGTAGTAGGCGGCCCGCGCGACGTACGTCCGCGTCTCCATCTCGGCGATCTTGAAGGCGATGGCCTGGTTGCGCCCGATCGGGGCGCCGAACGCCTGCCGCTCGTTGGCGTAGCGCACACTCTCGTCGACGCACGCCTGGGCGAGACCGACCGACAACGCCGAGATGGCGATGCGCCCCTCGTCGAGGATGCTCAGGAAGTTCGCGTATCCCCGGCCCCGCTCGCCGAGCAGGTTCTCCGCCGGCACCCGCACGTCGTCGAACGTCAACGGGTGGGTGTCGGAGGCGTGCCAGCCGACCTTCGAGTAGGCGGGCTGCGCGGTGAAGCCCGCGGTCGGCACCGGCACCAGGATGGCGGAGATCTCCTTGCGCCCGGCGGAGGTCTGCCCGGTCACCGCGGTCACCGTCACCAGCCGGGTGATGTCCGTGCCCGAGTTGGTGATGAACGCCTTCGACCCGTTGATGACCCACTCGTCCCCGTCGAGGCCGGCGGTGGTGCGGGTGCCGCCCGCGTCGCTACCGGCGCCGGGTTCGGTCAGGCCGAACGCGCCCAGGGCCCGTCCCGACGTCAGCAACGGCAGCCACTGCTCCTTCTGCGCCGCCGAGCCGAACCGGTACACCGGCATCGCGCCCAGCCCGACTCCGGCCTCCAGGGTGATCGCCACCGACGAGTCCGCCCGCGCGAGCTCCTCGATCGCCAGGCACAGGGTGAAGTAGTCCGCGCCCTGCCCGCCGACGGACTCCGGGAACGGCAGGCCGAACAGCCCCATCTCGGCCATCTGCGCGACGACCTCGTAGGGGAAGGTCTTCGCCTCGTCGTGCGCCGCCGCCGCCGGCGCCACGACCTCGCGGGCGAACTGTTCGACGAGCTTGCGCAGCGACTCCTGATCCTCACTCAACCGGGTGTCGGGCATGATGTCCTCCTTCGGGGTTCGGCTGCGGGGTTCGGCTGCGGGGTTCAGGTTCCGGCCGGGGCCGGGTCGACGACGGCGAGCACCGCGTCGAGGGTGACCTGCTCGCCGATGCCGACGAGGACGTCCTTGACCACGCCGGCGACCGGGGCGCCGACGGTGTGCTCCATCTTCATCGCCTCGACGACGACCAGCGGCGCGCCGACGGCCACCTCGTCGCCGGCGGTGGCGTGCACGGCGATGACGGTGCCGGGCATGGGGCTGCGGGCCTCACCGCCGGCCTCGACGGTGGCCGCCGCCGAGCGGCGCCGGTGTTCGGACACGGGCCACGCGCCGCCGTCGGCGCCCAGCCAGAGCGTGGCACCGTCGGCGACGGCCCGCCACCGGCGGGTGCGGCCGGCCAGGGTCACCACCAGCTCACCTCCGGTCGACAGCCGACTCCCCGGCTCGCCCCCGCCCGTCGTCCCGGCCCACTCCACGGCCGCCGGGATCGGCTCGCCGCCGTCGACGGCGACCAGCGCGTCCGCGGGGGTGCCGCGGACGCCGACCTCGACCGGTCCGGCGAGGCCCGCGGCCGTGATCGACCAGTGCAGCGACGAGTGCTCGCCGGGGCGCCATCCGCTGGGGACGTCCCAGGGGTCGACGAACGCCGTGTCCGGCGTCAGCTCCAGCAGGCGGGCAAGGGCATACACGGCCGGGAGGTCGGCCGCGCCCGGGGCGGCGGCGACCAGATCGTCGAGGTCGCGTTCGATCAGGCCGGTGTCGAGCCGGCCGGCGCGGGTGTCCGGATGGTCGAGCAGGGCCCGCAGGAAGCCGATGTTGGTGGTCACGCCGAGCACGCAGGTCCGGGCCAACGCCCGGTCGAGCCGGTCCAGCGCGGTGTCCCGGTCCGGCCCGTAGGCGATGATCTTGGCGAGCATCGGGTCGTAGGTGGACCCGACGGTGGCGCCGAGCCGCAGCCCCGAGTCGACCCGGACGGCCTGCCCCGACGGCTCGTCCAGCCGCAGGACCCGCCCGCCGGTCGGCAGGAAGCCCCGCGCGGCGTCCTCCGCGTACACCCGGGCCTCCACCGCATGACCGGTCAGCCGGATGTCGGCCTGGGTGTAGCCCAGCGGTTCCCCGGCCGCGAGGCGAAGCTGTTCGGCGACGAGGTCGATCCCGGTCACCAGCTCGGTGACCGGATGTTCGACCTGCAGGCGGGTGTTCATCTCCAGGAAGAAGAACTCCTCCGGGTTCGCCGCGGCGACGAGGAACTCGACCGTGCCCGCCCCGACGTAGCCGACCGAGGCGGCCGTGGCGACGGCCGCCGCCCCGATCCGCTCCCGCGTCCCGGGGGACAGCAGGACCGACGGCGCCTCCTCGACGACCTTCTGGTGGCGCCGCTGCAGGCTGCACTCCCGCTCGCCGAGGTGGACGGTCGTGCCGTGCGCGTCGGCGAGGACCTGCACCTCGATGTGGCGGGGACGGTCCACGAACCGCTCGACGAACAGGGTGTCGTCGCCGAACGCCGAGGCAGCCTCGCGGCGGGCGCCGGCGATCTCCGTCTGGAGCTGTGCGGCGTCCGTGGCGACCCGCATGCCCTTGCCCCCGCCGCCCGCGGACGGTTTGAGCAGCACCGGGTAGCCGATCTGCGCGGCGGCGTCGACCAGGTCGGCGTCCGTCATCGCCGGGTCGTCCCGGCCGGGTACGACGGGCACCCCCGCCGCGGCGACCGCGCGCCGGGCGGTGATCTTGTCTCCCATCACCTCGACGGCGTGGACCGGCGGCCCGACGAAGACGATGCCCGCCTCGGCGCACGCCGCCGCGAACGCGGCGTTCTCCGACAGGAACCCGTAGCCGGGATGGACGGCCTGGGCCCCGGTGGCGACCGCGGCCGCGACCACCGCGGCGATGTTCAGGTACGACTCGCGGGCGGGCGCCGGCCCGATCCGCACGGCCACGTCGGCCTCCCGCACGTGGCGCGCGCCCGCATCGGCGTCGGAGTAGACCGCCACCGACTCGATGCCGAGTTCGCGCAGGGTCCGGATCACCCGGACGGCGATCTCCCCGCGGTTGGCCACCAGCACTGTCGAGAACATCGTCGCCCTCCCTGTCGTCACCTCCGTCGCCCTCACCTCCCTCGCGGTCACCTTCGTCGCGGTCACCTCCGTCGCGCTCACATCCGGAAGATGCCGTAGCCGGGCGGGTCCATCGGCGCGTTGGCCGCCACCGACAGCGCCAGCCCGAGCACCGTGCGGGTGTCCCGCGGATCGATCACCCCGTCGTCCCACAGTCGAGCGGTCGAGTAGTACGGGCTGCCCTGCGCCTCGTAACGCTCGCGGATCGGGGCGCGGAAGTCCTCCTCCGCCTCGGCCGGCCAGTCCTGCCCGCGGGCGGCGTACTGCTCGCGGCGGACGGTGGCGAGCACCGCCGCGGCCTGCTCCCCACCCATCACCGAGATCCGCGCGTTCGGCCACATCCACAGAAACCGCGGCGAATACGCCCGCCCACACATCGAGTAGTTCCCCGCAC
>NZ_JAMPTM010000232.1 GCF_025403375.1 Frankia gtarii
CCGAATCCCACCCCGGCGCCAAGCAAGGCAGCCAACCCGCCGCCCAGGACACCGCCCAGCGCACCGGCCAGGATCCCCGGCCGAGCCGCCGCGGCGGCGCCGCGGTCCTCGCTGGACTTCGGCGTCCGGACCCGTTCCAGCACGGACGGTCTGGGCGCCAGCCGGACCCGCGGCGTGTCCCCCTCGGGCAACCCAGCCCGGATCCAGGCCAGTCTGAGGGCGTCCGTCAACCCACCGAGCTCGTCGACCAGGCCGTTCGCGTGAGCGTCGGCCCCCGTCCACACCCGGCCGCGGGCCAGCTCGTGTACCTGTTCCCGGGTCAGCCGCCGGGCCGCGGCCACCTTGTCGACGAAGTCCGCATAGACGCGGTCGAGGAACTCTTCCAGCTTCTCCCGCTCCCCCACGGTGAACGGGCGCCGCGGCGACATCATCAGGGCATGCTCGCCCTCGGCGACCGCGCCGAAGCCCACCCCGACCTTGTCGAGCAGCTCCCGGACCACCTGCTTGCCGGCGAACACCCCGATGGACCCGGTCAGCGTGCCGGGATTCGCGACGATGAGGTCCGCGGCCAGGGAGACGAAGTAGCCGCCGGACGCGGCGACGTCCCCCATCGACACGACGAGTGGGCGGCCGCTGGCCCGGAACCGCTCGGCCTCCCGGCGCACCAGGTCCGAGGCGACGTAGGAACCACCCGGGCTGTTCACCCGGAACACCGCCGCCGCCACGTCCTCGTCGCGCGCGGCGGCCCGGAACGCCGCCGCGGCGGCCTCCGCGGCGAGCACCGGGCTGGCGAACGGCCCCGGGCTGCCCTGCCCGAGGATGACCTGGCCGGTGCCGTGGATGAGCGCGACGACCGACCGGCGTGGGTCGCGATGCGGCGCGGTGACCGACGGCGCCAGCGGGACGCCCCGGGTGTCCCCGGCGGCCGCGCCGTCGTCGGGCGACCCCGCCGCATCCGAACCCGGCCCGGTGCCGGTTGCGGGGGCGTCGGCCCGGCGCGCCGGCGCGGGTGCGGTCTCGCGCAGGAAGAAGGCGCCCGGACCCCGCGCGGTGAGGGTCGCGACCCGACGCACCGGCGACTTCTCCCGCCGCTCGGCGAGCCGGCGGTAGGCGGAGGCGTACATCAGCACCGGCTCGGCGCCCTCGCCCGCGGACCCGCCATCCGATTCGCCGGCGGCGAGGTCGGTGTCCGCGGTGGGGGCGAGATCGGCGTCGACCACCCCGCCCAGCCCGGCCCCGGCCGCGCCGGGCGCCGCGGAAGCATCGCCCGCCGACAAAAGGCGGACCCGTTCCCGGGCGGCCGCGTACACCTCGTCGCGGTAGCCGAGGCGGTCGATGAGCCCCACGTCGAGGGCGACGGTGCCGGCCAGCGGGCCGAGGTCGATCAGCCGGCGGACCCGGTCGGCCGGCATCCGGCGGCCCTCGGCGATGCCGGCCACGACCTGCTCCGAGCTGGACTCGATGATCCGGCTCACCGCTTCCAGGTGCGCCGGTGTGAAGTCCCGCTCGACGAGCGTGTTCACCGCGTTCTTGTATTCGTAGCGCTGGCCGATCTCGACCGCGACGCCGAGACGGTCCAGCGCGCCGCGCAGGAACGGCGTCTCCATCCCCAGGCCGGTCAGCCCGCAGTCCCCGGACGGGGCCAGCCAGATCTCGTCGAACGCGCAGGCGAGGTAGTAAGGGCCGGTGCCGCCGCCGAACTCGCCGAAGGTGTCCGCGTAGGCGATGGCCGTGCCGCCGGCGGCCCGGAAGACGCCGATCGCCGCCCGGATCTCCTGGATGCGGGCCAGCGGCGTCCCGACGGCGGCGATGTGCGCGACCACGACCGACACCCGCGGGTCCTCGGCGGCATGACGGAGAGCCTCCACCACATCACGCAAAGTGGTGCGCCGGTGGGCGAGGACGAGGGTGACCGGGTCGCTGGGAACGCCTTCGAGCGGATCGACCGTCAGATCGAGTTCCAGGACGATCGGAGCCGTCCGCCGCGCCGCGATCTGGCGGACGTCGGCCAGCGCCTTACGTGGGGTGGCAGCCATGGTCGCCAGGCTAGTACCACCGACCGCCCAGGTTCCCCTGACCGCGGCAACCTCACGGTCGTCCCGCGGTCACCCAGCCGGCGTGACGCCGTCACCCGACCCCACCGGGGCGACCCACAGTTCCCGCCAGCGCGCGCCGGGCAGCGTAGCCGGGGTGGCACCGTCCACTCGGGCCGACCGCTCGGCGGCGGCCAGCCGATCCCGGAAACGGCGTGCCGACGTGCGCAGGGCCCGCTCCGGATCGACCCGGGCCGCCCGCGCGAGTGCGACGGCGGCGACGAGCAGATCACCGAGGACATCGTCGGCGGCCACACCCGGCCGGCCGAGCGCCTGGGCGGCGGCGGCCGCGATCGCCGCGGCCCGCTCGCCGGCCTCGGCTACCCCGTCGGACCCAGTCACCTCACCTGATCCGGCCACCTCACCGGACTCCGCCGCCCGACCGAGCCCGGCCTGCGCCCCGCCCGTCCCACCGACGATCCCGGTGAGCGCGAGATCCACCGGCACGCCGATCCCGCCGGCACGCTTGAGCAGTTTGGCCGCGAGTGTCAGCGCCGGCTGAGACAGCGCCACCCCCTCGGTCACCGAGGCGCGCCCCTTCTCCACCGCCTTGATCGCCTCCCAGTTGGCGGCGACGTTCGCCGACCCGTCGACGACCACGTCGGCGAACACGTGCGGGTGGCGCCGGATCAACTTCGCGACCAGCCCCGCCGCCACATCGTCGACATCCCAGCCGTCGCCCGCGCGTTCGGCGGCGATCCGGGCGTGGAAGAGCACCTGCATGAGCACGTCGCCAAGCTCCTCGCGCAGCTCGGCGAGGTCGCCGTCCTCGATTGCCTGGTACGCCTCGTAGGTCTCCTCGATCAGGTAGGGAGCGAGGGACTCGTGGGTCTGCTCGCCGTCCCACGGGCAGCCGCCCGGGGAGCGCAGCCGGTCCATCACCGCCACGGCGTCGAGCAGGACCGACCCGGGCAGCTCCGCCGTACCTGCGAGGGTGCCTACCACGATCCCGGCGGACGGCGTCGCGCCCGCGTCGGGGCCGGCCGGTGGGCGGGGCTGGGCGAGGCGGTCGAGCAACAGGTCGAGCGGCGTCGGCGCGGACGGGTCCGGCAGCCAGGCGAGCTCGGTCGCCGCCGGATCCGGCAGGCCGACGCGCAGGAGGGCGGCCAGATCATCCCCCGCCAGATCGTCCCCCGCCAGATCGACCGCCGCGTGGCCGTCGACGAGGACGACGGTGGCGCCGGCGGCGCGCAGGGCGGCAAGCTGCGGATGGTTCGCAGCGGCGGTCAGCACCGGCACCCGGCGCACCAGATCCCACGCCGGCGCGGTGAGCAGGCCCGGGGCGACCCGCGGGCTGGTGACGACCACGGTGATCCGCAGCATCATGACGTCCACTCGCTTCAGCTGGTCGGGGTCGGGACTGGGCGCGGTACGGGGACTGGGCACGGTACGGGGACTGGGCACGGTCAGGACTGGGCGGTCAGGTCCACGGTGGGGACGGGAGCGGGCCGGCTGGCGATCGAGCCGTCCGCGGCGATCACGGCGAACTGGCCGGTGTTCCAGGTCCCGAACCGCGGGTTGATCGAGATCGGGTCCTTCTTCTCGGCCTGCGCGAGGACGGGTTGCAGCTTCGCTGAACGCTCCTGGCTGACGATGAAGCGGGCCAGGTACGGCTTCGCCTGCGCGTAGGTGAGCGGGATTCGGCCGACCCGGTCGACGATGTTGCCGTACTGCTCCCGGGTCTCCGCCTCGGTGGCGAGCAGGTGCGGGCTGACCCGGTCGCTCAGCGCCGACTCCAACGCCCCGGAACGCACGATGACGGAGACGTCGCGCGGCGCGAATCCCACGGCTGCCGCCTGCCGTTCGAACGCCTGCACGCTGCCGAACTGCAGGACGGCGTAGGCCTGGTAGAAGGAGGCGACATCGGCGGAGCTCAGCCTGATGCCGCGTCGGGCCGCCTCGTCGGAGAGCAGTTCGAGCTGCACGAGGGAGGTCAGCGTGCGCCGTTGCAGTTCGAGGCGGTTGAGGGCACTCGACGCGGACTGCCCGGACTGTGAGACCGGCACGCCGTCGGCGGCCGTGAGCCCCCGCTCGACGATGCCGCGCAGCTGCGAGGTCTCGATGGACTGCGATCCGACCTGAGCGGCGGCGCCGGCGTGCGTCGTGCAGGCCGTCCCTGCGGTCCCGACCAGCACGACAAGCCCGACACCGGCGAGGAGACGGGAGAGCTTCACGACTCCAGACGCTATCTGCTCGCCTGTGGCGAAGCACACCTCCCCCGCCCGACGCCGCCGTGTTTCCCGCGGTGCCGCCCGATGGATCCCGCGTCGGACGCCGCTCAGCCCGCAGCCGCCGCGGCGACCGAATCGCCGGCGACGGCAGCCAGCAGCTGACCCGCCCAGGCGAGCAGCGCCCGGTCACGCAGCGGCCGGGAGCCGATGCGGCCCGTCTCCGTCGGGGCCGGCACCAGCACGATCCGCATCGCGGGCTTCACCACCGCACCCTTGTACAGGCGAGTCAGACGCATGGTCTGGCTCTCCCGCAGCTCCAGCGGCGCGAAGCGGATCTGGCGGCCGGCAGCGGTGATCTCGGCAACGCCGAAGCGGCGCGCGAGCACCCGCAGGCCGGCGACGGCGAGCAGGTTCTCCACCGGCTCGGGCACCGGGCCGAACCGGTCCACCAGCTCCCCGCGCACCTCGTCGATGTCGGCGTCGGTGACCGCGCCCGCGAGCCGGCGGTAGGCGTCCAGGCGCAGCCGTTCGCTGGGCACGTAATCGTGCGGCAGGCTCGCGTCGACGGGAAGCTCGACCTTCGCCTCGGGCGGCTCTTCCACCTTGTCCTTGCGGTACTCGGCGACCGCCTCGCCGACCATCCGCACGTACATGTCGAAGCCGACGGAGGCGATGTGCCCGGACTGCTCCCCGCCGAGCAGGTTGCCGGCGCCGCGGATCTCCAGGTCCTTCATGGCCACGGCCATGCCGGCGCCGAGGTCGTTGTGCTGGGCGATGGTGGCCAGCCGATCGTGGGCGGTCTCGGTCAACGGCTTGTCCGGCGGGTACAGGAAGTAGGCGTACGCGCGGTCGCGGCCGCGGCCGACCCGGCCGCGCAGCTGGTGGAGCTGGGACAGGCCGAACACGTCGGCCCGCTCGACGACGAGGGTGTTGGCGTTGGAGATGTCCAGGCCCGACTCGACGATCGTCGTGCAGACCAGGACGTCGAACTTCTTCTCCCAGAAGGAGACCATCACCTGTTCGAGGGCGTCCTCGGGCATCTGGCCGTGCGCGGTGGCGATCCGGGCCTCGGGAACCAGCTCGCGCAGCCGGGCGGCGGCCCGGTCGATCGACTCCACCCGGTTGTGGATGAAGAAGACCTGACCCTCTCGCAGCAGCTCCCGGCGGATCGCGGCGGCGACCTGACGGGTGTCGTAGGGGGCGACGGAGGTCAGCACCGGGTGGCGCTCCTCCGGCGGGGTGTCGATGGTCGACAGCTCCCGGATGCCAGTGATCGACATCTCCAGGGTGCGCGGAATCGGGGTGGCGCTCATCGTGAGCACGTCCACCGCCGTGCGCATCTTCTTGAGCTGCTCCTTGTGCTCGACGCCGAAGCGCTGCTCCTCGTCGACGATCACGAGGCCCAGGTCCTTGAACCGGCCCTCCCCGGACAGCAGCCGGTGGGTGCCGATGACAACGTCGACGGTGCCGTCGGCGAGGCCCTCCTGCACCGCCTTCTGCTCGCCGGCCGAGTTGAACCGGCTCATCGCCTTGACGACGACGGGGAACGCCGCGTAACGCTCCGAGAAGGTCTGGAAATGCTGCTGGACCAGCAACGTCGTCGGGACCAGCACCGCGACCTGCTTGCCGTCCTGTACGGCCTTGAACGCCGCCCGCACGGCGATCTCCGTCTTGCCGTAGCCGACGTCGCCGCAGATCACCCGGTCCATCGGGACGGGCTTTTCCATGTCGGCCTTGACCTCGTCGATCGCGGCGAGCTGGTCGGGCGTCTCGCGGAAGGGGAAGGCGTCCTCCAGTTCGCGCTGCCACGGGTTGTCCGGGGCGAAGGCGTGCCCGGGCGCGGCCATCCGGGCGCTGTAGAGCCGGATCAGCTCCCCGGCGATCTCCTTGACCGCCTTACGGGCGCGGGTCTTGCGCTTGGCCCAGTCGGCGCCGCCGATGCGGTCCAGGCTCGGCGCGTCCCCACCGACGTACCGGGTGATCTGTTCGAGCTGATCGGTGGGGACGTAGAGCCGGTCGCCCCGGGCGTACTCCAGCAGCAGGTACTCGCGCTTCGCCCCGGCAACGGTCCGGGTGACCATCTCGACGTAGCGACCGACGCCGTGCGCATCGTGCACGACCATGTCGCCGGGGACCAGGGCGAGCGGGTCGATGCCCTTGCGCCGCCGGCTGGGCATCCGCCGCATGTCCTTGGTGGTGACCCCGCGGGCACCAGCAATGTCACTTTCGGTAAGGACGGCCAGGCGCAGTGTGTCGCTGATGAAGCCGGTGACGAGCTGCCCGCGGGTCACCACGACGACCCCGGCGGCGAGCTCGGCATCCTCGGCGTAGCGGGCGCCGAGGTCGGCCTCGCGCAGCAGCTCCACCAGGCGCTGGGCCGGGCCGTGCCCCTCGGTCACGAGCAGCACGCGCCACGATTCGGCCTGCCAGCCCTTGACGTCGGCGATGACGGCGGCGGTGTCACCGTGGTACAGCGGCGCCGGTCGCAGGCTCGCGACCACGGTGTCGTCGCCCTCGGCGACGAGCCCGCCGGCCTCGCCCGCCGCCGCCGCGCCGGCCGGGCCGGGACCGCCCGCCTCGGAGCCGGCCGGTGCCGAGGCGAAGGGGGTGACCGACCACCAGGGCAACCCGAGCTCCCCCGCGCGCTCGCGAACCTCCGCAATGGAGCGGTAGGCCGCGGCACCGAGGTCGATCGGGGCCCCGCCGCCGAGGGCCGCGACGCTCCAGGACGCCTCCAGGAACTCCTGGCTGGTGCGCACCAGCTCACTCGCCCGGGAACGGACCCGCTCCGGGTCGCAGACGAGGACGTGGGTGCCGGCCGGCAGCTCGTCGAGCAGCAGCGACATCCCGTCGACGAGGACCGGCGCCAGCGCCTCCATACCGTCCACGGGAATGCCGTTGGCAATCTTGTCGAGCATGTCCACCACCTGGGGATGGCGAAGGGCAAGCTCGGCGGCCCGGCCGCGGACGTCCTCGGTGAGCAGCAGCTCGCGGCACGGCGGCGCGAACAGCCCGCGCCTGCCGGGGCCGGCCGGGCCGGCCTCGTCCTCGGGCAGCGCCCGCTGGTCGGCGACGGCGAACCGGCGGACATCCTCCACCTCGTCGCCGAAGAACTCCACCCGCAGCGGGTGCTCCTCGGTCGGCGGGAAGACGTCGAGAATCCCGCCGCGCACCGCGATCTCGCCGCGCCGCTCCACCAGGTCCACCCGGCGGTAGGCCATGTCCACCAGCCGGGTGACCACGTCGTCGAGATCGGCGGTGTCGCCCGCCGCCAGGCTGACCGGGACGAGCTCACCGAGCCCGGCGACCTGGGGCTGGAGCACAGAGCGGACCGGCGCGACAACGACCCGCAGCGGCGGCCTGCCGGTGCTCGCCGGATGGGCCAGGCGGCGCAGCACCGCCAGACGCTGACCCACCGTGTCCGCCCGGGGAGACAGCCGCTCGTGGGGCAGCGTTTCCCAGCTCGGGAAGACGGCCACCACATCGGGACCGAGCAGGCCGGCGAGCGCGGCGGCCAGATCCTCGGCCTCCCGGCCGGTGGCCACCACGGCAAGGACAGGCCGACCGGCGCCGTGGGCGGCGGCGAGGGCGGCGGCGGCGAACGGCCGCAGAGCGGCCGGGCCGGCGAGGTCGAGCACGGGTTCGCCCGCCGCGCCGATCGCGCGCCCCAGGGCGGGATCGCCACCCGGTCGAGCGATCAGTGCGTCGAGCAGCGGCGCGAGAGTCATGGTTGCGTCCTGTGTGCCTCTCGGAAACGAGCGGAACGGAAACAGGCGTGGGGCAGACGCCGTGGCACGGACCGCCGCCACGGGACACGACGACCTGGCGCAACGGGGCCCGCCACGGCCCCGACCCGCTCGACCTGGGGCCCGACCCGCCCCCGGCGATGACCCGGGTGGTCGGCCGACACCGGCCCGACCCCGTCGGCACAGACGATATGACCAGCCTACGACAGGATGCCCGCCGCGCCCCTGCCCCGATTACGCCCGGCGGCCTGTCGACGTACAGTCGACTGCCTGGTGTCCAGTCCGGTCGCCCAACACCTACACTGACGTTAGGGTCGAGTTGTCCAGGATGCGCCGCAACGTTTCGAGATCGGACGCGGCCCGCGGCGGCGTCTACCAGATCGGGGACGTAGCCGAGCGGGTCGGCCTCTCCCTGCGAACAGTCCGCTACTACGAAGAAGCGGGCCTGCTCATGCCGGTGGGGCGGACCGTCGGCGGATTCCGCCTCTACGACGCGGACGCGATCGAGCGGCTGCTGCTCATCAGGAAGATGAAGCCTCTCGGCTTCACCCTGGAAGAGATGCGCTCACTGTTGACCCTGCGCGACGAGCTGGCCACACCCGACCTGGCCGCGGACACCCGCGCCGCGTTGCAGGAGCGGCTCGGCACCTGGGTGCTGCTCGCCGAGGAGAAGCTCTCGACGCTGCGAGAGCAGGTGAGCGTGGCGGAGTCCTTCGTCGGCGGGCTGCACGACGACGCGGACCGCCGCGGCGGCGGCACCATCTGACCCGCCGCCCGCCGCGGCGCCCCGAAGGGACACACGGACCCCGAAGGGACACACGGAGCGCCGCGGCGAGGTCCTAGCCCCAGAGCCGGTGGTAGGCGGCCGCAGAGGCCGGATTGAGATCGGGGTTCACCAGCGAGGAGCGGACGTTGCCCTCCTCCGCGTTGGGGAAGTACGCCTCGTAGGCGAGGATGTCGGCGTTGTGCGCGAACGTCTCGTACATCTTCTCTATGAAGGCCGGATTGTCCCCGCCGGCCGTGCCGCTGCGCCCGGCCTTCGTACCCTGCTGGCTGACCACGCCCCACTCGGGCACCGAGAACAGCTTGTGGTGGGTTCGGGCGAAGGTGATGACCTGGCAGAGCCCCGCGTCACCGTTGCACTGGTCGTCGAAGTCGGCGTAGGTCGGGCTGGGCGGGTACTGGTCGTAGCTGTCGATGCCGATGACGTCGACGTACTGGTCGCCGGGGTAGAGATCGAACGCGCCGACCGGTGTGGTCGAGCCGTGGGCGTTGAGGTTCCAGTCGATGCGGACCTTCGGACTGGTCGCCTTGATCGCCGACGAGGCGTTCCGGAAGCACTGGATCCACTGCTGCGGATCCGTCGCCGCCCAGGCAAACCACAGGCCGTTGAACTCCCAGCCCAGCCGGACGAAGGAGTCGCCCCGGCCCATGTTCACCAGCCAGCGCCCAAACTGCCGCCACTTGGCGTCGTAGTTGCCCGCCGCGCAGTCGGCGAGGTTGCCCTTCTCCGCCCCCGAGTCGGGGAACAGCGGCTGGGTGAGGACCCAGGTGCCCGCGTACCCGGCGAAGGTCGACGTGCTGTGTCCCATCCACGGATCCGTGAGGGAGCTCCAGCTCGATCGGTCGGTGTACATCACGACGACGTCGTTGGGCCGGCCGCGGAACCTCGCCCAGGCATTCGCCTGCGCCAGGGAGTGCGCGGCGACGCCGGTCGGGAACAGCCCGGTGGTCGCGGCCCGCTCGACCTGTGGAACGGCCGCCCCCGGCGCACCAGTCTGGGTGGGCCGGGCCGTGGTGCCCGGCTGCGCGGCCCACGACGCGCCCTGCCCCGCGCTGGTGGCGATGGGGTCGGCCCCGCCGTCGCTGCTGGACGGCACCAGCAGCAGCGCCGTCACCGCGATCAGAGTGAGCACCACCGCGACCGACACCGCGATGACGGGCAGGTGCGGGACCCGGCTGGCATTGCCGCCCCAGTGAGCGGTGATCCACGCCGCTGCCCGGGCCCGCCGACCGGAGACCGACGCCACGCGGTCGTCAGGCCGGTCGGCATGGCGGGCGCCGACCTTCGCGGCCTCGGCCGCACGCGCCGAGCCGACCTCGTCGGACCAGGCCTCGCTGTCGGACCAGGCGGCCCGACCGCCCCGTCCCGCCC
>NZ_JAMPTM010000233.1 GCF_025403375.1 Frankia gtarii
GGGGAACTGGCAATTCGGGGACACAGGCGCTGGGCGGTCCCGGGGTGCTCGGGGCGCCGCGGTTTCTCGTCGTCGGCGCGTTCGTCCTCGACTGCCTGGTCAGCACGTCGCGGTTGCCGGGCTGGGGCCAGGACGTTCGTGCCGAGGCGATGTGGACCGTGCCGGGCGGGAAGGCGCTCAACCAGGCGGTGACCCTGGCCCGGCTCGGCGCGCAGGTCGCCGCGGTGGGGGCGGTGGGAGCCGACGTGGTGGGCGCGGCCGTCCGGGCGGCTCTGGTCGGCGAGGGGGTCGACGTGTCGGCGATGGCGGTCATCCCGGACACCCCGACGCCCGTCTGCATCGTTCACGTCCGGGACGACGGCGAGAAGGCGGTCGTGTGGCGAGTTCCCGATGCGTTGGCCGTCACCCCCGACCAGGTCCAGGCGGCGGCGGCGACGTGCGGGCCGGCCGACGCGGCGCTGGTGACGTTCGAGTTCGCCGAACGGGCTCCGGACCTCATCGCCGCCGCCGCTAAGGCTGCCATGCGGGTCGTCGTCAACCCGGCGCCGGCGCCGACCGACCCGGCAGTCGTCAGGACCGTTCCGTGGGAGCAGGTTGACCTCCTCGTCCCCAACGAGGCCGAGGCCCGCGCGCTGCTTGCCGGGCGGCCCGCCGCCCGGGGGCCCGCCGGCCGCCTCGCCGAGGCGGTCTGCGAGACGCTCGGCGTCCCGACGGTCTGCGTCACCCACGGCGAACGAGGATGTGTGGTGCGGACCGGCGGCGCGACGACCATCCACCCCGCTGTCGCGGCGGGAGTGATCGACACGACCGGGGCCAGCGACGCCTTCACCGCGGTGCTCGCCGCCCGCCTGGTGGCAGGCGCGGACCCGGCCACCGCCGTCCGCCACGCGCAGGCCGCCGCGGCGCTCACGGTCAGCCGGGTCGGTGCCTACGAGGCGCTGCCCACCGTCGGCGAGCTCTGTGAGCTGGTGTTCGGCCTACCGAAACCGTCGGGGTAGGACCGCCGGGCACGAGGGATCGGAATGCGCCCGGCCATGTCGCCGCCGGGTCCGGTGGATGCCGCGAACTGGGCGATGCCGCGGCGGTAGGCGTCCTCCTTGCGGCGGGCGATCACCGCCGGGTCGATCTCGACCACGCCGAGCCGGCCCCGGGCACCGCAGGCGGCGGCGCGCGCGGGGTCGAGCAGGAACGGGGCGAGTGCGGCGGCCAGCGCCTCGGCGTCGTCGGGCGGGACCGCGGTCCCGGACCCCCAGCGTTCGACGAACGGCGCCACGCCGGTCCGGGTCGTGGTGACCACCGGCCGCCCGGCGGCCATCGCCTCGACGGCGGCGATCGAGAAACTCTCGAAGCGGCTGGGCACGGCGACGGCGCGCGCCCGCCGGTAGAGGTCGCGGATCTCGGCGCCGGACAGATGGCCGGGGAACTCGACGTCCAGGCCGAGCTCGCGCGCCCGCCGGGCGAGCCAGGTGCCGGCGGGGGTGCCACCGATCAGGCCGGCGGGGCGGCCGGCGAGTACCAGCCGGTGGGTGATGCCCGCGCGGTTGAGCCGCGCGGACGCGTCGAGCAGGACGTCCACCCCCTTGTAGGCCTCCAGACGGCCGACCGCGGCGACCGTCGGCGACGTCCCGGCGACGTCCGGGACATCGCGCCAGGGGATGGCGTCGAACGGGTTCGGGATCACCTCCACGGCGCGCCGATCCAGCCAGCCGCGTTCACGCAGGGTGTCTACGAGTAGCTGAGACGGGGAGGTCACCACAGCGGCGAGATCGACGGAAATCCTGTCGAGCCGGTCGGCGAGCCGGCCCTTGTACCCGATGGGCTGGCCGACGAGCTGGACGGCGAGCATGGTCGGGCAGTGCAGGTGGATGGCGAGCGGGCGGGTGCGGTACAGCGCCTGGACCAGGCCGCGGGTCTCTCCGTCCTGCGTTTCGATCACGTCCGGGCGCAGGCCGAGGCGGCGCATCCAGAAGCTGTAGGACAGCGGCAGGCTGACGCGCAGTGTGATCGAGTCCCGCGGGTAGAGGGGCCCGCGCAGCCGCGCCCCGACCGGGCCCAGCCCGCGGCTGACCGGAACCCGCAACAGCGGCCGCCGGTGCACGTGCACCCCGTCCTGCACGGAGTCGACGATCCGGTGACCCTGGGCGCAGAGCACGTGCACCTCGTGCCCGAGCTGGGCGAGCGCGACGGCCAGCGTCGCCGTGTAGCTGCCCGCGCCGTCCCAGACGACCGGCGGGTACTGCTCGCAGAAGAACAGGATGCACAGGGCGCGTAGCGATCGGACCGAATCCGCCATGCGTCTCCGTTTCCATCGGTCCGGTCACCGAAGCATGCGGGAATGATGGGAATATGCTACCGCGGACATGGCCCGGACAGGTGATTGTCGTCGAACGCCCGGCGATTCTCCCTGGGTGGTCCGGTGGGTGCGGCGAAATAGCGTAGCGCGAGCCCCTGCCGATATTGTCCGGGCAGGTCCGATACCGTGTGGTGATCTGCCGGGAGTCGGTCTTCTGTCCGAACTTGCGGTTAAAATCTGGGCGTCGCCGTTTCCCGGTGGTTGGGGATCATCCTGGGGGCGTTCAGGCCGAGTCGAGGGCGGCCCGAAGTCGGGCACGATGAGCTCCGATCAGGGCCGATCGGTCCGGTCGCAGCAGCTGTCGGACCCTGAAATAGGCGGGGCGGGTGACCGCGAATTCCTGCACGGTGGTTAAGCGCAACATGGAGACGGTTTCCGGCGGTGGCCCTGTTGATCAGGAAGGCCGGGTGGTTATGTTGCCCATGCCCCCGTTGTCATCGCCATGGCGGCGTGGCGGTATCGAAGGTTCGCCGTCGCCGCATGGACCCGATTCTCGTGAGCGCGTCCTGCTTCCTACGTGGGAGAGAACTCCCGGGGTGCGGCAGGGGCGGGTGCTGCGGCGGGGTCGGGCAGCTAGGGAGTGCTCGGAAGCCTTCGCGGCGCACTCGGGTTCGGGTTCGGACTCAGGTTCGGGTTCGGGCTCAGGGCTCGGGCTCAGGGCTCGGGCTCAGGGCTCGGGGCTCGCGACGAGGCCGGAGGACGGTGGTCGATGCCGTGCTTGGCGCGTTCGGGTCGCGGCGCGCCAGCACCATCCGGCTACATCCGCCGTTGTGTTGGAAAAACGAAACGGAACGAAACAGCAATACGGTCATCCCTGCCGCTCAGATACGCCACCGCGGCCACCGGACTCCGGCGTGGAACGTGCCGCATGCACCGGGAGTGACGGGGTCGATGCTGGGAACAGGACATTCGCGGGAACTGCACCAAACATGTCGTCAGTGGTCGATCCTGGGCGCCGAGCCGATCGCCAGCGCTTCGGGCCGGAGGTAGCGTTGCCCTTTTCGCTCCACCGACGGCCATCGCTGCGCCCGGGCCGCTGGATCCCGCGTGCCTCGGTGAGCCGGGCTCCGGCCGGTGGCCGGGGCCGTCAAGAATGTGAGGGAGGGCGTCGATGTGCCACCTGTTCGCGATGAGTAGTGGTCCGAAGCGGATCAAGGCCACGTTCTGGCTGCTGGACGCGCCCGACAGCCCACGCGCAGCCACGCTGCGGACGCCGGACGGCGCCGGGCTTGGTGCCTTTGACGCGGACGGGGTCCCACAGGTGGTGAGGCAGGCGATCCGCAGTCGCACGGACACGGCGTTCGCCCGGGAGGCCCAGGACGTCATCTCGTCGACCTTCGTCGCGCATGTGCGGCACGCCTCCACCGGCCAGGCCAGCGACGCCAACACGCACCCGTTCGTCCGCGACGGGCGGATCTTCGCCCACAACGGGGTGATCGAGGGCCTGGACAAACTGGACGCGGAGCTCGGCACGGCCGGCCTGCCGGTGCTCGGCGACACCGACTCCGAGCGCTTCTTCGCGCTGGTCAGCAGGGAGATCGACGCTCACGACGGGGACGTGGGCGAGGGCATCGCCGCGGCCGCCCGCTGGGTCGCGCAGAACCTGCCCCTTTACTCCATCAACATGATCCTCATCACCGACCGGGAGCTGTGGGCGCTGCGCTACCCGGACACCAACGGCCTGTACGTGCTCCAGCGTGGCGCCGGCGGACGCAACGACCGCCACCTCGACCATGCAAGCCCGTTCAGCGAGATCCGGGTCCGCTCCCTCGATCTGCGCGACGAGCCCGCGGTCGTGGTCGAAAGCGAGCGGATGGACGAGGATCCGCGCTGGCGGCTGATGGACAGCGGCGAACTTCTCCACGTCGCGGCCGATCTCGCGGTGACCTCGCGGATCGTGCTCGAGGGCCCGCCCGCCCACCAGCTTTCCCTGGAGGATCTGCGGCCTGAGGCAGCCGTGTCGCAGACCACATCGGTGCCCGATCTGCCGATGTCCGGCTGATTCTGGGGCGGCGTCACCGGCAGACTCGGCCGCGGCGCGTCGGCCGCGGCGTCTCGGTTGCGGTGCGGTGTTGCGGTGCGGTGTTTCGGTGGGCATGTCCATCAGCTGCCGCCCACATGGGCCGTCCGCTCGGCGTTCCCACGCAGTTCGGTGAAACCTGCCGACATAGCGGGTGCGGTCTCGGGGTAGCAACAGTGCACGGGTAATGGTGCGGACAGTCGCAGTTCCCTGCGCGGAAGGGGCTCGTCGTGGTACTTGAAGTCGGCAGGATCGGGCTTTGGGCAGCCCAGCGGCAATGGCCGACGGACGTCCGGTCACGGGCGGAGGTCGCCGCCGAAGTGGCGGCGATGGGTATCCCGACAGTGTGGATCGGCAGCGCCAGCGGGGATCTGGAGCTTCCCGCCGCCATCCTGGATGGCACCGAAGGGCTAGTGGTCGGCACGAGCATCCTGAACGTCTGGACCGAGAAGGCCGACATCGTCGCCGACCATTACGCGATGCTCGCCAAGGCTCATCCCGACCGGCTGCTGCTCGGGTTCGGCGTCGGGCACCGGGACCCGGTGGAGAAGGTGACGGGTCGCCGCTGGGAGCGGCCGGTCGAGATCCTTCTCGACTATCTGGACACGCTCGACGAGCTCGGGGTGCCCCGGTCCGACCAGGCGCTGGCGGCGCTCGGTCCCCGGATGCTGGAGATCGCCTCCCGGCGCACCCTTGGCGCCCTGCCCTACCTCGTCACGCCCGAACACACCCGGCGGGCGCGGGAGATCATGGGGCCGGATGCGCTGCTCGCACCCGAGCAGATGGTCGTGCTCGACGCCGACCCCGGCAGCGCCCGCGCGGTCGCTCGCCACAGCCTCACCCGCTACCTCAGTCTGCCGAACTACGCCAACAACCTGCGCCGGCTCGGATTCACCGACGCAGATCTGGCCGGGAGCGGCTCCGACCGGCTCGTCGACGCCGTGGTCGCCTGGGGCGACCTGGATACCGTCCTCGGGCGGATCGCCGAGCACCAGCAGGCGGGTGCGGATCACGTCGCCGTGCAGGTTCTGACCTCGACGCCCACCCAGCTCCCGCTCGCGCAGTGGGGCCGTCTCGCGGGTGCGATCCACAGCCCTGCGTCACCCTGACCAGGGGAACCCCATGCGGTAGTCTTTCGGCAACCGATCAATTCGCCTGCCCTGTGTCTGCGGCCGAGTCACGGAGAGTGACGCATGCCCGCAGCCATTTCAGGCCCCCCGTCTCCGGACGCGGAAGGCGTTTCCGAACAGCGCGTTTCCGAACACGGCGGCGGTAGCGCCGCGATCCCTGTCGCCCGCGAGGGCGAGTCGGCGCCGCCGCCGTTGGCCGCGCCCGCGGACGCCACACCGGTCGTGGTTGCGGTGGGCGGCGAGTCGGAGCTGGTCGTCAGCCTGATGTCCGGGATGTCCGCCGATGAGCGGAGCCGCCTGCTCGGGATGATCAACTCGTCGATTGCGGCTGAACGGTCGGCCGCAATCGATGGGACCGTCCACCGCCAGGTCGACGTCGGGGTGCGTCGCCGTCGCTCGTCGCGCCGTCCGACGGATGCCGAGGCGGTGGACGCGGCCGACCTCCGCGGCGGCGAGCCGGGCGCGCACGGGTCTCGGGGCGAGGCGAGCGATGGCTGAGCAGCGTGGAGCCCCGTGGGAGTTCGTGGTTCCGCCGTGCGAGGTGTTCGGGTCGGTGGTGTTCGAGGTCGGTGGGGTCCGGGTGGGCATCGCCGGGTCGGGTCGGCTCGCCGCCACGGTGCGGCACCGTTCGGGCGGTTTCACGGTCGCGTTCCGGGGAGATCTTGACTCCGCTGCCGAGCCGATGGCCCGGGCGCTGCTGTGGGCGTGCCTGAACGGGTGCGCGCGCGCGCTCGTCGTCGACCTGACCGGTGTGTTCGTCGATGTCCGCGGGTTCACTGCGCTGCATCTGCTCTGGCGGGCCGGTCGAGAGCGGTGTGTGCGCGTCGCGCTCGCGGGGTGCTCGCACGTCCTGGACCGGATGGCGACCATCCTCACCCCCCAGGGCATACCTCGATTCCGTACAGTAGGTGTGGCATGGCAAGCGGTAACTGACTTCGAGTCGACCGCTCCCCCTTCCGCGGCAATCGGGGGATAACCCCCAAGGTGATCCGACAGGATGGGACAGCCGGGGTTGCGGCGGTCGGGCCGCGCTGGAATTGCGGGGGAACCACGATGGAGATCGACAAGCTGCTGCTGGACGCCAGTCTGGCCCGGCTGCACCATCTGGCGCCGAGCCAGGTCGAGCTCGCCAAGCTGGTCAGCGAGGTCGTGCGGGCCGTCACCGAGATCTTCGACCTGGCCGGCGCGGGCGTCCTGTTGGCCGACGCGGACCGGGCCCTGCGCAGCATCGCCGCTGCTGACAGCAGCGGGGCCCTGCTTGAACGCGTCCAGGAGGAGTGTGGCGAGGGCCCCTGCGTCGAGTCGTTCATCACCGACGAGATCGTCGTGTCCGAGGATCTGGCCGCGGAGACCCGGTGGCCGCGGGTCGTCCCCGCTCTTCTCGACGGCGGAATACATGCCGTCCTCGGCATCCCGGTGCGCCTCGGTGGCGGCCCGATCGGCACCCTCAACGTCGCCGCCGACTCCCCGCGCGTCTGGACTGACAGCGAGCGCGACGCGATGGTGCACTTCGGCGCGGTTCTCGAGAACCTGCTGCTCGCCGGGCTCATCGCCGACCGCAATGACAAACTCGCCCGGCAGCTCCAGTATGCGTTGGAATACCGCGTTCCCATCGAGCGCGCAGTCGGATACCTCATGGCGACGAGGAAGACAGATTCGGTCTCGGCGTTCGAGATCCTGCGGCGGACCGCGCGCAACGAGCGCCGGCGGGTCTCCGAGCTCGCCGAGGCGATCCTCGCCCGGCGACGGGTGCTCTGACCGCCCGGCCGGCTCACCCCCGGTCGGATGCGGGGGCTGGCCCGATGGTCGCCGCCTCCGCGGTCCTGTTTCACTGTCGGCAGGACGACATGGTTCCCCGGGTGCGATGACTGGCCTGACCGTGATGGCTCCACGACGATGATGCCCACCGGGGCGATTCCTCGGGTGGCTGGCGCGCCGGCGTGATCGGGATTTTGCGGGGCCGGTCATCCCCGTACCGCGGAAACGACCTCTGACGAAAGGGGGCGAATGATCGAGGCACAAGGGCTCACCAAGCGGTATGGACGCACGGTCGCCGTCAACGACCTGTCCTTCACGGTGCAGCCCGGCAAGGTGACCGGATTCCTGGGGCCCAACGGCGCCGGGAAGTCCACCACGATGCGCATGATTTTGGGACTCGACAACCCGAGCGCGGGCACGGTCCGCATCGACGGCAGGCGGTACGCCGAGATGAAGCAGCCGCTGCGCCAGGTGGGCGCGCTGCTCGAGGCGAAGTGGGTGCATCCCAACCGTTCGGCGCGTTCTCACCTGCGCTGGATGGCCGCGTCCAACCGGATCCCGGCGAAGCGGGTCGACGAGGTGCTGGAGATCGTCGGGTTGACCGGCGTGGCCGGCAAGCGCGCCGGCGGCTTCTCACTCGGCATGGCACAGCGGCTCGGAATCGCGACGGCGCTGCTCGGCGATCCGGGCGTTCTGCTGTTCGACGAGCCCGTCAACGGCCTGGACCCGGAGGGGATCCTCTGGATCCGCCGCTTCATGCACCGGCTCGCGGACGAGGGCCGGACGGTCTTCGTCTCCAGCCACCTGCTCTCCGAGATGGCCCTGACCGCCCAGGAGCTCATCGTCATCGGGCGCGGCCGGCTCATCGCGCAGACCAGCACCCGGGCCTTCATCGACATGGCGTCCGAATCGGCGGTCCGGGTCCGCGGCCCCGAGATGGAGCGGCTGCGCGGGGTGCTCACCGGTCAGGGGCTCGCCGTCCGCGACGTGCCCGCCGGCGACGACGGTCCGGCGGCGCTGCTGGTGCCGAACAGCAGCACCGAACAGATCGGCGAGCTGGCCGGGCGGGTCGGCCTGGTGCTGCACGAGCTGGCCGCCCAGCGTGGCTCGCTGGAACAGGCGTTCATTCAGCTCACCGGGGGCGAGGTCGAGTACCACGCCGGCGCGCTCCCGGGGGCGGGGAACGGCTCGCCGCCCGCCGGTACACCCGCCGCTCCGGCCCAGCTCACCGGGCCGCCGACGCGGGGGATCCAGGCCGCTGCGGCGGACGCGACGCGGGGAGGCGACGCGCGATGACCCTGCTCACCGTCGAACGCATCAAGCTGTTCTCCACCCGTTCGCCGTGGTGGTGCATGATCATCGCAACTGCCCTGACTGTGGGCCTGACGTCCATCTTCGCGGCGACTACCAAGTCCTCCGACCTGCCCGAATTCACCCCGAGCGTCACCCAGTTCGCCTTCAACTTCGGGCTCGTGGTGATGATGGTGATGGCCACGTTGGCGGTCACCACCGAATACCGGTTCAGCACCATTCGGTCGACCTTCCTCGCCGTCCCCACCCGCACGCCGGCGCTGGTCGCGAAGGCCGTGGTCGTCGCGCTACTGGCCGGAATCGTCGGGGAGATCACCGCGGTCGGCTCCTGGGGCATCGCCAGGCTGATCCAGCCGGACGCGCCGCTGACGCTCGACACGGCGCAGGAGTACCGCAACGTGTTCGGCGTCGGGCTGATCTACCTGCTGTCCGCCGTGCTGGCCCTCGCCGTCGGGCTGATCGTCCGGCAGTCCGCCGGGGCGGTGGTGATCGAACTCATCTACCTGCTCCTGCTGGAGAACCTGCTGCCGGCGATCCCGAGAATCGGCGATCACCTCCAGCACTGGCTGCCGTTCGCCGTCGGCAACAACTTCATCGTTGCCGGACAGCCCGAGACCGACGACGGCCCGCCGGCGATCGAGGGGATGCCGTTCGGGCCCTGGGGCTCGCTGGCGTACTATGCCGCGGTGTGCGTGGGTCTGTTCGTGATCGGGTTGATTCTGGCCAAGCGCCGGGACGCCTGACGCCTGACGCCTGGCGGCCGGCGGGTCGAGGACCCGTCGGCCGAAGAGACACCGGCCCGCGCCGCGCGGCAGCTACATCGCTTCCTGCTTTCAGTGGGTCACAATAAGTGACTTTGCTGGATGGCGGTGGAGGGGGTCGGGATCACGCCTGCACCCAGGCGTGTCGGGCCGCCGGGCCGTCTCGGGCCGGCCGGCGGTCCAACACGTCCCGGCCGCCCCGGGCCGCCGCGGCGTGACCGTCGCTGGGTCGTCCTCCCCGGCGTGGATCCGTTTCTGCTGCGCAGCGCGCTGCGGGCCGCCGTCGTCGCGCCCGCCGTGCTGGCCGCCGGCTACTACCTGTTCGACCGGATCCTGCTCAGCCTGTTCGCCTGGTTCGCGGTCTTCGCCCTGCTCGTCTTCGTCGACTTCGGCGGCCCGGCACGGGTGCGCATCGCCGCCTATGGCGGGCTCGCCCTGGCGGGGCTGCCGCTGATCACCCTGGGCACGCTGTGTTCCGGTTCGTCGTGGGCGGCATGCGGGGGGATGGCGGTGGTGGCGTTCGCCGTCCTGTTCGCCGGAGTGATCAACGCGTACCTGGCGGTCGCGGCCCCGGCCCTGCTGCTGTCCTTCGTGCTGCCGGTGACGAGTCCGGCGGGTCTGTCGGCCGTGCCGGAACGGCTCGCCGGCTGGGGCCTGGGCGCGGTCGCAGCCTTGCTCTCGCTGGTGGTGCTGTGGCCGGCGCGGCCGCCGGACGAGGTCCGTCGGGCCCTGGCGGTGGCATGCCGGGCCCTGGCCGACTGCGTCGCCGTCCGCCCGGCCGGCATCAGGGCTGGAG
>NZ_JAMPTM010000234.1 GCF_025403375.1 Frankia gtarii
GGGCTGGGTGGGCAGGTCGAGACGCTGACCCCCGCCGCCCGTGGCCGTGGTATCGCCGACGACCTCGCCGTCGATCACCGGGCCCTTCCCGCCGGCCAGCACCGATCGGCGGCGGATCGCCTGGCGCGGATCGACCGGGCCGGTGGGTCGGTCGGGGTCCACCCCGAGAAACTCACCGTTCGCCACGTTCGAGCGCATCCGGCGCAGGCTCTTCGACAGCATGAAGAACAGCCCGGCAGAGACCAGGATCAGCCCGACGACGATGAGCAGGCCGGCAGCGCCTGCACTGGACTCCTGCTCGGCCAGCACGGAACCGGCAAAGATCTCGTTCACGGTGACGTCCTCACATCTCGACACTACGCCGCGCCGGACCGCCGGCGGTGGCCGCCGATCACCCGCCGCCGGCGGGCCGACCACCGGTCACGCGCACCGTCAGACGCCGTTGAACAGGTCATCCTCGGGCAGGGTGCCGACCTCGATCAGCGAGCGGGCGAGCTGGTAGTCCTCGGTGGGCCAGGTCTCCCGCTGGACGTCGAGCGGAACCCGGAACCACCATCCGGTGGGGTCGACCTGGGTGGCGTGCGCGATCAGGGCGCGGTCGCGGGTCTCGAACCAGTCCGCGCACGGCACCCTGGTGGTCAACCTGCCCGCCTCCGCCGCCCGGCCGGCCCACTCGTCGAGGCGGTCGGTGTAGGGGGACTCCAGGCCGCGGGCCAGCAGCGCCTCGTGCAGGGCGAGGACGCGCTCCTTGTGAAAGGTGAGGTGGTAGTACAGCTTGAGCGGCTGCCACGGGTCGAGCCCGGCATCGACCCCGACCTCGGGATAGCGCTCGGGATCGCCGGCCGCCTCGAAGGCCTCGATGCTGATCTTGTGCGTCATGATGTGATCGGGGTGCGGGTAGCCACCGGACTCGTCGTAGGTCGTGATGACCTGCGGCCGGAAGGCGCGAATCAGCCTGACCAGGGGCTGGACCGCGGTGGTGACCGGAGTGGTGGAGAAGCGCCCCGGTGGCACAGGCGGCAGCGGGTCGCCCTCGGGCAGGCCGGAGTCGACGAAACCCAGCCACTCCTGGCGGACACCGAGGATGCGTCGGGCGTTCTCCATCTCCTCGCGGCGGACCTCGGCGATGCGCTCCGCGACGCCGGGCCGGTCCATCGCGGGGTTGAGGATGCTGCCCTCCTCACCGCCCGTACATGTCACAACAACTACGTCCACACCCTCACTCGCGTAACGCGCCATCGTGGCCGCGCCCTTGCTGGACTCGTCATCAGGGTGCGCATGGATGGCCATGAGACGCAGGCCATGCCGCTCGTCGACCGAAGGCATGCCACCATTGTCGCTGATGGTTGGGCCGGACCACGGTCATCGACCGGGGTGGCCGCGACGTGACCGCCGTGCGACACCGCTGTGCGGAACCCTGGAGCCTGCCTCCACGTTTGATCTGGAAAAGTCACCCAGTGCCGTGGCACAATGCACCGTCCGCTCATGCGGCGACGGGTGTAGCGTCACCGGCCGGCGTACCGACATCGGAGTCGGTCGGCCCCGGGGGACCGACGGAGTACGGCACCCGTACGCCGCGCTCCCGCTCCGCCAGGTGTGCAGTCATGGTCGAAACTTCGGACTGACGGATCGCCCGCGAGGGTAGGAACCGCTGGTCCAGGGTCTCCCGGCGGTCGAGGAGCCGCCGCCGGAGTCAGCGGGCTCGACCCAGATTTCCTTGATTCACCTTGATATCGTGACCCTTTTGATGTTCACCGAGGAGCGTGACCCGCGTGACGCAGCAGACTTGGCTCACTCAGGAGGCATACGACCGGCTCCGCTCCGAGCTCGACTACCTCACCGGCCCCTGGCGCACGGAGATCGCGTCCAAGATCGAGGCGGCCCGTGAGGAGGGCGATCTCAAGGAGAACGGCGGCTACCACGCCGCCAAGGAGGAGCAGGGCAAGCAGGAGGCCCGGATCCGCCAGCTCATGGACCTGTTGCGCGACGTGCAGGTGGGCGAGGCTCCCAACCTGAGCGGGGAGGCCGGCCCGGGCACCGTCGTCGAGGTGCGTTTTCCCGGCGAGCAGGAGACCGAGAAGTTCCTCATCGGCTCCCGCGAGGACCACAGCACTCCCGTCGACGTCTTCTCCCCCGCCTCCCCGCTCGGTGGTGCCGTGACCGGCCACAAGGCCGGCGAGACCGTCAGCTACACGCTCCCCAGCGGCCGGTCCGCGAAGGTCGAGATCGTCTCGGTCGCACCTTACGGCTCCTGACCGCACCCGGACCTGGTCCAGCCATGCCACTTCGGCCGGCCCGGGGGTCGCCCATAGTGGCTGGCACACCGGCACCTGCGAGCCGCCCGCCCGAATAAATCGGGCGGGCGGGGCTGCCTTCGAGCGAGGCAGCCGGAGGTACCCCCCGACTACGCCTGCAGCGGACGGCAGCCGACTTGGCTGCGCCGCGGGCGGTGTCGACGTACCGTCGACGCGTGGAGGATCTGCCGGCACCGCCCCGTCATTCCGTGCCACCGACCGCGACATCCTCGGCCACCTCGCCGGCGGGTGCCGCTCCGCAGTACGCCACGGTGGGTGAGCTCCGCCGCAGCGGGCATGTGCACCGCCCCGTGCGCACGGAGCTGCGGGACAATCTTGTCGCTCTGATGAAGAGTGAGGCGCCCCGTTTCCCGGGCATCGTCGGGTTCGACGAGACCGTTCTGCCGCAGGTCGAGCGCGCCATCCTGGCCGGCCACGACATCGTCTTCCTCGGCGAACGCGGACAGGGCAAGACCCGGCTCATCCGCACCCTGGTGAGCCTGCTCGACGAGTGGTCGCCCACCGTCGCCGGCTGCGAGATCAACGACCACCCCTACGAGCCTGTCTGCGGCCGCTGCCGGGCGCTGGCGGCTCAGCTCGGCGACGAGCTTCCGATCGGCTGGCGCCACCGCTCCGAGCGGTTCGGCGAGAAGCTCGCGACCCCGGACACCAGCGTGGGCGACCTGATCGGCGACGTCGACCCGGTGAAGGTCGCCGAGGGCCGCACCCTCGGCGACCCGGAAACGGTGCACTACGGCCTGGTGCCTCGGACGAACCGCGGCATCTTCAGCGTCAACGAGCTGCCCGACCTCGCCGAGCGCATCCAGGTGGCGCTGCTCAACGTGCTGGAGGAGCGCGACATCCAGGTCCGCGGCTACCTGCTGCGCCTGCCGCTCGACCTGTTGCTGGTGGCCTCGGCGAACCCCGAGGACTACACCAACCGCGGCCGGATCATCACCCCGCTCAAGGACCGCTTCGGCGCCGAGGTCCGCACGCACTACCCGCTGCAGCTCGCCGATGAACTCGCGTTGATCCGCCAGGAGTCGGTGATCTCCTGGGCGGGCTCACCGCTGGGCACCCCCGAGATCGCCGATCACCTGCTGGAGATCGTGGCAAGATTCACCCGCCTCGTCCGCGAAGCTCCGCAGGTCGACCAGCGTTCGGGCGTGTCGGCTCGGCTGGCGGTGGCCGCAGCCGAGACGGTGGCCGCCTCCGCGGTTCGCCGCGCGGCGCTGACCGGGGAAGAGACGCCCACCGCCCGGGTGGTCGACCTCTCCGCCATCGTGCCGGCGGTGCGCGGCAAGGTCGAGTTCGACCAGCTCGAGGAGGGGCGCGAGGACGAGGTGCTCGCGCTGTTGCTGCGCCGCGCGATCGCCGAGACGTTCCGGGCCCGCCTCGCCGGCGCCGATCTGAGCGGGCTGCAGAACCGCTTCGAGGCCGACGGCCCGGTCGAGACGGGCGACATGGTGCCCGCCGCCGAGCTGCTGCGCCGGGTCGGCCCGGTGCCCGGACTCGCGGCGATCCTGAACCGGCTTGGCGTGGACGGCGCGGAGTCGCCCGGCCTCGCCGCGGCGGCGCTGGAGCTGGCGATGGAGGGACTGCACCTCAACCGCCGGTTGGCGAAGGAGGAGCTGCCGGGCCGAACGGTCTACGGCTCCTAGGCTCGATCCTGACATCCGTGGGAGGACCCCGGTGAGCTCCGGCACATTCCGCTACGGCCCCTGGGACGGCGGGCCCGACCCGCTCGCCTCCCCCTTCACCGCGGCCGGCGCACTCGACGAGATGTCCCGCCAGATCCTGGAGGGCCGCACCCCCCGCGAGGCGCTGGAAGCCCTGCTGCGCCGCGGTATGCCCGGCCGCCGCGGGCTGGACGACATGCGCCGCGCCATCGAGCGGCGCCGGCGCGAAGCGCGTTCCCGCGGCCGGATGGACGGCACCCTGCAGGAGGTCCGGCGGCTGCTCGACACGGCCGTCGGTCAGGAACGGGCGGCGTTGTTCCCCGACCCGTCGGACGAGGCTCGCCTGCGTGAGGCCGAGCTCGACGCGCTGCCCGCCGACCCGGCGCGCGCGGTGCGGTCGCTGGCCGAGTACGACTGGCGTTCCCCGCAGGCCCGCGAGACCTACGAGAAGATCTCCGAGCTGCTACGCAAGGAGGTCCTCGACACCCAGTTCAAGGGGATGAAGCAGGCCCTGGAAGGGGCGACGCCAGAGGATTTCGCCCGTATCCGCGACATGGTCGGGGCGCTGAACACCCTGCTGGAGGCCGACGCCCGCGGCGAGGACACCGACGAGGCGTTCGGCGAGTTCATGCGCCAGTACGGCGAGTTCTTCCCGGAAAACCCGCAGTCGCTCGACGAGCTGGTCGACGCGTTGGCGCGCCGCTCGGCGGCGGCGGCCCGGCTGCTCGCGGGGCTCACCCCGCAGCAGCGCTCCGAGCTCGCCGACCTGATGTCCACCGCGATGGAAGACCTGGGACTGGCCGCCGAGATGTCCCGGCTCACCCAGGCACTGCGCGCCTCCCGCCCGGATCTGAACTGGGGCGGGCGGGCCCGCGGACGCGGCGGGCGGCTCGGTGAGGGCCTCACCGGGGACGAGCCGTTGGGCCTCGGCGATGCCACCTCGGCGCTGGAGGAGCTGTCGGAACTCGACGAGCTCGCCGCCTCGCTCGGGCAGGACTATGCCGGGGCGTCGCTGGAGGACATCGACCCCGACGCGGTCGCCCGTGCCCTCGGTCGTTCGGCCGTCGACGACCTGCGCAGCCTGCAGCAGGTCGAGCGGGAGCTCGAGCAGCAGGGATTCATCACCCGCCGCGCCGGCAGCCTCGAGCTCACCCCGCGGGCGGTGCGCCGGATCGGGCAGGCGGCACTGGCACGGATCTTTCGCCAGGTCACCGCCCGCGGCCGCGGCGATCACAACCTCACCGATGCCGGTTCCGCCGGCGACCTGCTCGGCACCTCGCGGGCCTGGCAGTTCGGCGACACCCAACCGATCGACGTCGTCCGCACGGTCCGCAACGCGGTGCTGCGCGCCGGGCCACCCGGGCAGGGCCGCCCGGTGCGGCTGGAGGTCAGCGACTTCGAGGTCGCCGAGACCGAGCGGCGCACCACCGCCGCGGTCTGCCTGCTGGTCGACCTGTCCTACTCGATGGCCCTGCGCGGAACATGGGGGATCGCGAAGTCGACGGCGCTGGCGCTGCACACCCTCGTCAGCACCTCGTTCCCACAGGACAAGATCCACATCATCGGCTTCTCGGACTACGCCCGCGAGCTGCGGCCGGTGGAGCTCGCCGGCCTCGACTCCGAGATGGTCCAGGGCACGAACCTGCAGCACGCCCTGCTCATCGCGGGCCGGCTGCTCAGCCGCTACCCACAGGCCGAACCGGTCGTCATGGTGGTCACCGACGGGGAGCCCACCGCGCACCTGCTGCGCGACGGCACGCCGTCGTTCTCCTGGCCGCCGATGCCCGAGACCCTGGAGCTGACCCTCGCCGAGGTGGACCGGCTGACGCGGCGCGGGGTGACCATCAACGTGTTCATGCTCGACGACGAGCCGCGCCTCGTGCAGTTCGTCGAGGAGATGGCCCGGCGCAACGGTGGGCGGGTCCTCTCACCCGACCCCACCGCCCTCGGCAGCTATGTCATCCGGGACTACCTGCGTTCCCGGGGACGCCACCACGTCGCCCGCTGATCCGACCGCGGCCGCGGCACCCTGACTCGGGGCGTCCCCCGCCGGCCGCGCGGAGTCGGCGGGCGAGGGCGGAGTGAGGGCGGGGTCGGCGCCGAGCCGCTCCCAGAACTCCGCCATGAGCCGCTCGTAGGCGAGACCGAGGTCCAGGGTGCGCCGCAGCGACCAGACCATGGCGTCCGCCGGCAGCGCGGCCAGCGTGCGGTAGGTCTCCAGGTGCGCCCGGTGCGCGGCGGCCTGGGCACGGGCGAGCCGGGCTACGTCGCCGGGGCGGCCGAGATCGGCGAACGCGAGCTTGAGCAGGCCGAGGTCGCGTAGTTCGGTGCGTCCGGAGTCGCCCGAGGAGAGCCAGTCCTGCAGCCTGTGCCGGCCGGCCTCGGTGATCCGGAAGATCCGCCGGCGGCGCCCCCCGGCCTCCCGCTCCTCGGCCAGCAGCCCGGCCGCGGCGAGGCGCGGCGGCTCCTTGTAGAGCTGCGCGTGCGGGAACGACCAGTAGTTCCCGACCGACTCGGCGACCGAGACCTTGAGATCGTAGGGCGTGGCGCTGCCCCGACGGGCCACCTCCCCAAGGACCAGGTACGACACCGGCGTCAGCGCGATCTCCACCATGGTCTCCATCATACGGCTTGACTCATACCGTCTCTTTGAGACTATTCTTGCCTCGAGCGATAGTCCGAGTCAGACGATTGTGGAGGTGGGTCACCGTGCCGACGATCCCCTGGACCATCCCGCCAAACCGCAGGCCCGGCGCGGCCCACGCCGAAGACACCCACGCCGGCGGCACCAATCCTGCGGACGGCAGTCCGGCGGACGGCGCCGTCGAGGTCATGGCCTCTCACTTCGTCCTCACCTCGATCCGGCACACGGTCGCGATGCTGCGTTCGGCGATGGCCGTCCGGCGGGCCGTGCTGGCCGCGCCCGGCGCCCTCGGCGTCTCGCTGGTCGCCCGCCCGTTGCGGCGCGAGTACTGGACCCTGTCCGCGTGGACGGACCGGGCCGCGTTGGACGCGTTCGTCGGCGACCCGCACCACCGGGAGGCGATGCGCCGCCTCGGGCCCGCGATGGCTCGGTCCCGTTTCGTCTTCTGGCGCCCGCCGGCCGGCGCCGGCGCCCCCACCTGGGCTCAGGCCCACGAGCACCTCGCCGCGCCGACTGACTGACCATCCCGCGGGGACGCGACCGACCGCCCTCGGTTGACCACCCTCACCCCCCACGGGGGATCTGATCGGCACCCGGTAGGCGCCCGCCGCGCCCCGACCATCCGGATCTCGAATTCTGCTACTCTGCGCGATCGTGGGATCACGGAGGGCAGAGGAAGGCGCAGGCGACGCAAGACATCGGGCGGGCCTGCGGCAGCGGGGGCAGCGTCCTCGACCACCAGCCCGCTCGCGGCTGGTCGCCGCGGTGCTGCTGACGGCGGGCGTGGGGCTCGCCCCCACGGCCATGCCCGCCTCCCCCGCCCGGGCCACAGCGAGCGGCGCGATCCTCGCGGACGGCCTCAACCACATCGGCGGCCTCCCCGGCCTGCCAGGCGCGGATGTGCGACCGGCGGGCGGTGGCCCGCCGCTCGCCGGCCCCGCAGCCGGGGCGGTGCGACCGGCAGACATCGCCGCCGAGATCACGCGGGGGCAGCCGTCGCCGCTGTCGGCGCCCGGCGCTGTGAGCATCGCCGAGCAGCGCGAGGTCGAGCGGTACTGGACGGCCGAGCGTCGCGACCGGGCCTTCGGCACCCACATCACCGACCGCTCCGACACCACCGCCGACGCCGCGACGACCGCGACCGCCCCGTTCGCTGACGATCCGAACCCCGGGCTGTCGAACACGCCGCCGCCCAGCGACGGCACGCCGTACGTTCAGGGCGGGCTGGTCACGACAACCACCGGTCGGCTGTTCACCACGATCGGCGGCGCCGACTTCGCGTGCTCGGCAAGTGTGGTGACGAGCCCGGGGCACGACCTCGTCGTGACGGCGGGGCACTGCCTGCACGGCGGAGCCGGCGTCCAGTTCGCCCAGCGGGTCGCCTTCGTTCCGGGCTACGCCGACGGGACGCTGCCGTACGGCATCTGGACCGCCCGCCGGCTGACCGTGACGCCGGGCTGGGCGAGCGGTTCGAACTTCGACGTCGACGCCGGCTTCGCGCTGTTCAACACCCACAACAGCCGGCACCTCGAGGACGTGACCGGGGCCCAGGGCATCGCGTTCGGCCTGCCGGGCACCTACCCCCAGTACAGCTTCGGCTACCCACGCCTGTTGCCGTACGACGGCAGCCGGCTCATCTACTGCGCCGGGCCCGGGTCCGCCGACCCGTACGGCGGCCCGTCGATCGGGGTGGGCTGCCGGATGACGGCGGGGGCTAGCGGTGGCCCGTTCATCACCGGGTTCGGCCGGCTCGGGCCCGGGCACGGCTGGATCGACGGGGTGGTCAGCTACGCCTACGCCGGTTCCACCGACCGTCTGTACGGGACGCACTTCGGCGATGTGGTGAAGCTGCTCTACTACCAGTCCTACCGACTCTGACCCGGCAGAGTGCACAGGACCGCGACAGTTCGCCCATAGCCGGTGCACAGGCGCGGTGTGTCGATCGGTACCGTCCCCCCATGCCGCATCCGGGCAGCTTCGGGCTCCTTCTCACCCTGCACGTCCTTCTCGCGATCTTCTTGGTCGGACCGCTGACCCTGGTGTGCGCGTCCGTCCCCAGCCTGCTGCGGACCGGACCGCGCGCCCTGTCGATCCTGCGACTCGCCGCCCGTCTGGTGCGAGGGTTCGCGATGGCCTCGCTACTGATCGTGGTGACCGGCGCGGGGATGGTGCACCAGGGGTCGTTCGGCAGCGTGCGGTCGTTCAGCGACTCCTGGCTGCTGGGCTCGCTGGTGCTGTGGGTGGTGGCGTGCGGGACCTGCCTGGCGGTCATCGCGCCCGGCCTGTCGCATGCCATCGCCGAGATCGACGCCGGCGGGGACGCCCGTCGCCGGCTCGGTTCCATCACCGGCGGCGCCGTGCTGAGCTCCGCCTGCTGGGTAGTGGTCATCGCCCTGATGGTGGTCAAACCCGGGGCCTGAGCGCGGCGGCCCGGTGGCCGGCCCGGCGGGCGGCCCGTGTCAGCTCGTCAGCTCGCGGCGGCGAGAGAGCGCCGGCCGGCCTCCCCGCGATCGACGACGTCCTCCAGCTTGTCGAGCACCCGGTCCCATACCTGTCGGGGCAGGTCGTGGCCCATCCCGTCGATCTCCAGCAGCTCCGCGGCCGGGATCGCCGCGGCCGTCAGCCGACCGCCGATCACCGGGATGAGCGGGTCGGCGCCGCCGTGGACGACCAGGGCGGGCGGGCGCAGCCCGGCGAGCTCCGCGGTGCGGTCCGGGGCGGAGAGCACCGCGGCGACCTGGCGCAGCACGCCGTCGGGGTTGCTCCGGCGGTCCCAGTAGATCTCGGCGCGCCGGCGCAGCCAGGCCTCGTCTGGCGCGAACTCCGGCGAGCCGAGGATCTCGTGCGCCTCGTGCGCGGCGAGGACGGACTGCTCCACGTCGAGCGGCGCCGGGCGCAGGAACAGCCCGATGGCCTCCGGTGTCGGCTGCACCCGGTGGTCGCCGGGGTGTGACATCACCGACGTGAGACTGCGGACCCGCGCCGGGCTGCGCAGCGCGGCGATCTGGGCGACCATGCCGCCCATCGACAGACCCAGCAGGTGCGCCGACTCGACGTCGAGCGCGGTGAGCAGGCCCAGTGCGTCGGTGGCGAGGTCGGCGAGCCCGTAGGGGGTGAGGTCGAAGCGCCCGGCGATGATCGCCCCCAGGTCGGGCCGACCCAGGTCGTCAAGGTGGGTGGACAGGCCCACGTCACGGTTGTCGAAAATGATCACTCGGTAACCGCGCCGAGCGAGCGCGGCGAGCAGGTCGGGATGCCAACCGACGAGCTGCTGCCCGAGACCACCGATCATCAGCAACGGCAGGCCGTCGTCGTCGCCGTGGATCTCGTAGGCGAGGTCGATGCCGTTGACCGTGACGATGCCCATGGTCGGAAGGTAGTCATCCCGTGCCCGACACGCACGTCTTCCAGGCCGAATCGACCCAACGTCACCCATGCGGGCC
>NZ_JAMPTM010000235.1 GCF_025403375.1 Frankia gtarii
GCCCCCGGGGGCCACTCGGCTCCCAGCCGCACCGGAGATGACGGGCCCGCGTGCTGTCGTGGCCGTCGCAGCGGCGGCCGACCGCTGTCGTCACCGAGCGAGCCCGCGGCGGCTGTTGGGTGTCAGCCCCAGTCCGCCTGTATTGATAAGAAGCAAACAAAGCGCTGTCCGTGTTGTTGCCGTCCGGCGTGACGGAGGATGACGGCGCAGGTGAGTATGCGTCCGAGCTGGCTCGCCACGCTCGCCCGGGTTTGCATAGGGCGAGTTCCGCCAGTCCAGAACCGGGTACGCTGGCCCTTCATTTGACATGATCCTTTTTCGGGTACGGATCTTCCTGTTCGCCGCATCCACGGGGGTACACGCGTCATGCGATCGAGGCTTGGACCACCAGCTTTGCCCTGTGCGGGGCCCACGTGAGGCGGGCCGAGCCGGACCTCGTCAGGAACAGTGTTCTCTTCTCCGCGGCGGATCGACAAATGGAGGAGTTCATCGACCAGGACCGGTTTGAGCAGGGCCTCCTCTGGGCGATTCTCTTTCAGCCTCAGATTCTTGTTCCCGACATCTTCCTGTTCATCTCCAACCGACTGCAGTGGCACGTGTCCGGGAATGGGAAATCGCTCTTCGAGGCCGGCGTGCAGGCGGGCCTGATCATTCCATCCTTCAGGGACCCCGAGACATCCTCCTTCATCCATGCACTCACTACCATAGAAGACCAGGGAATCCTTGGCCTTATGCCACACGAGGTGAACCGCCGGCTGGCACATCGCCTCGACCGGGCCTCTCGGAGTATGAACTTTCAGTGCACGCACTGGCCCACCAGCCGACTCCTTGCCCAGAGCTACGAAGAGAAGCTGTCCGGCATCCTGTTGCCGGATGATCTACCTTTATCGGCACTCGGTTTGGACGAGGAGGAACAGGAGAGTATCCAGGAAGTCTGGCGAGAGGCCCGTCCTTGGCGGCACGACGCGTTCGGGGAGGCGGTCCGATCGAGTCCGGGAGGTGTGCGACGTGGCGCCCTCATGAGCGCGATCGGAAGATCCGTCGGCCTGACCGGCCCTCTGCACGATATTCGCGAGATCTTCCGAGCGGTCGCCGATGCCGGCTACACCCGAAACAGATTGAGCGCCATCCGCGGCGTATGCAGGCTTATGAACGACTGCTATCTCTACAATCTCGCCAGCGAACACCAGAACGACATGGATTTTCCTCAACTCGACGCCTGGGCGCGATTGGTTCTCGCCGCGACCGGAGCTGATCGAACAGACACCCCGCACAGCACCTGGCCGACATTCGAGCATACCGTCCGAATGCCTTCACCGGCTTCGCTGCTGGCCCTGGACCCAAGGGAGCTCATAGCCGTCCGGTCGGATGTCTATCTCGATTACGACGCGGCGCTGGTCGAATGGCAGGCCGAGCCAGTCCCGATCAACGAGAGTCGTCTACGTCTCGCTCTCGACTCTTATTCGAGCGCTATTCGATCCGCCTGTCACGCATCGCATTCCCAGGAAATGTCGGTCACGTATGGCTCATCGGTCGGCCGGCATGGAAAATTGGGCGTCGCCACTCTGGCCGCAGCGACCAGTGCAGCGGCATCGGCTCTCGAACTGGAGGTGGAGAGTCTGTCCGCGAAGGTCCTGGCACTCGCGGGAGCAGGGGTCGCCGCCCTGATCGCACTGGGAGAGTCGGGTTATGCCTGCTACCAGCAGGTGTCCGCGGCCCGAGACCTCGTCGATCTACCTGTGCGGATTCGGGCCAACCCAGAGGTCAGCACACCGACCTGATATCCGCGTCGAGCTGGCGTCTTGGGTGTCCGCCGCGCACTTCTCCCCGAGAGTGTCCGGCGTCACCAGGCCAGCCCGAACGAAAGCCGATCCGAGCGTCACACTGTAAGCAGCGCCAGCCGCACCGTCGGCTCGTCTTTTCGGGGTCTTCACGGAACGGTCAGGACCGACATCACTGCAGTGAGCCCGATCGCTTCGGTGGCCAGGCGGATGCGTCAGGCGGATGCGCCGCCGAGGGCGGACAGGACGCTGCGGCCGAGGACGTGGGCCAGGCGCTGCAGCGGCCAGCCCTTGGACTCCCGCAGGTCGACGATGACCCGCTCGTCGAACATCGTGCTCCAGACGAGGACGGCGTACTCGACGTCCTGGTCGGGCAGCTCCCCATGCTCGATGAGGTCGCGCACGATCGGCTCGAGGGCGGCGTAGAGCGCGCCGGTGGGCTCGTCGCCGAGGTGGACGCGCTCCAGAAAGCCCCGCCAGCTGCGGATGTGCACCGCCGCCGGGCCCCAGTCCGCGGCCTGCTCGGCCCACCGTTCGCAGGCGGCGTCGAAGCGCCGCCGCGGGGTCCAGGTGGGCGGCACCGACTGCAGTCGGTCGGTGAGCCGGCCGGTGAGCTGCAGGAGGAACTCGCGGTGCGCGTCGTGGATGGTCTCGAAGTGCCGGTAGGCCGTGGCGGTGGCCACGCCGCCGCGGCGGGCGAGTTCGGGCAGGCCGAAGGTGGGGCCGGACTCGGCGAGTAGTTCGCCGACCGCGGCCAGCAGCCGGTCGCGGGTCTCCTGGGCGTCCCGCCGCAGTCCCGGTCTCGGACCCGCCATCCGCTCCCCCTCGCGCCGTCTGTGCGCACCGCCGTCTGTGCGCACCGCCGTCTGTGCGCACCGCCATCAATGTTAACCCATTACCTGGGAAGTTAATCTCATGTTTCGCGCCTTGACAGCCATCCGGGCCCACCCCAAGACTTTGGGAACACGCGAAGATCTTCCCATGTCCGCGAGGAGATCACCGGATCAATCCCTTTCCCCGCTTCCCGAAAGTGATGTCATATGGCCGTTACCGCATTGACACCCGGGCCCCGTGCCCACGGCCGGCGCGGCGGCCGCGTTCTCGCGCCGGCCGTCGCCTCCTGCCTGGCTGCAGCGATCTCCCTGGCAGCCTGCGGTTCCTCCGGCGGCGACGGCTCCCCCGCGGGCGCCGACGCCTCCTCCGCCGCCACCGCGAAGACGGTGCACGTGGGCGTGCTCCAGCTCGCCAGCGCGACCGTCATCGACCAGACCGTGGCCGCTTTCGAGCAGGAACTGAAAACGAAACTCGCCCCCCGCCCGGTCAGTTTCGACGTGAAGAACGCCCAGGGTGACCAGAGCCTCATCAGCAGCATCTCCCGCGGGTTCGCACAGTCGGACTCCGACGGCGTCGCCGTCATCGGCACCCCCGCCGTGGTCGCCCTGGCGCAGCAGACCGAGGACAAGCCCATCTTTGCCCTGGCGATGGGCGACCCGGTCGGTGCGAAGGTCGCCGAGAGTCTCGACCGGCCCGGCAAGAATGTCACCGGCAGCGTCGACTACGTCGATCCGGCCGTGCTGCTCCAGTCGATCATGAAGATCACGCCGGCACCGAAGCGCATCGGGACGATCTACGACCCGTCCAACCAGAACATGCAGGTCTGGATCAAGGCATTGCGCGCCGCGGTGGCGAAGTATCCCGGGGTGAGCGTGGTGGAGTCGACCATCTCCGGGGCCCAGGACGTGCCCAGCGCCGCGCGCAGCCTCACCGGGCGGGTCGACGCCGAGCTCATCGGCCCCGACGCCACCGTGCTGTCCGCGCTGCCCGTCGTCGGTTCGGCCGCGGCCGGCGGGAAGCTGCCGGTCTACGTCGTCGGCGGGGACGCCACCGTCGCGGGCATCCTGGCCAGCATCGGCCCGGACTATCCGACGCTCGGCCGGCTGGCCGCCGACGCCGCCGCGAAGGTGCTGACGGGCACGCCCGCCGCCGAGGTCGCCTTCGGCCAGCCGTCGGGCGTCGGGTTCACCGTCCAGAAGGCCACCATGACCAAGCTCGGGATCACCCTGCCGGCGGATCTGCTGAGCGCGGCGACGGTGCAGTGATGATCCAGGTCCTGCTGGACATGCTGGTCACCGGGCTGCCGCTGGTGCCGGTGTTCCTCGGCATCTACACCGTCTTCCGGCTGCGCGCGGACTTCGACCTCACCGTCGAGGGCAGCTTCGTCCTCGGCGGCGCGGTGTGCGCGCTCACGCTGGTGCACGGCTGGCCGAGCTGGCTCGCCCTGCTGGCGGGCATGGCCGGCGCGGCCGCCGCCGGCGCCGTCACCGCGCTGATCCACCTGCTGCTGCGGGTGCCGGTGCTGCTCGCCGGCCTGGTGATGAGCATCGGGCTGTTCAGCGTGAACCTGCACGTGCTCGACACGCCCACGCTGAGCCTCGGCACCGAGGGCACCCTGTTCAGCGGCTTCGGCTCGCTGTCCGGCCGCCAGGCCGACCTCGCCACGTCCGGGGTGATGGCCGGCGTCGTCGCCGTGGTGCTCGTCGCGTTCGGCCTGTTCCTGCGCACCGAACTGGGACTGGCGCTGCGGGCCACCGGCGTCAACGCGCGGATGGCCCGCAGCCAGGGCGTCAACGACCGCCGGCTCACCGTGCTGGCGCTCGTGCTCGCCAACGGCCTGGCCGGGCTCGGGGCGAGCCTGGCCGTGCAGTACCAGGGCTACGCCGACGTCAACATGGGCGGGGGCACCTTCGTCGCCGGGGTCGGGGCGGTGCTGCTCGGCGAGCTGTTCGTCCGGCCGTCGGGGTCGAAGCTGGTGCGCATCGTCGGCTGCGTGCTGGTCGGCACGCTGGCCTACCGGCTGGTCCTCGTCGGCGCGCTGCGGGTGGGGCTGCCCGCGGGCGACCTGCGGGGGGTCACCGCGCTGACCCTGCTCGTGGCGATCGCGGCCGAACGCTACCTCGGCGCGCTCGGCGGCCTGACCCGCACGCTCGCCCGCACCGCCCGTTCGGCCCGCACCCCGATCCGGCAGGAGGCCGCCTGATGCTCCGGCTGGACGACATCGACCTGATCTACAACGCCGGCCGGGTCGACGAGGTCGTGGCGCTGCGCAACCTCAACGTCACCTTCGAACGCGGGCAGTTCGTGACCGTCGTCGGCACGAACGGCGCCGGGAAGTCGAGCCTGATCCAGACGATCTCGGGCGCGGCCCGCCCGACCCGCGGCCGGGTCCACCTCGACGGGCGCGATGTCACCCGGCTGCCCGACCACCGCCGCGCCGGCTGGATCGCCCGGGTGTTCGACGATCCCCGGGCGGGCACCGCGCCGGAGCTGTCCATCGAGGACAACCTGGCGCTGGCGATGGCCCGTGGGCGGGCGCGCGGGCTGCGGTTCGCCGTGACCGCCCGGCGCCGCGCCGTCATGCGCGAGCACGTCGCCGGCCTGGGTCTCGGGCTGGAGAACCGCCTCGCCGACCGCGTCGGGCTGCTCTCGGCGGGCCAGCGCCAGAGTCTGACGATGGTGATGGCCGCCCTGAGCGCGCCGTCGGTGCTGCTCCTCGACGAGCACCTGGCGGCGCTGGATCCCGGGACGACGGCGACGGTGCTCGCGCTGACCACCGAGCTGGTGCGCGAGCTGGGTGCCACCACGGTCATGGTCACCCACAACATGGATCACGCGCTCGCCCTGGGCGACCGGCTGCTGGTGATGAGCCGGGGCCGGGTGATCGCGGACTACGACGGGACGGAGAAGTCCGAGATGACGGTAGGCGGGCTGATCGACAGGATCACCGGCGCCGGCGATGCGGTGAGCGACCGCAGCGCGCTGATCGAGAAGGTGGCCTCGTGACAACCGTGGCGGGAGTCGGCCAGACGGGGGTCGGCCAGACAGGAGTCGGCCAGACGGGAGCCCGGTCGGACGGCGTCGGGCCGGTGCAGACCGAGACGGTCGATCCGATCGCTGAGCGGTTCCCGACCCTGACGGAGATCCGCGCGGCGGCGCAGGCCGTGCTGCCCCGCGACGTGTGGGACTTCCTCGCCGGTGGCGCCGGGCAGGAGACGACGCTGCGGGCCAACCGCGACGCGTTCGCGGGCTGGCAGTTCCGCCCCAGGGTCATGAGCGGGCACCCGGTGCCCTCCACCGCCACCACCGTGCTCGGCCTGCCGATGCGCCTGCCGGTCCTGACCGCGCCGTTCGGCACCGACGGGTTCTTCGACACCGACGGCCACCTCGCCGTGGCCCGCGCGAACGCCCGCTGCGGGACGCTGAGCATCGTTCCCGAGGCGGGCACCCACTCGATCGAGAGCGTCGCCCACGCCGCTCCCGCCGCGGCGCGCGTGGCGCAGGTGCATCCCATGGGCACCGAACGCAACTTCGCGCGCATGCTGGAGCGCATCGAACGCGCCGGCTACGCGGCCGTGTGCGTGACCGTCGACTGCCCGACCGCCGGCTGGCGTGAGCGCAACCTGCGCAACCGCTTCACCGTCGACCTGCGGATGATCACCGGTAACTACCCGCCGGGCGGCGACGTCGCGGCCCAGGACGTGTTCGGCCAGCTCTTCGCCCGCGACGAACCCGTCTGGACCTGGGAGCGGCTGGCCGCACTGATGCGCCACACCGACCTGCCGTGGATCGCGAAGGGCATCCTCACCGCGCAGGACACCCGCCTCGCCATCGACGCCGGCGCCGGCGCCGTCATCGTGTCCAACCACGGCGGGCGCCAGCTCGACGGCACGCCCGGCGCGCTCGACCAGCTCCCCGAGGTCGTCGCCGCCGCCGACGGCCGCATCGAGGTCCTGCTCGACAGCGGGGTGCGCGGCGGCACGGATGTCGTGAAGGCCCTGGCTCTCGGCGCGCGTGCCGTGGTCATCGGCCGGCTGGCCGCCGCCGGTCTGGCCGCGGGCGGCGAGGCCGGAGTGGCCCGTGTCCTCACCCTGCTGCGCGAGGAGATGGTCACCGTGCTGACCCTGCTCGGGCACGGCTCGGTGACCGAGCTGACTCCCGAGGCCCTCCAGCGGAGCCGGCCGTGATCACGAGGGTGCCCGGTCAACTGCCGTCGATCTCGGGTGCCGCCGGCCACGGCGACCTCGTCGTCACCTCCGGCGTGATCTGCCCGGATCTGCTGCTCCCCGGCATGACGCCCGCCACCGCGCCGGACATCCGGCGCCAGGTCGACGGCGCCCTGCAGGCGTTGCGCGGCGTCCTGCGGGAGGCGGGCAGCGACCTGCAGTACGCGTTGCGGGTGGAGGCGTTCCTGGCCCGTCCGGCGGACTTCCCGCTGTGGGACAGCGCCTTCACCGCGGCCTGGCCGGCGCACGCGCCCGCACGGACCACGCTGGTGACCGGTTTCGCGCTCCCCGTCGTGCTCATCGAACTCCAGGCGATCGCCGTCCGCGCGCCCGCGGCGATGCGACAGCGGTGACCGCGGGCCGCCGTGGGTCGCAGGAGGCCGCCGTGGGAGGCTGACCCGTGGATCAGGATCATCGCCGTGATCGGTCACGGGCCGTCAGGCGCGCGTGGAGAGACGTCGTGGCCGACTGCCGCTGCCCCGACATGTACTACTGCGCGGCCAGCGAGAGCATCGAGTGTCCACGCCACAGCGGCTTCGGTGTCTGCTGTGACCGGCAGGACGAGCACGTCGGGCTGCGGCGCCGTCACCGGCTGCTCTGGCAGGCCCGCCGGGTGCTGCGCGGCGAACCGGCATGGCGCGGGCCTGAACAGGACGAGTCGGTGGGGGAAGACTGGCCGGATGGAGGTTCTCAGCAGTCGCATCCTGATCAGGCCGACCGATCCGGGGCGTAGCCGCCGTTTCTACCGGGACACCCTGGGGCTTGCGATCTACCGTGAGTTCGGGCCGCCGGACGATCCCGGCCTGGTGTTCTTCCTCGGGCAGAGCCTGCTGGAGGTCTCCGGCCGCGCGCAGCGCCCGACGCGCACGACGACCCCCGGCGACGCGGCCGGAGCCCGGGGCACGGGTGAGCCGGCGGGTGGGAGCGGGGCGCAGGTTCGCCTGTGGTTGCAGGTGCGCGACCTTGCCGCCGAGCATCGCCGGCTCGCCGCCGCGGGGGTGCCGATCGTCCGCGCGCCCCAACGGGAACCGTGGGGGCTCGACGAGATGTGGATCGAGGACCCGGACTCGATCCCCATCGTGGTCGTCGAGATCCCGCCCGAGCATCCGCTGCGCCGCGACCAGCGTTAGGGTCGCGCCCCCGCGGAGAGCGAACCGGCGTCCTCCAGGCCTTACTCGTCTAACGGCCGGCGGCGGCGGTGACGGCCTGCCAGTCCTCGAACCGGGTCCGGGCGAGCAGGGCGCCCGGGCCGGGGAGCAGGGTGCGTTCGTCCAGCCGGGCGCCGAAGTAGCGGGCCTGCGGGTCGGCCACCACCGGGCGGGGGTCGCCGCGGCGGGCGAGGTGGCGGCGGACGAGCTCGTCGAGGCGGAACTGCTCCGGGCCGGCCACCTCGACGATGCCCACCACCGGTGCGGCGGCCGCGGTGACGCCGAGGGCGGCGGCGACGTCGTCGGCGGCGATCGGCTGGACGGGCGCCGGTGCCAGGCGGACCGCGCCGGCCATGGTGGCGGCGTCGGCGATGCTGGCGACGAACTCGAAGAACTGCGTCGCCTGCACGATCGAGTACGGCAGGCCCCCCTGCCGGATCAGCTCCTCCTGGGCGATCTTGGCTCGGAAGTAGCCGCTGGCGGCCAGCCGCTCGGTGCCCACCACCGACAGCGCGACCAGGTGCCCGACGCCGGCGGCGGCGGCCGCGGCGAGGATGTTCGCCGTCGACGTCCGGAAGAATTCCAGCACGGCCCGGTCCTCGAACGACGGCGCGTTGGACACGTCGACGACGACGTCGGCGCCGGTGAGCGCCTGAGCCAGCCCGTCGCCGGTCAGGGTGTCGACGCCGGAGCTCGGCGAGGCGGCGATCGCGGTGTGCCCGTGCCCGGCCAGCCGGCGCACGAGCTTCGCGCCGATGAGCCCGGTCCCGCCGATGACGACGATCTGCACTGTGGATCTCTCCCTTTCGTACCAGGGCGGCCCGGATGACCCGCCCTGCGGAGGCGGACGGGGCGGGCCACCGATCCGTGACCCGCCGCCGCCCCACAACCTGCGCACGCAGCGCCTCCACATCATGACTCCAGGTGCATGGAAGGGTGATGCGGCGCCGCGGGTTGCGCAACTGCGGGCGAGCCGGGGGCGGCGGGCAGGATGATGGTGACGAGCGCGCCACCACCGGGGGCGTTGGCGGCTTCGACAGTGCCGCCGTGCGCGGCGGCGATCGCCGCGACGATGGACAGGCCGAGCCCGGCGCCGCCGTCGCCGCGGCCGCGGGCCGCGTCCGCGCGGCGGAACCGTTCGAACGCGTGCGGCAGGAAGTCGGCCGGGAATCCCCCGCCGTGGTCGCGGACCCGGATGGCGACCACGGCGGGTGGCCCGTCGGCGCGCCCGGGCATGCGATCGCCGCGCAGTTCGACGACGCTGCCGGACGGGGCGTGCCGCGCCGCGTTGGCGAGCAGGTTGTCGACGGCCTGGCGCAGCAGGTCCGGGTCGCCGAGCACGGTCAGCGGCCGGTCGACTGCGGGCACGGCGACGATCAGGCGCAGGTCACGCGAGTCGGCGTAGCCGGCGGCGGCCCGCACGGCACGGTCGAGTATCTCGTCGAGTGGGACCGGCCCGCGCCGCACATGGCCGCCGTCCATCCGGGCGAGGGTGAGCAGGGACTCGGCGAGGCGGATCAGCCGTTCGGTCTCTTCGCCGGCGGTGTGGACCGCCTCGCGCAGCTGCGCCGCCGAGCGCCCCGGCCGGGCGGCGAGTTCCAGTTCGGCGCGCAGCACGGTCAGAGGGGTGCGCAGCTCGTGGCCGGCGTCGGCGACGAAGGCGCGGTCGCGGGCGCGGGCGGCATGCAACCGGCCGAGCAGATCGTTCATGGTCCGGGCGAGGGCGGCGATCTCGTCGCGGGTGGTGGGCACCGCGAGCTGGAATCCGGTGTCCGCCTCCCGGTCGGCCGGGTCGCCGGGTGGGGAGTGCACCATGGCCAGGTCCGAGGCGGCCATCGCCGCGGCCTGGCGGCGCATCCGGTCCACCGGGCGTAGCGCGGCGCCGGACAACAGCCAGGCGGCGAGGCCTGCCAGCGCGATCAGCGGCGCCGTCGCGGTAACCATCACATTGCGCACCCGGTCTTCGGCGCGGTCGGTGAGATGGGTCGGGGTGCCGACGACGGCGATCATCGTGCCTGTCCCTTAT
>NZ_JAMPTM010000236.1 GCF_025403375.1 Frankia gtarii
CCACCGAAGCTGCCCCGCCCCGTGGATCGGTGGCGCCGTGAGCGCCGACTTCGACGTCGTCGACCTCATCCGAGCCAAGCGGGACGGGCGTTCCCTTCCTGCTGAGGCGGTGGCCTGGCTCATCGACGCCTACACCCATGGTCGGGTCGCCGACGAGCAGATGTCGGCCTATCTGATGGCGGTGGTGTGGCGCGGGATGTCCTCCGCCGAGCTCGATCGCTGGACTGCCGCGATGATTGACAGCGGGGAGCGGTTGGACCTGGCCGGGGTCGGGCGTCCCACCGTCGACAAGCACTCGACCGGTGGGGTCGGCGACAAGGTCTCGCTGGTGCTGGTGCCGCTGGTCGCCGCCTGCGGCGTCGCCGTTCCGCAACTGTCGGGGCGGGGCCTCGGGCATACCGGCGGGACGCTGGACAAGATGGAGTCGATCCCCGGCTGGCGCGCCGACCTGTCGGTCGAGCGGATGCGTCGCCAGCTCGCCGGGATCGGCGCGGTGATCTGCGCCGCCGGGGCCGGGCTGGCCCCCGCGGACCGCAAGCTCTACGCGCTGCGGGACGTCACCGGGACGGTCGAGTCGATTCCGTTGATCGCCTCATCGATCATGAGCAAGAAGATCGCCGAGGGGACGTCCGCGCTGGTCCTCGACGTGAAGGTGGGCTCAGGGGCGTTCATGACCTCGCTGGACGACGCTCGGGAGCTGGCTCGGACCATGGTCGGGCTCGGCACGGCCGCCGGGGTGCGCACCGAGGCGGTGCTGACCGGCATGGACCATCCGCTGGGGCGAACGGCCGGCAACGCGCTGGAAGTGGCCGAGGCGGTCGACACGCTGCGCGGCGGCGGCCCGAAGGATCTGGTGGAGGTCACCGTCGCCCTGGCTCGGGTGATGATCGAGCTGGCCGGCCCGGGGCGGGGCGTCGGGACCGGCGGGGCGCCGGCGGCCCGTGACCCGGCCGTGGTGCTGGCGGCCGGGGACGCCTACCCGGTGTGGCGGGCGATGGTCGCGGCGCAGGGCGGCGATCCCGACGCGGTCCTGCCCCGGGCGACCCACATCGAGGCCGTGCCGGCCCCCGCGTCCGGCTACCTGGCGAATCTGGACGCCCGGGCGGTCGGCATCGCAGCCTGGCGGCTGGGCGCAGGGCGGGCTCGCAAGGAGGACTCGGTGTCCGCGACGGCGGGCGTGCGCTGGCGGGCGGGCATCGGCGACCGGGTGACCGCCGGGGAGCCGCTGCTGGAGCTGCACACCGACGATCCGAAGACCCTCGGCCGCGCGCTGGCCGCGCTCGCCGGCGCGGTGGAGATCACCGCGCAGCCGCCGCAGCCCACCCCGCTCGTCGGAGACCACATCCGCGCCTGATCACGTCGGGTCGTGCGGACGGGCCGCTTGCGGGTCCTGCCATCGCCGTCGTCGGCGACACCGCGGCGCCGCGGTTCTGTCGTACCCGTGGCCTACGGTCAGCGCAGGAGACGGAGGACGCGATACGGAGGACGCGATGACGAACGACGCACCGCCCGGCCCGATCACGGTCGACGAGATCCGCCGGGTGCCGAAGGTCCTGCTGCACGACCACCTCGACGGCGGGCTGAGACCGGCCACGGTGGTCGAACTCGCCGACGAGACCGGCTACCGGGGCTTGCCGTCCACGGACGTGGACGCGTTGAGCACCTGGTTTCGCGGCGGGGCGCACAGCGGCTCGCTGGTGCGCTACCTGGCGACCTTCAGCCACACCGTCGCCGTGATGCAGACCCGGGAGGCGATCCGGCGGGTGGCGCGAGAGTGCGCCGAGGACCTCGCGGCCGACGGCGTCGTCTATGCCGAGGTGCGGTTCGCCCCCGAGCTGCACGTGGAGCGGGGTCTGTCGCTAGACGAGGTCGTCGAGGCCGTCCTCGACGGTTTCCGGGCGGGCTCCGCCGGCACGCCGCTGCGTATTCGCGCGCTGCTCACCGCGATGCGCCACCAGGCCCGCTCGCTGGAGATCGCCGAGCTTGCGGTGCGCTGGCGGGACGCCGGTGTGGTCGGCTTCGACATCGCCGGCGCCGAGGCCGGCAATCCGCCGACCCGCCACCTCGACGCCTTCCAGTACATCCAGCGGGCGAACGGGCATTACACGATCCATGCCGGCGAGGCGTTCGGGCTGCCGTCGATCTGGGAGGCGGTCCAGTGGTGCAACGCCGACCGGCTCGGCCACGGGGTGCGCATCGTCGACGACATCACGGTCGATCCGGATGGGAAGGCGATCCTTGGTGACCTCGCCAACTACGTACGCGACGTCCGGGTGCCGTTGGAGATGTGCCCCACCTCGAACGTGCACACGGGCGCCGCGTCGAGCATCGAGCGCCATCCCATCGGCCTGCTGCGCCGGCTGCACTTTCGGGTGACGGTGAACACCGACAATCGGCTCATGAGCGGCGTGTCGCTGTCGAGCGAGTTCGCGACGCTCGTCGACGTCCACGGCTACGACTGGTCGGACATCCGCTGGCTGACCCTGAACGCGATGAAGTCGGCGTTCCTCCCCTTCGACGAACGCCTCGACCTCATCAACAACATCATCAAGCCGGGCTATGCGCCCTACGTCCGCGAGGAGCTCGCACGATGAGTTCGAGCGTTGCAGGAATCGAGCCGCCCCCCGCCCCCGCGGCGCCGTCCTCCGGTTCGGCCGGGGCGGTTGCGGCCCGTCCCGCCGCCGCGGGCGCGGTGGTCGGGGCCGACGGGCGGGCACGCTGCCCCTGGGGGCTGTCGGCGCCGGAGTACGTCGAGTACCACGACTGCGAGTGGGGCCGGCCGGTCCGGGACGAGGGGGAGCTGTTCGAACGTCTCACCCTCGAGGCGTTTCAGTCCGGGCTGTCGTGGCTGACGATCCTGCGCAAGCGGCCGGCGTTCCGCGCGGCCTTTGCCGGGTTCGACGCGGGTGTGGTCGCCGGTTTCGGGCCCGCTGACGTCGAGCGGCTGCTCGGCGACGCCGGCATCGTGCGCAACCGCCGCAAGATCGAGGCCACGATCGTCAACGCCCGGGCCGTGCTCGCCCTCGACCGGCCGTTGCCCGAGCTGATCTGGTCGTACCGCCCGCCGCGGCGGGCCCGGCCGGCCACACTCGCCGACGTCCCCGCGAAGACCGCCGAGTCGGTGGCGCTGGCGAAGGGGCTGCGCGCGGCCGGCTTCGTGTTCGTCGGCCCGACGACCGCGTACGCGCTCATGCAGGCCTGCGGCCTCGTCGACGATCACCTGGCGGACTGCTGGGTGCCTCGCCCGCCCGAGTAGCCGCAGCTCGGGACGGAACGCAACGCCCGGGTCGGGTCACGTGGGGAAACCGGCGAGGACGTCCGCGGAGGCGGACAGCCCGAGGCGGGTCGCGCCGGCCTGGATCATCGCCATCGCCTTCTCCGCCGTCCGGATGCCGCCCGAGGCCTTGATGCCGAGGCGTCCCCCCACCGCCTCGCTCATCGCCCGCACCGCGCGCACGCTGGCGCCGCCGGCCGGGTGGAACCCGGTGGACGTCTTGACGAACTCGGCCCCGCCGGCCTCCGCTGCCCGGCAGGCCGCGATGATGCTCGCGTCGGGCAGCAGCGCCGTCTCCAGGATCACCTTGAGGATCACATGCGGTGGCACCGACAGGCGGACCTCGGAGATCTCGGTCTCGATCGCCCGCCAGTTCTCGTCCATCGCGTTGGCGATGTCGATGACCATGTCGATCTCGGTCGCGCCGTCCGCGACGGCCCGGCGTGCCTCCTCGGCCTTGATGACGGTCAGATGCGTGCCGTGCGGAAAGCCGATCACCGAGGCGACGGCAAAGGCGGGGTCGGCCCCCTGGCCGTCGCGGTACGTGCTTGCGGCGGCGAGATAGACATGGGTCGGGGCCACGCAGACCGCGCCGACGCGGAGCTTGGCGGCCTCGGCGCACAGCGCGAGTACCTCCTCGTCGGTCGCGGCCGGGGCGAGCAGCGTGTGGTCGATCATCCGGGCGACCTCGACCCGCCGCAGGGTGGGCTGGACGCCCTCGGCCGAGGTGGAGGCGCCGCCCGACGGTTCCTCGGCGGGACGGTCGGGTCCGGCGGGAACGGTTGTCATACGTTGCATCATTGCCGATCCCGTCTCGCGTTCGAGGAGTCAGTCCGTGCATCTGCACGTCGTGGACCATCCCCTGGCGGCATCGTCGCTCACCGTGCTCCGCGACGAGCGCACGCCGCGCTCCCGATTCCGGCCGACCCTGCACGACCTGGCCACGATGCTGGTCTACGAGGCGACCCGGACGTTGCCGACGATGCCCGTCACGGTGACGACGCCGCTCGCGACGACGGCTGGGGTGCGGCTGGCCGCCGAGGCGGTCCTCGCCCCGGTGCTGCGCGCCGGCCTCGGCATGTTGCCCGCGGCGCTCGGCCTGCTCCCTGAAGCCCACACCGCCTTCATCGGGCTGGCCCGAGACGAGACCACCCATCGGCCCACCGTCTACCTGGAGGCTGTGCCCGCCGACCTGACCGGCCGCCCGGTGCTGCTGCTCGACCCGATGCTCGCCACCGGCGGCTCGGCGCTGCACTGCCTGCGACTGCTGCTCGACCGCGGCGCGCGAGGCGTCACGGTCGTCGCGGTCGTCGCGGCGCCCGAGGGGCTGACTGCGCTCGAGTCCGGCCTGCCTGCCGGGGCGGCTGCGGAGCTGACGGTGGTGACCGCCGCGGTCGACGAGCGGCTGAACGACATCGCCTACATCGTCCCCGGGCTCGGTGACGCCGGCGATCGGATCTACGGCGAGATGTGAGGCGCTGTCGGCGGTCGGCCTGGGAGCGCGATGCGCGGTCCGGCGGCTACCCGAGGTGGGCGATCAGATCATCGATGGCGACGGTCAGCTCGGCCAGCCGGGACCGGGCCCGTTCGCGGGCCGCCGCGACGGCGGTGGCCGCGCCGGCCGCCACCGGCTCGACGACCTCGAGATACACCTTCAGCTTCGGCTCGGTCCCGCTCGGCCGGAAGGTCACCCGGTCGTCGTCGAGGAACAGGACGAAGACGTCGGACGCCGGCAACGTGCCGTCGTCGAGCAGGTCGCGCCGGCCTGTCACCGTGCGACCCGCGAGCCGCGCCGGCGGCTGTGTGCGTAACCGCCCCATCGCCGCGGCGATCCGAGAGACGTCGGTGAAACGGGCCGAACGCTGCCCCGTCTCATGCACGCCTATCCGCGCCGCCAGCTCGTCGAGAAGATCTAGTAGCGTCCGGCCGCGCCGGTTGGCCGCGGTGGCGATCAGCGTGACGGCCAGTGCCGCGGTGATGCCATCCTTGTCACGCACCAGGTCCGGGGCGAGGGCGTAGCCGAGCGCCTCCTCGTAACCGAAGACGAGTCGCGGATCCGCTCGCATGATCCACTTGAAGCCGGTGAGTGTTTCGTGGCACGTGACACCGGCATGCCGCGCCAGCGTGCGCAGGCCGGACGAACTGACCAGGGTGGTCGCCACCGGGCCGGGCCGGCGGCGGAGTACCTGATCGGCGAGCAGCAGGCCGATCTCGTCCCCGGTGAGCAGCCGTCCGCCCACCGCCACGGCGCAGCGGTCCGCGTCGGGGTCGGTCGCCAGCACCAGATCCGCGCCGATGCGTGCACCGAGCGCCAGCGCCCGGTCCATTGCGCCCGCCTCCTCGGGATTCGGCCAGCGGACGGTCGGGAAGTCCGGATCGGGCGCGGCCTGCTCGTCGACGGGAGTAGGGGCTGCGAGCCCGGCGGCGGCGAAAACCGCGGTGAGTGTCTCGGCGCCGACACCGTGCAACGGGGTGTACGCGACGATCACGGGTGCGATCACGGGTGCGGGATCGTTCAGGTCGACTGCCGGGGCCACCTCGCGCACCGCTGCCACGGCGGCGTGGACGTAGTCATCGACGATCCGTCTGTCGAGCCGGCGCCAGGTCTCGGCCAGGGGGATCGCGGCGGCCGGGCCCGCGACGGCGATGCGCCGCTCGATGTCGGCGTCCACGGGGGCGACGAGTTGCGCGCCGCGTCCCGGATCCTGGTCAGCGCCGCCGAGTCGCACCCCGCCGAGGTAAACCTTGTAACCGTTGTCGGTGGCCGGATTGTGGCTGGCGGTGACCATAACTCCGGCATCGGCCCGCAGGTGGCGTACCGCGAAGGCCAGTACCGGCGTGGGTAGCGGCCCGGGCAGGACCACGGCCCGCAGCCCGGCCCCGGCGACGACCCGCGCGGTGTCCAGCGCGAACGCCTCGCTGCGATGCCGGGCGTCGTAGCCGACGACGACCAGGGCAGCCGCGGCCGGGGCGCCGCCCGCCGCGGCTGCCGTCGCCGCGGCGTGTAGCCAGGCGGCCAGGCCGGCGGCGGCTCGGCGCACCACGGCCGTGTTCATCCCCCCGGGCCCGGCGCGCAGCGGCCCGCGCAGCCCCGCCGTCCCGAACCGCAGCGGCTCCCGGAACCGGTCGTCGAGCTCGGCGAGCACCACCGGGTCGCGGACGGCCTCGGCGCACAGCCGGGTCAGCTCGGCCCGGTCCCCGGCATCCGGATCGTCGGCGAGCCAGGCCCGGACCCGCGTGGCCAGCGGATCGGGCAACTCCGGTGGCGGGGCGTCGGCCGGCGCCGTCATGATCCGGCCGTGCCTAGAGGCGGGCGGCGACGTCGGCGAGCAGGACCCCCATGCGTTCCGCTGCGGCCGCGCCCGCGGCCAGCACCTCCAGGTGGTTCAGCGGCTCCCCGGTCATGCCCGCCGCGAGGTTGGTCACCAGTGACAGACCCAGCACCTCGGTGCCGGCCGCCCGGGCGGCGATCGTCTCGTGCACCGTCGACATGCCCACCAGGTCGGCGCCCAGGATCCGCAGCATGCGAATCTCCGCGGGCGTCTCGAAGTGCGGTCCGGGCAGACCGGCGTAGACGCCCTCGGCCAGCGAAGCGTCGACCTCCCGGGCCAGAGCGCGCAGCCGCGGCGAATAGGCGTCGGTCAGATCGGTGAAGGCGGGTCCCACCAGCGGTGATAGCCCGGTGAGGTTGAGATGGTCGGAGATGAGGACCGGCTGGCCGATGGTCATGTCGGCGCGCAACCCGCCGGCGGCGTTCGTCAGCACGACAGTGGACACGCCCGCGGCGCAGGCCAGCCGAACCGCGTGCACCACCCGTGACAGCCCGTGGCCCTCGTAGGAGTGCACCCGGCCCAGGTAGACGAGCACCCGGCGGCCCTCGAGGTGCAGCGAACGGGCGATCGGCCGATGTCCGGGCACCTCGGTGCCTGGCGGGAAACCCCCGAGTTGAGCGAAGGTGATCTCGGTGACCTTGCCTGCCCGCCGCGCAAGCACGTCCGCGGCCGGGCGCCACCCGGAGCCCAGCAGGATCGCTACATCATGGCGTCCGACTCCGGTCAGTTCCGCGAGCCGCGCGGCCGAGGCCGCCGGGTTCGGTTCCTCTGCTTGCTCCTGCGGCTGCTCCCACATCCGGCGAATGTACGGGGTGCGTGGAGGAGACTGGCGGACGTGCCCCCGTTGCCATCCCACCGCCGGCTACCGTCCGTGCCGCTCGAGTCCGGTGAATTCACCGAGGTCGTGCTGCGCGGGCGGCTGACCGATCCCGACGGACCGGGACGGCTGATGTCGAGGGTCGAGACGTTCGTCGGTCACCGGGTCGGCGCCTCACGGTGGATCCTGCTCACCGACCGGCGGCTGCTCGTCGTCGCGCCGTTTCCCCGGGAGGGGGACTGGTTCGACGTCGTCTTCGACCGTCGCGAGGTGACCGCCTCCCGCGGCATCAAGCACGGCGACGTCATCACGGTGGAGCTGAGCACGCCACACGGCCGTCAGGTCCTGCGTGTCCCGGCTCGGCTGCGAACCGAGGCCGGCCGCTTCATCCGCGCGCTGCGCCGCTAGCTGCTAGCTGCTGGCTGCTGGCCGGGTCGGCGGCTGGTCGGCCGCAGGGCGGACCCCGTCCTTCTCGTGTGCGTGCACGAGCTGATGCTCGGCGCGGCGGCCACACCGGACCGTCCCGGCGCACCGGCCGATAGGGTCGGGACGGGATCCCGCGGCGGGCGTGACGATGTCGCCACAGCACAGGCGTGACACCGCGCCCGGTGGGCCGAACCGGACAGCGATGGGAACAACGGACCGATGACTACAACCCAGCCGGCCACCGGCGAGCTACCGATCCCGGGCCCAGGGGTCTCCGCGATCAGTGGGCAGCGCCAGCGCACGGCCATGCGCACCCATCTGTGCGGCGATCTGCGGGCGGATCACGTCGGCCGGACCGTGTCAGTGTGCGGCTGGGTGGCACACCGCCGCCAGCACGGGCAGTCGCTGACCTTCGTCGACCTACGGGACCACTCCGGCCTCCTGCAGGTGGTCGTCGACGGATCCGTCGACGTCCGCTCCGAGTACGTGCTGCGCGTCACCGGCACGGTCGCCATCCGGCCGGACGGCACGGCGAACCCGGCCCTGACCACCGGCGAGGTGGAACTGCGCGACTGCGCGGTCGAGATCCTCTCGGTCGCCACCCCGCCCCCGTTCCCCCTCGACGACCGCGCGGACGCCGTCGACGAGTCCACTCGGCTGGCCTATCGCTACCTCGACCTGCGCCGAGAGCGGATGCAGCGCAACCTGCGGGCCCGCTCCGCCGTGCTCGGCGCTATGCGCGCCGCCCTGGCGCCGTTCGACTTCGTCGAGGTGGAGACGCCGCTGTTGATGCCGTCGACGCCGGAGGGCGCCCGGGAGTTCATCGTCCCGTCCCGGCAGTTCCCGGGAAGCTTCTATGCCCTGCCTCAGTCGCCGCAGCTGTTCAAGCAGCTGCTCATGGTCGGCGGGACCGACCGCTACTTCCAGTTCGCGCGCTGCCTGCGCGACGAGGACCTGCGGGCCGACCGTCAGTACGAGTTCACCCAGCTGGACCTCGAGATGAGCTTCGTCGACCAGGACGACGTGCTCGAAGTGATCTCCACCGCGGTGCTCGCCGCGGCACGGGCGGTGACGACCGAACCCGTGCCGCCGATCGAACGGATCACCTGGCACGAGGCGATGAACCGCTTCGGCGTCGACAAGCCGGACCTGCGGTTCGGCCTGGAGCTCGTCGAGCTCACCGAGATCTTCGCCGGTAGCGGCTTCAAGGCGTTCGCCGGGGCTGATGCGATCAAGGGTATCCGGGTGCCCGGCGGCTCGGCCGCCCACAACCGGCGCCGGTTGGACGATCTCACCACGCGGGCCAAGTCGCTGGGCGCCAAAGGCCTGGTGTGGATGCGGGTCGGCGGCGGCGGCAAGCTGGAGTCGCCGGTGGCGAAGTTCCTGTCCGACGACGAGCTTGCCGGCATCATCGCCGCGACCGAAGCTGTCGAGGGCGACCTGCTGCTGCTGGTCGCCGACGAGTGGGCTACCGCCTGCGAGGTGCTCGGGCAGCTGCGCAACGACCTCGGCCGCCCACCGGCCGGCCAGGGGCCGCTGCGGTTTGTGTGGGTGGTGGACTTCCCGCTTTTCGTCGGGGTCGACCAGGCCACCGGTCGGCCGAAGCCGGGTCACCACCCCTTCACCCGGCCGCATCCCGATGACATCGCCAAGCTGGAGAGCGACCCGCTCGAGGTGCGCAGCCGCGCCTACGACCTGGTGCTCAACGGCTGGGAACTTGGGTCGGGTTCGATCCGGATCCACGAGAGTGCCCTGCAACAGCGCATCTTCGGCCTGCTCGGGATCACACCGGAGGAGGCGAACGCCCGGTTCGGCTTCTTCCTCACCCCATTCGGCTACGGCGCGCCGCCGCACGGTGGTTTCGCGGTCGGGATCGACCGGTTGGTCGCGATCCTGGCGGGTGAGGAGAACATTCGCGAGGTCATCGCCTTCCCCAAGACCCAGTCCGGCCTCGACCCGCTGACCGGAGCTCCTACCCGGGTGACAGACCGTCAGCTTCGTGAGCTGGGTGTGCGGGTGATCGCTCCGGTGCCCCCGGCGACCGGCTCGGATCCGGCCGGAGCGCAGGCAGCCGGATAGCCGGTGGCCTGCGGCTGCTGGTCGGTCGGTGGTCGGTGGTCGGGTGGGCAGAGGCGGGAAAGAGGTGGGG
>NZ_JAMPTM010000237.1 GCF_025403375.1 Frankia gtarii
GAGCGCTGACTGGGCGAGCCGGTGGCCGAACCCGGGGCGCCGCCGCCCGCGCCGCCCGCGGCCTGCTGGCCGCCGATCGCATAGATCCGCCCGTCACAGCCGGTAGTGGCCGCGAGGTAGGCGCGGGGGGCGGGAAGCGCGGTGACGGTCTCCCAGCTGCGCAACGGGCCGGCCGTCGAGGGGTAGGAGGGGCAGTTGCCGCCCGTGGGGCTCGCGGTGGCGGGACTGCCTGACGGCGCCGGGCTGCCCGGGGTGCCGGTCGGTGTCGCGGCGGCCCCCGTGCCGAGTAGACCGGGCGAGGCGAGCGCGGCCGTCAGCGTGGCGGCCAGAACGAAGGTGCGTGACGTGCACCGACGTGACGTGCGGGACCGACTCATGGGTTCCCCCCTCCGAGGCCCGCGTCCGCGGACCCGACCGACGGGTGGATCGCGTGGCTAAGTGGCGTCGCGGGCCCGGACGGCCTGGGCGTCCGCACAGAACGAACACGGAGTGTGTTCCCTCTGTTTCGGAATGCAATCTTCCGGTGCGGGTGGTTGCGGAGACGCCACCTCGGACGGCCCGCGGCCCGCGTAGCCTCTTCCCGTGCCCAGCCAGCCGCCGCCCGCCCCGTCGGGCGTGACCGCCCTGCACGCGCGCGTGCTCGCCCGGCTGACCGGCGCGGCCGAGGCGCGGCGAAGCGAGCGCTTCTTCGCCGACCAGGGGCGGGTCGTGGCCGCCCTCGTCGGCCTGTCCGTTCTCGGGTCGGGCGCGGTCGCCGCGGGGCCGTTCATCCTGCGCCACCTCATCGACACCTCGCTGCCGACCGGCAGGGTGCGCGACCTCGCCGTCCCCGTCCTGCTGCTGTGCGCGGTGCTGGTGTTCGAGTCGACCGTGCTGTCCGTGCGGATGGCGCTCATCGCCCGGCTCGGCGGGGTCGTCTCGGTGCGCATCCGCCAGACCGTCAACGCCCACCTGCAACGGCTGCCGTTCGCCTTCTTTCCCCGCAGCCAGCAGGGCGAGGTGATGACGGTGATGTCCTCGGATGTCCTCGCCGCCCAGAACGCGATCTCCGCGACCGTGCAGGCGGTCATCTGCCGGCTGGCGGACATCGTCGTCGGCACCGTCGTCGTCTTCGTGCTGGACTGGCGGCTCAGCCTCGCGGTGATGGTGTTCGCCCCCGCCACCCTGGTGATCATTCGTTCCGGGCGGCGTCGCCTGGCCGCGCTGTCGCAGCGCCAGCGTGAGCTCGACGGCCAGCTCATGGCCCAGGTCGCCGACACCTCCTCGGTGTCCGGGGCGCTGCACGTGCGGCTGTTCGACCGGGTCGACTACGAGCGGGAGCGGTTCGACGCGGCCGGCGTCGAGCTGCTGGCCGCGGCCCGGGAACAGGCCCGGCTCACCTCGCAGGTCCGTTTCCTGGTCAATCTCGGCATCGTCGCGACGATGACCGCAGTGGTGACCCTCGGCGCCTGGCTGGTCTCCTCCGACCGGACGACGCTCGGCACGGTGGCCGCCCTCGGTGGCGCACTGCTGGTGTCGTTCGGCCCGCTGTCCTCCGCGGTCGACCTGCGCTCCGAGCTGGCGGGCGCCGGCGCCTCGTTCCGGCGGATCTTCGCCCTGCTCGACGTGCCCGAGGACGAGGCCAGGGCGCTGGCCGTCGGGTCACCGGCCGCCGTCGCGGTGCCCCGGACGCGGGCCACGGCCACCGCCACCGCCACGGCCACCGCCACGGCCACCGCCACCGCCACCGCCACGGCCACCGCGTCGGCTCCGGGGGTGGGCGTGGGGCTGGCGCCGGTGGGCCTCGATCTGATGCTCGACGACGTGTGGTTCGCCTACGACCAGGCCGTGCCGGGGCCCGCGCGGGCCCCGGGCGCCGCGCCGCACGAGTACCCCGGCCCCGACGACCCGTCCTGGAATCTGCGCGGGGTGACGCTGCGCGTCGCGGCCGGAACGACCACGGCCGTCGTCGGCGCCAGCGGCGCCGGCAAGTCGACGATCGCCTACCTCGCCAGCGGGGTGCACCGCCCGCAGCGGGGCCGGGTCCTGCTCGGCGGCGTCCCGCTCGACGTGATCCCCCCGGCACGGCTGCACGCGGCGATCGGAGTGGTCCCGCAGGATCCGCACCTGTTCCACGACACGATCGCGGCGAACCTCCGTTACGGCCGGCTGGACGCCACCGACGACGAACTCCGGGCCGCCCTCGACGCGGCCAGCCTGTCCGCCCTGCTTGACCGGTTGCCCGAGGGACTGGCGACCCAGGTCGGCGCGCGGGGCTACCGGCTGTCCGGTGGAGAGCGCCAGCGGCTCGCCATCGCCCGCGTCCTGCTGCAGTCGCCGCAGGTGCTGGTGCTCGACGAGGCGACGTCCGCGCTGGACACGGTCTCCGAGGCGGTGGTGCGCTCGGCGCTCGACCGGCTCGCCGTCGGCCGGACCTGCCTGGTGATCGCCCACCGACTGTCCACGGTGATCGACGCCGACCGCATCCACGTCATGGATCACGGCCGCGTCGTCGAGGACGGCACCCACCTTGACCTGCTTGCCGACGGCGGCGCTTACGCCCGGCTCTACCGGCCGAGCGCCGTTTGACCGGTCGGGGGACGACGGGCACCACGGGGGGCCACGATGGCAGGAGCGCCGTGGGTGGAACGTGATGTATCGCCCGTGGGAGGAGCATTCCGGTAGTGGATGTCGGTGCGGCCGGCGCCGTCGTGGCACCCGCCGACCCGGACCGCGACCGGCAGGTCGAGAGGAGACCACCGCATGACCTCCACTGCCGGGCATGCCACCGCCACCGGTGATGCGGACGCCGCCGGGCCCGCCACCCCCGGTGGCTACTCACACCGCCAGATCATGGTCATCCTCTCCGGTCTGCTGCTGGGAATGTTCCTCGCGGCGCTGGACCAGACCGTGGTCTCCACGGCGATCTACCGGATCGGCGAGAGCCTGCACGGGCTGACCGCGCAGGCGTGGGTCACCACGGCCTTCCTGATCACCTCGACGATCGCCACCCCGCTGTACGGCAAGCTGTCCGACCTGTACGGGCGTAAGCCGTTCTTCCTGTTCGCGATCGCCGTGTTCATCACCGGCTCGGCACTGTGCACGTTCGCGACGTCGATGTACATGCTCGCCGCGTTCCGGGCCGTGCAGGGCATCGGGGCGGGCGGGCTGTTCTCCCTCGCCCTGGCGATCGTCGGCGACATCATCCCGCCGCGGGAACGGGCGAAGTACCAGGGCTACTTCATGGCGGTGTTCGGCACGTCCAGCGTCCTCGGGCCCGTCGTCGGCGGTGCGCTGGCCGGCCAGGACACGCTGCTCGGCGTCGCCGGCTGGCGGTGGATCTTCCTGATCAACGTGCCGATCGGCATCGTCGCGCTGGTCGTCGTCGCACGGGTCCTGCACATCTCCCACGAGCGCCGTGAGCACCGCATCGACTACGCCGGCGCCCTCACGTTGGTCGTCGCCCTGGTGCCCCTGCTCATCGTCGCCGAGCAGGGCCGCGAGTGGGGCTGGGGCGCGGGTTCGTCCCTGGCCTGTTACGCGGTCGGCCTGGTCGGCATCGCCGCGTTCGTGGCCGCCCAGCGGCGCGCCGGAGACGACGCCCTGCTGCCGCCGCGGCTGTTCCGCAACGGGGTCTTCGTCGTCGGATCCGCCCAGTCGGCGATCATCGGGATCGGCATGTTCGGTGGAATCACCCTGCTCCCGCTCTATCTCCAGCTCGTCAAGGGGAACTCGCCGACCAAGGCCGGCCTGCTCACCCTCCCGCTGGTGCTCGGCATCATGGTGCTCTCGCTCGTGGCGGGGCAGATCACCTCGCGGACCGGCCGATACAAGATCCTTCCCGTGATCGGGTCGGCGCTGCTCGTCGTCGGGATGCTGTTGCTGTGGCGCCTGTCGGCCGACAGCAGCCTCGTCTACGTCGACCTGGCGATGTTCGTCGTCGGCGCCGGGCTGGGCCTGAACCTGCAGACGATCGTCCTGGCGATGCAGAACGCCGTGCCGCCGCGGGACATCGGGGTGGCGACGTCCTCGACGACGTTCTTCCGGCAGCTCGGCGGCACCCTCGGAGTGGCGGTGTTCCTGTCGGTCGTGTACTCGATCGTCGGCTCCCGGATCACCTCCGCCTACACGGACGCGCGCGGCACGGCGGCGTTCGACGCGGCCGCGCGCAGCCATCCCGACCAGCTCAAGGCGCTCGGCTCCGCGTCCTCGGGCGGCTCGGGCAGCCTCAACGACCCCTCGTTCCTGCACGGCCTCGACCCGGTGCTGACCCACCCCTTCAAGGCCGGCTTCACCAACGCGATCACGGTCGCCTTCCTGGTCGGCGCCGCCGTGCTGGTCATCGCCTTCGTGTTGTCCCTGCTGCTCAAGGAGGTGCCGCTGCGGGAGACCGCGGCGGCCTTCGCCGACCAGCAGGATGATCCGGAGCTGGACAACGCCGCAGCTTTCCCGGAGCAGGGGGCTGGGACTTCCACGGCGGACGCGGCGTTGGGGGGCGGCGCGCAGGAGTCCGGCCGGCGCGCCGGCGACTAGCGGCGCTTCGCTCTCCCCCGGGGCCTACCGGGCCTACCGGGGGGCCTAGCGGGGACGGCGAGAGGGGCGAGAGGGCCCGCGCCTTCAGGCTGGAGATGAGCGCAGCGCGGGCGCTCGGCCGTGAGGGCACCGCGCCTGGGCGGTAGTGATCAGGGCCAGCTTGGCGCGGGTCGGGGCAGCGGACTGGCGCCCTCCGGGCGCAACCCGTCGAAGATGATGGCGAGGTAGCGCCGCCACAGGTCTGGCGCCGGATCCGGCAGATTCCCGGCGACGTGAACGGGCGCGCACACCAGCAGGACGACATCCATTCCGGTGATGTCGGGTCGGATGGCGCCTGCTGCGCGGGCCCGATCGACCAGTGCCCCGATGCTCGCGTACAGCTGGTCCCGGATCTCGATCACCGTCGAGTCTCCGTCGCTGACCGTCTGCAGGAATGTCAGGTCGTGCTGCTGGCGTGTGTCTGCGGCCACGGTCAGGAACTCCAGCAGCGCCGCCCCCGGGTCTGCCGAGTCCAGCAGGCGCCGGGCGACGGCCGTCAGCGCGGCGAGGTGGCCGCCGACGATGGCGGCGATCAGCTCCTCCTTGGTGGCGAAGTGGCGGAACACGGTGCCCTTGGCGACGCCCGCCCGGCGGGCGATGTCGGCGACCGAGGCGGAGACGCCCCGCTCCACGAACTCGTCCTCGGCCGCGGCCAGGAGCAGCTCGCGATTGCGTGCGGCGTCCGCGCGCAGCGGGCGAACAGGCCGGGTCACGACTCCGATCCTAGCAAGTTGACCTGTGGGTCATTTTCTGGCTACGGTCGGCAGGTCAACATGATCGTGCGGTCATTTTTCTGGCCTTGACCTGGACGTTCCGCGGGCCACCTCTCCGAAGGAGAATCATGGAACTTCGCGGCGCCACCGCCCTGGTCACCGGCACGAACCGAGGACTCGGGCACCATTTCGCCGTCGAACTGCTGCGACGCGGGGCGAAGGTCTACGCCACCGCGCGCCGCCCCGAGCTCGTGGACGTCCCCGGAGCCGAGGTGCTGCGCCTGGACATCACCGACCAGGCGTCCGTCGACGCGGTCGCCGCGGTTGCCGACGATGTCGACGTCCTGGTCAACAATGCTGCGTTCACGGCCGGCGGGAACCTGGTGACCGGCGACCTCGACGCGATCCGGCTGGCGATGGACTCGAACTACTACGGCACCCTCGCCGTGATCCGGGCGTTCGCCCCTGTCCTCGCCCGCAACGGTGGCGGTGCCATCCTCAACGTCCTGTCCGCGGCGGCCTGGACCACCGTCGACGGCAACACCGCCTACGCCGCCGCCAAGTCCGCGCAGTGGGGCCTGACCAACGGTGTCCGGGTCGAACTCCGCGGCCAGGGAACGCTCGTCACCGCGCTCGTCCCCGGGCTCATCGCCACCGAGACGATGAAGGACTTCGCCAGGAGCGCCGGGATCGTGCTCGCCGAGGGTGCGATGATCGACCCGGCTGACCTCGCACGGCTTGCCCTGGACGGGCTCGAGGCGGGAGACATCGAGATCCTGGACCACCTGGGCGCCGACGCGAAGGCGACCCTCACCGGTCCGCCGCGCGCCTTCGACCTGCAGTCCGTCGCGGCCGGGTGACGCGCCGGCCACGCCGGCCACTGTGACGGACGCGGCGCCGTGGTCGTCGCTGCCGTCGGCCGCAGTCCCCTCGTTCCCGAGGGGGAGGACGTCACAGGTGGCCGCGGCGGACCATCAGCGCGAGCACGCAGGCCGAGGGCGCCATCGGCAGCCACACGGTGACCAGCCGGTAGCCCAGGACCGCGGCGAGCGCGACGGCGGGGGACTGCTCGGCGGCGATGATCGCCGCGGTCAGGGCAGCGTCGAGCGAGCCGAAACCGCCCGGCGAGGGCACCAGGGCCGAGGCGGCGCTGGCGGCGAAGTACAGCGCGAAGACGGCCCCGACGCCGAGCGGGAGGTGCAGCGCGCGCATGACCGCCCACAGGGTGGCGGCGTGCAGCAGGGGGATGGCCGCCGACCCGCCCCACAGCAGGGCCGCCCGGCTCGGCGAGCGGACCGTGGAGCGCATCGACCGAAGCTGGTCGACGACGCGCGCCCACACCCCGTGCGCCACCCGGCGGGCCGCCGGCACCAGCCAGCCCAGCAGCGCGGCGACGGCGACGGCCGCCGCGGCCACAGCGACGCCGAGGGCCACCGGGCCGCCGTCCGGCAGCCGGGCGGAGTCCACCGGTAGGAATCCCCCGACCAGCAGGATGGCCAGCACGGCCAGATGGGTGGTGACCCCGGCGGTGGCGTCGAGGCCGACCGCCGTGAGGGACTCCCGCAGGGAGAACCCGTGCCGATGCAGGAACCGCAGCTTCACCGCGCCGACCCCGAACCCGGCCGGCAGCACGTGATTGGCCACGCTGCCCGCCACCTGGGCAGCGAGCAGCGGGCGGACCGGCAGCGACCGCGGCACCGTCCCCTGCTGGCAGGCCGCGCCGGCAACCCAGGTGAGCTGGGCGACGGCGACCGCCCCCACCAGCCAGAACGGATGGGCGCTGGCCAGCGCGTCGATGCCGGTCCGCACCGTCGACCACGACCGCACCAGCCACACCACCGCCACCAGCGGCGCCGCGCAGGCCAGCAGCGGACGAACCAGCCAGAACCGGCCACGCCGGGGCCCGACGGCCACGGCCACGGCGCCGCTCGGGCCGGCGAGGGCGCCGCTCGGGCCGGCGAGGACGAGCTGCCCGCCCGGCGTCACGGGTACCGTCGCCCCGGTCCGGGTGATGACCGCCGTCGGGCTCGCGTCGAGAGCCGCCGCGGGCAGTGCCCCGCCGCCCGCCGCCGACGCCTCCAGTGGTAGCTGGCGCATCACGGTCCTCCCGTTATGGCGTTCGCGTGGCCCTGGGCCACGTCGACCCGGTCCGTCCCGATGCCGTCCGGGATGATGCCATCCGGAGTGGTGCTCCCCGGCACGTCCTCGTCGAGAATTCCGCGACGCGCCCGTGACGGTTCACCCGAGTGTCGCGTGACCGGGTCGAGATCGGCACCCGAGCCGCCCGCGAGCAGCCCGGCGAGGCGTCCGGCGAGTCCACCCCAGCTCCACGCCTCGCGCATCCACTCGCGCCCGGCCAGGCCCATCCGGGCGGCCCGGTCGGGGTCGTCGAGCAGGTCCACGACGGCCCGGGCCACGGCGGCGGTGTTCCGGCCGTCGACGACCTCGCCCGTGCGGCCGGGCAGGACGACGTCCGGCGCCCCACCCTGGGCGCCGGTGATGACGGGCAGCCCGCTGGCCGCCCCCTCCAGGGAGGACAGACCGAGCCCCTCCAGGTCCAGGCCGAGCCAGCGGGTGCGCGACGGCATCGCGAACACGTCGGCGGCGTCGAGGTAGGCGGGCAGCTCCTCCTCGGCGATCGCGCCGGCGAAGTGCACCTCGTCTGCCACCCCGACCTGCCCGGCGAGACGGCGCAGCCGGGTCTCGGCGGGTCCCTGCCCGACGAGCAGCAGGCGTGCCCCCGGGTGGCGGCGTTGCACAGCTGGCCAGCCGCGGATGAGAGTGTCCTGCCCCTTGCGCGGCACCATCCGGGCCACGCAGATCACGACCGGGCGGTCCGACCAGCCCAGGGCGCGACGGATGTCATCCCCGCCGGCCCCGGGCCGGAAGCGGTGGGTGTCGACGCCGCCGGTGAGCCGGGCGAGGGTGGTGCCCTTCGGGGACACGGCGACCAGTCGGCGGCGGGTGAACGCGGTGAGATACGTCAGCACGTCGGCGCGGGCGGCCACGGTGCGCACGAGTGACCAGCCCACCGGCAGCCGGGACCAGGCGACCTCGTGTCCGTGACTGGAGGCCACCACCCTGGTGACGCCCTCCTCGCGCAGCGTCGGGGCGAGCATCCCGAACGGCGCGGCGGTGGGGAACCAGACGGCCTCGCAGCCCTCGGTGCGTACGAGTGAGCGCAGCATCCGCCGGGACCGCGGCGAGGTGAGGATCCGCTCGCCGGCCCGAACCACCGGGAAGGGCAGCGTGCGGTCGTACGCCTCGGCGCCGGGCGCCGCCGGCGCGACGACGATGACCCGGTCGGCGGGCAGGCCGGCGGTGAGGTGGCAGGCGAACGTCTGAATGCCGCCGAGGACCGGGGGGAACTTGTCCGCCACCACCAGCGTCCGCGGCAGGTCGGCGGCCTTGGAGATGCCGCCCCGCCGGGCGTCGGGGGGCGCCGCCGGTGCGGGCACGCCACCGCCCGGCGGCACGGACTCGTCCGGTCCCGCCGGGCCGGGAGTCCGCCTCACGCGGCGTCCGGCCGGCGGAGGTGTACGGCATGCGGCGGCGGGAGGCATGCATCGGCCCGTACGACGGGCCACGACGGCAGTCGGCGACCATCCATGAGGGGAGATGATTGCAGGCGGCTGGTGTGAGCCGGATGAGTGCCGCGAATGGGATGCGCCCCGCGATGCCCGGCTGGCGGGCCGTGGCCGGCGATGACGGTCGCGACGGGCGGCGTCGAACCGGTCCGGACCGCCGCGGACCGTCGGCGCGCCCGCGAATGCGCCGCCCACCTCACCCGGGGGAAGACCACCCGATGCGGGCCGGGCGGGGTCGGTTGGGCGGCCCGAGCATCCGGGTAGGCAGTGGACGGGCTGTCCGCGCCGCCGGCGCGCCGGCCCGGGGCGATCAGCCATGCGGCGGGGAAGGAGCACGACGATGGTGGGCACGCTTACCGTCACGGAACGTCGCGGCTGGCTCGACTGGGCGCTGGACACCTTCGACATGCAGGTGCGGGCCGTGCCACCCGGTTCCTGGGCGGCGCCGACGCCATGCCGGGACTGGGACGCCCGCGCGCTGGTCAACCATCTCACCGTCGAGCACCTGTGGGTCCCGCCGTTGCTGGCCGGCCTCACCCGGGAGGACATCGGCACCCGGTTCGACGGGGATCAGCTCGGCGACGATCCGGTCGCGCGCTGGACGGCGACGGCTCGCCGTAGTCGGGACGCCTGGGACCGGCCGCAGGCCTGGTCGTCGATCCCGATGCTGTCGTTCGGACCGACTCCCGCGGGCGAGTACGCCTTCCAGCTCACCGCCGACCTGCTCATCCACAGCTGGGACCTGGCTCGGGCGATCGACGCCGCCGGCCGGCTGCCCGGCGACACCACGTCGGCGCGGACCGTCGGCAACAACCGCGAACTCGTGCACTGGGTCCACGACAGCCTGCGCCGGCAGATCGACGCCTGGCGAGTGGTCGGCATCTTCGCCACCCCCGTCACGGTGCCGGCCGACGCGGACGAGTGGACCCGGCTGATCGCCCTCACCGGCCGTTCACCGGACTGGCAGCCCCGCCTCGACGGCGACCGGCACCTCGACGGCGACCAGCACCTCGACGGCGACCAGCACCTCGACGGAGGTCAGCACAGGGGGTAGATCAGGATCGGCGCCCCCGCCCCGCCGGCCGCGGCGGTGGGCGGGGCCGTGCAGCTGCGCAGCGGGGCCGGGGTC
>NZ_JAMPTM010000238.1 GCF_025403375.1 Frankia gtarii
GGGGGCAGGCGACCGGTGCCGCGGGCCGGGCGGTGGCGACGGCGGTGGCGACGGCGACGGCGAGCGAGGCGGACTCGCGTCGCGCCGGTCAGCCGCTCGACATCGCGATCGTCGGGATGGCCGCGATCTTCCCCGACGCGCCGGACCTTGCCACGTTCTGGGCGAACGTCGTCGCCGGCAACGACGCGATCCGCGAGGTGCCCGCCGACCGCTGGGACCCCGAGGTGTACTACCGGGCCGACGCGGTGGTGAAGGACGCCGGGCGCCGCACCCCGTCGAAGTGGGGCGGATTCCTGCCGCGGATCCCGTTCGACGCACTGGCCTACGGCATTCCGCCGCGGTCTCTGCGCAGCATCGAGACCAGCCAGCTGCTCGCCCTCGAGGTCGCCACCCGAGCGCTGCGCGGCGCCGGCTACGACACGGGGCAGAAGGCGGCCGGTGAGGGCCGGCCGTTCGACCGCTCCCGCGCCTCGGTCGTCTTCGGCACCGAGGCCGGCACCGACCTGTCCGGCGCCTACGGGCTGCGCTCGCTGTGGCCGGGGCTGCTCGGGCCGTTGCCCGCCGAGCTCGACGAGTTCCTGCCCGAGCTGGACGAGGACTCCTTCCCGGGCATGCTCGCGAACGTCATCGCCGGGCGGGTCGCCAACCGACTCGACCTCGGCGGGGTGAACTTCACCGTCGACGCGGCGTGCGCCTCGTCGCTGGCCGCGCTCGACGCCGGCTGCAAGGAACTGCTCGCCGGCAGCTCGGACCTGGTGCTCTGCGGCGGGGTGGACACCCACGCCGGCGCGCACGACTTCCTGCTGTTCTCCTCCGTGCACGCTCTGTCGCCGGGGGGGCGCTGCCGCAGCTTCGACTCCGGCGCCGACGGCACCAGCCTGGGTGAGGGCGCCGCCGCCGTCGTGCTCAAGCGGCTCGCCGACGCCGAGCGGGACGGCGACCGCATCCACGCGGTCATCCGGGCCGTCGCCGGTTCCTCCGACGGCCGCGCCCTCGGGCTGACCGCGCCGCGCAAGGCCGGTCAGGTGCTCTCCCTGGAACGGGCCTACACGCGGGCGGGCATCTCGCCGAGCGACGTCGGCCTGCTGGAGGCGCATGCCACCGGCACCGTTGTCGGCGACCGCACCGAGCTCGCGACCCTCACCGAGGTGTTCACCGACCACGGTGCGACCCCCGGCCAGTGCGCGGTCGGCTCGGTGAAGTCGCAGATCGGGCACACCAAGTGCGCCGCCGGCCTGGCCGGGCTGATCAAGGCGGCGAAGGCGGTCGAGACCGGCGTGCGCCCGCCGACCCTGCACATCGACACCCCCAACACCTACTGGGACGCCGACACCAGCCCGTTCTACTTCGACGAGGCCGCGAAGCCCTGGGCGGCGCCCCCAGGCCGACGCCACGCCGGGGTGTCGGCGTTCGGCTTCGGCGGCACCAACTTCCATGTGGTGCTGTCCGCCTACGACGGCGGGCCGGAACCCGCCCACGGCCTGGACCACTGGCCCGCGGAGCTGTTCGCCGTGCGCGGCGCCGACCGGGCGGCCGCCGACCGGGCGCTGGATCGGCTCGCCGCCCTGGTCGGTACGAACGACGACGCCGGGCGGCCGTTCCGCCTGCGCGATCTGGCCCGAACCACCTGCGCTGCCGGCGGCGGCCCGGTGCAGGTCGCGTTCGTCGTCGAGGATCTCGACGGGCTGCCCGCCGCCATCGAGGCGGCTCGTACGTTCACGGCGAACCCCCGCGCCGGGCTGTTCGTCCGTGACGACGCCGAGCCGGGCGCGACCGCGTTCCTGTTCCCCGGCCAGGGCAGCCAGCGGCCCGGGATGCTCGCCGACCTGTTCGTCGCCTTCCCCCGGCTGCGGGCCGTGCTCGACCTGGCCCCCCAGTGGGTCGACACGATGTTCCCCCCGGCCGCGTTCACCCGGGAACAGAAGGCCGATCAGGTGGCGGCGATCACCGACACGCGGGCGGCCCAGCCGACGCTCGGCCTCGCCGGCCTCGCCGTCCATGACCTGCTCACCGGGCTCGGGGTCCGTCCGGACCACGTCGGCGGGCACTCCTACGGCGAGCTGATCGCCCTGTGCGCCGCCGGGGCGCTCGACCGGGCGGACCTCGTCGGGCTCAGCGAGGCGCGGGCCGCCGCGATCCTCGCCGCAGCCGGGGATGACCCGGGCACGATGGCCGCCGTCCAGGCACCCGTCGAGCGGGTACGCGAGGTGCTCGCCGGGCTCGACGGTGCCGCGGGCGGCGCCGGCCACGTCGGCGGCGCCGGCCACGTCGTCATCGCCGGCCACGTCGTCATCGCCAACCACAACGCCCCGCGGCAGTGCGTGATCTCCGGGCCGACCGCCGCCGTGGGCGACGCCGTGGCCGCCCTCGGCCGGGCCGGCATGACCGCCCGGCCGATCCCGGTGGCCTGCGCGTTCCACAGCCCGGTCGTGGCTGCGGCCGCCGGCACGCTCGCCGAGCGTCTCGCCGCGCTCGACGTCGCCGCACCGGCGCTGCCCGTGTGGTCCAACACCACCGCCGAGCCGTACCCGTCGGCGCCGGAGCAGGTGCGGGCGACGCTCGCCGGCCAGGTGGCGGCGCCGGTGCGGTTCAACGAGCAGATTGAGGCGATGTACGCGGCCGGCGTGCGCACCTTCGTCGAGGTTGGCCCCGGTCGGGTCCTCTCCCAGCTTGTCGGCAAGATCCTCGGCGGGCGGCCGCACCGGGTCGTGGCCACCGACGTCGCGGGAGAGTCGGGGCTGCGCCGGTTGCTGTTCGCGCTCGCCGAGCTCGCCGCGGCCGGCGTCGGCGTCGACTCGGCGCCCCTGTTCGCCGGGCGTGACGCCCGGGTGGTGAGTGCCACGGACGTGCCGCGCCGGCCCGGCTGGTTGATCGACGGGGCCTACGTGCGCACCGCCGACGGCCGCTTCCTGCCGGGCGGGCTGCGGCCGCCGACCCGGCTGGTCCGCGCCCTCGGTCCGGGCACAGACGACCCGGCGACGCCGGCCACGGCGGCTTCCGCGGACGCCACGGCGGCACCCGCGGCTCCGGCCCCCACGGCACCCACGGCACCCACGGCACCCACGGAGAGACCGTCCGTTGCGGCACCCTCCGTCGAGTTTCCCGCGATCGAGGGCGTGCGGGGATTCGTCTCGCGGAATCCGGCGCCACCGCTCGTGCCCGCTGACCTGACCGATGATCCGGCGGTCCTCGCCGCCGGCCTGCCCGAGCTTGGAGGTGGCGGCCCGGTGGACGCCGTGGTGTTGGAGTTCCTGCGGACCACCCGCGAGCTGGTCGCGGCGCAGCGTGACGTGGTACTGGGCTACCTGGGCTACGACCCGACCGGCCTCGACCGCCCAGCGGCGCGCGACGGCATCGGCGCCGTTCCGGCGGTCCCCCACCAGGCTCAGCCGGGGCAGGCACGGACCGCCGGCGCAGCGGCGACTGCGCCGGCGGTCCGACGACCCGTGTCGGACCCGGCGGGCGTCGATCTGCCGCCGGTCGTCGCTGCCCCGGTCGTCGCTGCCCCGGTCGTCGCGGCGGCGCCGGCGGCTCGGCCCGCGGTGCTGGCTCGGTCGGCGGTGTTGGACGCGGTGGTGGGGGTGATCGGGGACCAGACGGGTTATCCGGTGGAGATGCTGGAGCCGGATCTGGATCTTGAGGCTGATCTGTCGATTGATTCGATCAAGCGGACGGAGATCCTGGGGGAGTTGGCGGCGCGGTTGGGGCTGGTCAATGCGGGTTCGGGGGAGTTGGACGAGGAGGTCGTCGAGGAGCTGGCGGCGATCAAGACCGTCCGCGGCATCGTCGACTGGGTGATGGACCGCCTTGCCGTCACCGTCGCAGGCTCGGCTCCGGCGGCGTCCCCCGGTCCGGCCGGCGCTTCCACCGCGGTAGCGGCGGTGACCGGCGAGTCACCCGAGGCGATTGCGCTGCGTCGCTTCGTCGTCGAGCCGGAGATCCTGCCCGCGCCGGCCGGTGCGGCGCCGGTCAACCTCTCCGGCTCCCGGTTCCTGCTGGTGGAGGGCGGTCTCGGGGTCGGCCTGGCGCTTGCCACCCGGCTGGAGCAGTCGGGCGCCGAGGTGCGGATCCTCACCGCCGCCGACGCCGGCCTCGTCGACCAGATCCGGGCCGGAGTCGGTACCGACGGCCTCATCTGGATCGCCTCCGCCGACCCGGACGCGGACGAGCACGCGATCCTGCCCGGCGCGTTCCCCGCTCTACGGGCCGCCGCTCTCGGCGGCAGCCGGCGGGTGCTCATCGCCACCGGCGACGGCGGGCGGTTCGGCCGCACCCGCGCCGCCCGCCCTGGTACGACGTCCGACCCGCGCGCGATCGACACTCTGGAATACGCCCGTCGCGCCGACGCCGGCGAGTTCACCGTTCGCCCGACCCCGGGCGCGGGGCTCGCCGGTCTCGTCCGCACGATCGCCCGGGAGGTCCCCGGCCTGGCGCTGCGCCTCGTCGACGTCGAGCCGAAGGACGAGCCCCGCCGGATCGCGGACGGCCTGCTCGCCGAGCTGCTCACCCCCGGCGGACCGCTGGTCGTGGGTTACCGGGACGGGGTGCGCGCGACCCCGCGGGTGCGGCCCGCGGGCGTCGACGGGGCCGGCGACCTGCCGGCCGGGCTCGGACCGTCCTCGGTCGTGCTGCTCACCGGCGGCGCCCGGGGCATCACCGCGGCGGTCGCCATCGAGCTCGCCCGGCGCAGCGGCTGCGCCGTCGAGCTGATCGGGCGCACCACGCCACCCGTCGGGCCGGAGGATCCCGCCACCGCGGGCGCCGCCGACGCGCCGGCGCTGCGCCGCGCGTTGATCGAGACCGGCGTGCGTCGCCCGGCCGAGATCGAGGCCAGCGTCGCCCGGCTGCTGGCCGAGCGGGAGGTGCGGGCGACGCTGGCGACCCTGGGCGGCCTCGCGTCCTCGGTGCGATACCACGCGGTGGATGTGCGCGACGGCGCGGCCGTCGCCGCGGTGGTGGCCGACGTCTACACCCGCCGCGGTCGCCTCGACGGGCTGGTGCACGGCGCGGGCCTGCTCGCCGACCGGCTGTTGCGCGACAAGACACCCGAGTCGTTCGACCGGGTCTACCGGACGAAGGTCGACGGCGCCCGGGCGCTGCTCGCCGCGGTGCGCGACGACGTCGGTTTCGTCGCCCTGTTCGGCAGCGTCGCGGGGGTCTTCGGCAACCGGGGCCAGGTCGACTACGCCGCCGCGAACGATGCCCTCGACACGCTCGCGAGCGCGGCGGCGGGGCGTTTCGCCGGCCGTGTCGTCAGCGTCGACTGGGGCCCCTGGGCCTCGCCGGCCGGCGCTGCGGGTGGCGGGATGGTCTCGGCGGAGCTCGCCCGGGAGTACGCCCGCCGCGGTATTGGCCTGATCGACCCGGCTGTCGGGGTCGCCGCGTTGCTGCGCGAGTTGGCGGGCCCGTCCGGCGGGCCGGCGCAGGTCGTCTACATGTGCGCCGACACGGGGGCGTTCGATGCGTGACCCCGGCGGCGGGTCCGGGGCGCCGCCGATCGCCGTGGTGGGGATGTCGGCGCTGTTCCCGGGCGCCGGCGACCTCGACACGTTCTGGCGCAACATAGCCGGCGGGGTCGACGCGATCCAGGCGCTCCCGCGGGATCGCTTCGATGTCGACGACTACTTCCCGCCCGAGCGGCCGCCCGGCGCGGGCGCGGCGCCGGCCGGTGCGGCGGACGGCTTCTACTGCCGGCGCGGCGGCTTCGTCGACGAGTTCGCGACGTTCGACCCGACGGCATTCGGCCTCGTGCCGAACTCCGTCGACTGGGCCGAGCCGGACCAGTTGCTGGCACTGCGGCTCGCTGCCGAGGCGATCACGGACGCCGGCGGGCCCGACGGGCTCGGCGACGCCGAGCGGGTGGGCGTCGTGCTCGGCCGCGGCGGATACGTGGGATCCGGGGTGGCCCGGCTCGAGCAGCGGGTGCGCACCTCCCGCCAGCTCGTCACGACGCTGCGTGAGGTCCTGCCGGACCTGCCCGCCGACGCGGTTGAACGGGTCCGCGAGGCGTTCGTCGCCCAGCTGGGCCCGGCCCGGCCGGAGGCGTCGATCGGCCTGGTGCCCAACCTCGCCGCGTCCCGCATCGCGAACCGGCTCGACCTGCGCGGTCCCGCCTACACGGTGGACGCGGCCTGCGCGTCGTCGCTCATCGCCGTCGAGATGGCGATGCGCGATCTTGGCTCGGGCCGCACCGACACGATGATCGTCGGCGGCGCTCATCTCGTTCATGAGCCGTCGTTCTGGAGCGTGTTCTCCCTGCTGCGCGCGCTGTCGCCGAGCGAGGCGATCCGCCCGTTCGACCGGCGCGCGGACGGCATCCTCATCGGCGAGGGCGTCGGCATGCTGGTGCTGCGCCGGCTGGCCGACGCCCGCCGCGACGGCGATCGGATCTACGCGGTGCTGCGTGGCGCCGGCACGTCGAGCGACGGCCGCTCCGCCTCCCTGATGGCCCCCGCCGTCGACGGGCAGGCCCTCGCCGTGCGCCGCGCCTGGGCGGACGCCGGGCTCGACCCGACCGCACCGGGCGCGATCGGCCTGGTCGAGGCGCACGGCACGGCCACCCCGACCGGCGACGCCGTGGAACTTGCCACCCTGGGCCGGATCTTCGGCACGGCGGCCGCGGCCGGCACGGGCGGCGCGGGGCGGGCGGACATCGGGATCGGCTCGGTCAAGTCGATGATCGGCCATGCGATGCCCGCGGCCGGCGCGGCCGGCCTGATCAAGACCGCGCTCGCCCTGCACCACCGGGTGCTGCCGCCGACGCTGCACTGCGACGAGCCGCACGCCGCCTTCGCCGGCAGTCGGTTCGCGCCGGTGCGCGCGGCGACCGACTGGGACACCCCGGCGGGCGGCGGCCCCCGGCGCGCCGGCGTCAACGCCTTCGGCTTCGGCGGGATCAACGCCCATCTCGTCGTCGAAGAGGCGCCGTCGACCGCCCCGACGACCCCGGCCCGCACCTTCCCCGCCGCCGCGCCAGCGCATCCGGCGGGAGTCGGACTGTCGACGGCCGGGACGTCGGTGACTGGACTGTCGACGGCTGGGACGTCGACGGCTGGGACGTCGAGGACTGGGGCGTCAGTGGCGGCGGCTGCGCCGCGGGTGGCCGACCCGGCCGCGGAACCGGTCCTGCTGCTCGCCGGGAGCAGTCCGGCGGAGCTGCTCGCCCAGCTCGATGCCCCCGACGCGGAGCTGCTCGACCGGGATGACGCGGCGAGCCCGCCATCCGGCGGTCCCTGGCGCCTCGCCCTGGTCGCGCCGAGCCCGCGCCGGCTCACGCTGGCCCGCACGATCGTGGAACGGGGCAACCCGTGGCGGGGCCGAAACGATCTGTGGTTCACCTCGGCCGGCCTGCTCGACCCCGCCCGGCCCGACGGGACGCCACCCGGGCAGACGGCGTTGCTGTTCTGCGGCCTGGAGGACAAGTTCGCCCCGCGCATCGACGATGTCTGCGCGCATTTCGGGCTCGCCCGCCCGGCCCTCGACGACACCGGGATGCTCGGCCGGCACGGTGTCGCGAGCGTCGAGGTGGGGCGCATCCTCGACGAGGCGCTGCGCCGGCTGGGAATCGTCCCGGACCTCGTCGGCGGGCACAGCATCGGCGAGTGGAACGCGATGATCAGCAGTGGGCTGATCGCCGGCGAGTTCGCCGACGCCTTCATCGCCGGCTTCGACCCGGCCGCGCTTGAGGTGCCCGGGGTCGTCTTCGGGGCGCTGGGCTGCGGCGCCGTGCGTGCCGCCGAGGTCATCGCCGACCTCGACGAGATCGTCGTCTCCCACGACAACTGCCTGCACCAGTCGATCATCTGCGGGCGCGAGGAGAACGTGCGCACCGCGCTGGAGCGGCTGCGCCGCGAAGGTGTACTGGGGCAGGTCCTGCCGTTCCGCTCCGGCTTCCACTCCCCGTTCCTCGCCCCCTACCTGGACCGGCTGCGGACCAGCCTCGCCAACACCACTCTCGGCGAGGCGACGATCCCGATCTGGTCGGCGACGACGGTCGCGCCCTACCCGCGCGATCACAACGCCGTCCGCGAGCTCGCCCTGCGCCATCTCCTCGAGCCCGTCCGGTTCCGCGAGCTCATCCGCCGGCTGCATGACACCGGGGTTCGTGCGTTCGTCCAGGTCGGCGTGGGCAGCGTCGCCGGGTTCGTCGACGACACGCTGCCCGACCTCGACGCCCTCGCCGCCCGGTTCACCGCGGCGCACCGGGCCGGCCATTCGGTGGCCGTGCACTGCGTGACCCGGGTCCAGACGGTGCTGACGCTCGCCGCGCTCGACATCGCCGGCCCCCGCCGCGGCGATCGCCTCGAGCACGGCGCTGTCGTGCCACCCGAGCTGCACGGACAGCTACGCCGCACCGGGCTTGTCGTCGTCACCCAACCCAACTTCATCGCCGAGCGCGGCGACCGCTACCTCGTCGACGTCACCGACGAGGATCCGGCCTCGCTGTACCCGGCGGCTTCCCTCGTGCGGGCCGGCATCGGACTCGCCGCCGGCACCGACGCGCCGTTCGGCCATCCCGACCCGTGGCGGGCCATCGCCGCCGCGGTGACGCGGCGCACCGCCGCGGGCATCGTCCTGGGAGCCGACGAACGCCTCGACGCCGCCTCGGCCCTGGCGCTGTTCCTCACCGACCCGGCGGACCCGACCCGCGTGCGCCGCGTGCGTCTCGGCGCACGCGGCGACCTCTGCCTGCTGCACCGCCCCCTGCGGGCGGCCCTGCGTGACCCGTCCGCCGCCCAGGTCCGCCTGACGATCGTCGACGGCGTGCCGCTGGGCGGGCAGGACCAGGCCCGCCGATGAGAGCAGGCCCGCTGATGAGAGATTGCTTGCACGGCGACCCAGGTGGGCGCGCTGATGTGCACAGTGGCGGCATGGACCCACGACGCGATCCGGAGCGGCTCAGCCTCGCCAGTTACCCGCTCAGTCACCCCGTCCAGGCGCGGTTCAGTGACCTGGACGGCAACGGCCACCTGAACAACGTCGCGCTGGCCTCCTTCTACGAGGACGCGCGCATCACCCTCGACTGGCGGATTTTCACCGACGGCAGGCCCGTGCCGTTCGAGGGCTTCACCTTCGTCGTCGCCAACATCTCGATCCATTACCTGGCCGAGGCGCGCTATCCCGCGACGTACGTCGTCGGCTGCGGGGTCGGCCGGATCGGCACCTCCTCGTTCGTGCACAGCGCGGGCCTGTTCCGCGACGGCGTCTGCCTCGGGCTCTGCGACAGCATCCTGGTCCACCTCGTCGACGGAGTACCGACGCCCATCCCGCCCGACCGCCGGGCGCAGATGGAGGCGCTGGCCTTCCCGGTGCGCGCGGGTGGCGCGTCGACCGAGGCCGACGACGGAACCGTCTCGATTCCCGGCCAGCCGGAGGAGTCGGCCTCGGGGCTGGTCAGCTCCAATCCCGATTCAAGATAATCAACGGTGTTGACGGCATCTCGCCGGGATGATCATCGAGGGATGCGCTCAGCCGTGCGAACCGGGAGTAAGCGGCCAGCCGGGCAGGTTGCGCACGATCATCCAGGTCAGCGCTGCGCCGCCGAGCGCGTAGGCCAGCGGTGCGGGCAGGGGGGCGTACCGGTCGCGGCGCACGGCCTGGGCCTGGCGGGCCAGCAGAGCGGCGAGCAGCGGCGCGCAGGCCAGGACGAACGCGTTGTCGTGGCCGGCCGCCGCCCACTGCCCGTGGAGCACGTCGTAGGTGGCGCGTAGGGTCCCGCAGGCCGGGCAGTCCAGACCGGTCACGCCACGAATGGGGCAGCCGGGCATCGCCGTCGACGGGTCATGCGGGTCGTGGCCGGCAAGGTAGGTCAGGCCGGCCACGGCCGCCGCGGCGACTGCCCAGGCCACGGCGCGGCGTCGACGTGATCCGGCCGGTGCTGTCGGCCGGGGTGCGGGCGGGGCCGTAGCCGGGTGCGCTCCGGCCGGGATCGGCGCCGGCCGTCCGGGTGGGGGACCGGCGGGATCCAGACCCGGGGGC
>NZ_JAMPTM010000239.1 GCF_025403375.1 Frankia gtarii
TGTATAAGAGACAGCGTGGGGCACGCCGCTGGGCGTGCAGCCGGGTGCGGTGCACACCGACTACAACGCCGAGCAGGTGCAACGGCAGGTCCAGGAACAGGCCGGTGTGCAATCGGCGGGGCCGGGTGGCGGGACGCTGTTCAGCGAGCCCGTGCTTGTGGTCAACCAGAAGACCAAGATCATCGAGGTGACGAACGAGTACGCCGTGTTCGACCAGGGCGGCCGTCAGATCGGCTCGGTCGTGGAGGTCGGCCAGGGCGCGCTGAAGAAGGCTGCACGGGTGCTCACCTCCTGGGACCAGTACTTTTCCCACCGTCTCGAGGTCCGCGACGCCGCCGGCACCGTCCAGTTGCTCCTGCACCGACCGGCGAAGGTGCTCAAGTCCAAGGTGATCGTCTCGCTGCCGGACGGCGCGGAACTCGGCGTCATCGCGCAGCAGAACGTCTTCGGCCGGATCCGGTTCGATCTGCAGTCGGGCGGCACGACGGTCGGGGCGATCAAGGCGGAGAACTGGCGGGCGTGGAACTTCTCGATCGTCGACCACGCCGACGTCGAGGTCGCCCGGGTCACCAAGACCTGGGAGGGCCTCATGCGGACGATGTTCACCACGGCCGACAACTACGTCGTCCAGATCCACCGGCCGTTGCCGCAGCCGCTGCACAGCCTGGTCGTCGCCGCCGCCCTCACCATCGACACGGCACTCAAGCAGGACTCCCGCGGTCTCGGCTGAGTCGTCCCAGCTGATCTCTCACCCTTCTCACATCCGGCGGCCCTACCTTCGGCGACGTGAGGTCGTGGATGCGGCGGGACACCGCCGGCACAGTCGGACGGGGTCGGGTGCATTCGTCCGGGGCGGAGCGCGAGGCATCCGGCGGGATGGCTCGAGGCCGGCCGTGGCGCCGACGGTCCCCGCGCCCCGCGCTGGCCGCCGTGGGCGGTCTTGTCATCGGTGTCCTGCTTCTCGCCACCCTCGGTGCGTGCGGGGGCGGCATGTCGGCCTCCCCGCTCTCGACCTCCCCGCTCCCGGCCTCCCCGGCCACGGTCGGGAGTACCGGCGGGCCAGCGCTGCACGCCGGTACCACGGGGCGCACACTGACCACCCCCGACGGCCGTCAGCGCACCTACCTCGTCCACGTGCCGTCCGTTGCCGTCCCCGCGACCAGTGCGACGCCCGCGACCAGTGCGACGCCCGCGACCAGTGCGACGCCCGGGACCAGCACGGCGCCCGGGACCAGCGCGGCGCCGGTGACCAGAGGCGTGTTGCCGGTCGTGCTCGTCCTGCACGGCGGCGGCGGGTCCGCCCGCCAGGCCGAGCAGCAGACCGGGATGAGCGCGGTCGCCGACCGGGAGGGTTTTCTCGCCGTCTACCCGGACGGCACCGGCCGGCGCCAGACGGCTCTGCTGACCTGGAACGCGGGCACGTGCTGCGGCTACGCCCACGACAACGGCGTCGACGACGTCGGCTTCATCGCCGCCCTGCTCGACCAGCTACCCCGGGAATACCCGGTGGATCCGGCGCGGATCTATGTCACCGGGATGTCCAACGGCGCGATGATGTCCTACCGGCTGGGCTGCGAACTCACCGGGCGCATCGCCGCGATCGCCCTCGTCTCCGGCGCCATGAACACCACCGCCTGCACGCCGAGCCGGCCCCTACCGGTCATCGCCTTCCACGGCACCGCTGACGGCAAGGTCCGCTACGACGGTGGCGAGTCGTCCATCGGGCTGCGTCAGGGCGACGAGCGCGCCGACCGGTCGGTGGCCGAGGCGATGGCGTTCTGGACCGGCCGCGACGGCTGCCCGGCCACGCCGGCCCGTTCCCGGCAGGGCGCCGTCGTCCACGACGTCTATGGCCCGTGCGCGCCCGGCGGCGCCGTCGAGCTGTACAGCATCACCGGCGCCGGGCATGCCTGGCCGGGGGGCACCCGGCCACGAGAGCAGGCCGATCCGCCGCCGCCGGCACCGAACGCCTCCGCCGTGATGTGGGAGTTCTTCGCCCACCACACCCTCGCCGCCTGAGGGGGACCGCCGGGCTGGCGTAGCGCCGGCTCGGCGCCGGGTAGCCGTCTGGCCCGCCCCGATCCGGGTGGGCACGGGTGGGTCGAAGCGGCACGTTCCGCACGCGGAACGATCGCCCCGGTGGGACACTGGCGTTGTGAATGCGCTCGGGACGGGCCGGCAGGGCCCGCTGTCGATGACCCCCGATGTCCAGCGGGTCCTCGTCGTCGGCAGCGGCGGCGCCGGCAAGAGCACCCTCGCCCGTGAGCTTGCGCGGCAGTCCGGCCTGCCCGCGGTGCACCTCGACCGGCACTTCTGGCGGCCCGGCTGGGTCGCGACGCCGGTGGAAGAGTGGCGCGCCGTCGTCGCCAGCCTCGTTGCGAAACCGGCCTGGGTGATGGACGGCAACTACGGCGGCACGCTCGATCTGCGCATCCCCGCCGCCGAGCTCATCGTCTTCCTCGACCTGCCGCGGCGGATCGCCATTGCCCGGGTGGTGCGCCGCTGGGCCCGCTGGCATGGCCGCAACCGTCCCGACGCCGCCGCCGGCTGCCCCGAGAAGCTGGACCTGGCGTTCCTTCGCTGGCTGTGGAACTACCCGCGGGACGGCCGGGCCCGCCTGCTGCGGGCTCTCGACGCGCACGGCGCGGCCGCCCGGGTGGTGCGGCTGTGCACCGCCCGTGAAGTGCGGCTCTGGCTCGGAGCGGTGCCGACCCCGAGCCTGCCGATGGTCCGCTCGCTGTCCCCTGGCAGGCTCGGCACCTGACCCGGTGATCCCGCGGAGGCTGTCGTGGGGCACCCGCGCCGTTGCAGGGCTGGTCAGGGCTCCTGGAGTGGCGCGCCCTCGCCGGCGGCGTCGGTCAGTCGCAGGATCATTGCGTGGGAACGGCGGCCGCCCGGCCGAGGCCGGTCGGGTCCGGGCAGCCGGTGCAGTGCGGCGACGGCCGGTTCGACGATCGTCGTCCACTGCCGGTCCGTGAGGTCCCACAGAGTCGACCACAGCCGGCCCTCGATCTGCGCGCGGGCCTCGGTCGGGGTGAGCGTTTCCCGCTCCTCTCGTGCGAAGAAGAACTCCTCGACCAGCCGCAGCCCGCTGCGCTCGGCGGCCGGCAGGAGGAGCTCCGGCCGGTCCCGGCGGGGTCGATCGGCATACAGCGCCTCGTTGAGGTCCCGCAGCACGGCGGTGACGTCGCTGTGCTGAGCGTGCTCCGCGACGCCGACGACCGCGAGCAGGCCACCCGGCCGCAGCACCCGAGCGACCTCGGCGAGGACCCGAGCGGGATCCCCGACGAGATGCAGGACGTGGACGGCGAGGCAGGCGTCCACGGACCCGGTGCGCAACGGCAGGGCCGCCGCGTCGGCACGGACGATCCGGCCGGGCAGGCGCCCGCGGGCATGCGCGAGCATGCGGGCGGACAGGTCGACGCCGACCACGGACCTGCCCCGCTCGGCGAAGGCACGCGAGATCAACCCGGTGCCCACGCCGATCTCCAGCAACCGGTTCCCGGGTAAACGCGGGGCGACCGCCTCGGCGACGAGCCGCCCCCGCTCGTCGCCGCCCCGGGTGGCGTCGTACCGATGGGCGATGCGGTCGAAGCTCACGGAATCCGGCACCCGTCCAGGCTAGAACGCCGCATGAGGCTGCGGCCGCCCTGTCGACGATCTCCGTGCCGGGCCCGGTCGACCCCGGCGGAGGTGAGGCGGTAGCAGAGTCCGGGCAGGGCGGGCCGATGGGGACCGCCGTGGCCCGCCGCCGGGTCGCGAGGCATTCCATCCCATCCTCCGGTCATCGGCCGGGGACGCTCGCGGGCACCGTTGCGGCGGATTGGCGTAGCGTGCTCGATCGGGCCGTCGCCGACGCCGGCCGCGTGACGCGGTGCTGGGCGGCGCGCCGGGTCGTCGACGGCGGATCCGACCGGACATCGTGAGGGCGAAAGGCCGATATGAGCGCAGTGATCATCGATGGTAAGGCCGTGGCCGCGCGAGTACGTGCGGACGTGGGCCGGGACGTCGCCGAATTCCGAGCAGCCACGGGCCGCCAGCCGGGGCTCGCGACCGTCCTGGTGGGCGACGACCCGGCGTCCGCGGTCTACATCGGCGGCAAGCGTCGGGCCTGCGTCGAGGCGGGCATGGCCGACCTGCACCAGCATCTGCCCGCCGACACCCCCCAGGACGAGATCGCCGCTCTGCTGGACTCCCTGGCCGCGGACTCCGCGGTCTCCGGGATCCTGCTCCAGCTGCCCGTTCCCGAGGGGCTCGACGGCACCGCGCTGGTCGAGCGGATCCCACCGGAGAAGGACGTCGACGGGCTGACGACCCCCAGCGTCGGCCTGCTCGCCCGCGGCCTGCCCGGACTGCGGCCCTGCACCCCGTCGGGGATCATCGAGCTGCTCGACGCCTACGACGTGGAGCTCAGCGGCGCCCCCACCGTCGTCGTCGGGCGCTCCGAGCTGGTCGGCCGTCCGGTCGCCCAGCTGCTGGTCGGGCGCAACGCCACCGTCACGATCTGCCACTCCCGCACCCGGGACCTGGCCGCGGTCTGCCGCGGTGCGGACGTGCTGGTCGTCGCCGCCGGGAAGCAGGCGATCATCGGCCCGGACGCGGTGAAGCCGGGAGCGACCGTCATCGACGTCGGCATGCACCGCACCGAGCAGGGCCTTCGCGGCGACGTCGACTTCGACGCCGTGCGCGAGGTCGCCGGCCTGCTCACCCCGGTCCCCGGCGGTGTCGGGCCGATGACCATCGCCATGCTGTTGCGCAACACTCTGCTCGCCGCGCGGGCCGCCGCCGAGGTGGGCAGCCTCGTCTGAACCGGTCCGGGTCCTCGTCGGTGCTCTCAGGATGTAGAGGCGGCCCCGCCGGCGGGCAGCCGCCCTCGGGCACCCCGCCGCCGCGCCCGGTGGTCGGCCGCCCGGGGAAGGAACGGGCGGATCCGGCTCAGCCCGCCGCCGGCGGCCGCGGGTTGTCTATGTGTTCGCGGTCCTCGCGGTGGGCTGGCTGCTGCTGGGCGCGGTCGGCGGCTCCTACCAGGGCAAGCTCGGGGAGGTCCAGAAGAACGACAACGCGGCCTACGTGCCGGGCTCGGCTGACGGCTGCGGACAAGGCGAAGATCGCCGCGGACGTTCACGCGTTCGCCGGGATCCGCGGCGTGGACGTCCGCGACGATCCGGCCCTCCGTCCGCAGCGCGGCGAGGATCGCCGAACGGGCCTCGAAGCGGCCGAGCCCCTGGAAGGGGCCGTGGGTCGTGATGATGCCCCGCTCGTCCATCATCGTGGTGGTCGGCAGATCGTGGCGCTGCCCGATGACGAAGTCGTTCGGGTCGTGCGCGGGGGTCACCTTGACCGCGCCCGTCCCGAAGGCCGGATCGACGTGAACTACCCGCCGATGGCACCGGCAGGACCTGTCGTCAGCGGCAGCGGTGCGAGCCGCCGGCCGAAGCAGTCTGTGGTTTTCGGCTCCAGGCCGCTGATGACGTACTTGCAGATGTTTCGGTCGTCGGCCTCCGGGTCCTGGTTCGGCGTGCCACCAGTGCTCGGTAGCTCGGTCGAGCCGAGGTCGAGGCGGATGATTGCCAGCCGTTTGGTCACCGCGACCTGGGAGGCGCCGAAGTCGAGGCACCCGGTCGCCCCCGGCCACGCGGTCGCGGAGTTGGCGTTGTCGGCGCACTGCTCCCTGCCTGGGAAGGGGCGCCGCAGCTCGTCCCCAATGTTCGCGCGGGTAACATTCGGCCGATTCCTGGCGATGTCGACGAACAGCTTCGTCGCGTCGTACGCCAAGCCGATCCGTTCGTCCGGCCAGACCGTGGTGGGCTGTGTCATCCCGGTCTTGACATACATGTTGTGTAGGTTGGTGCAGAATTCCCGCAGCGAGCCCGTCACGAATGGCGAGCTGCTTTTCCCCAGGCTCCCGTTAAAACATTCCTTGCCCGCAAGCAGCACCGAAGCGCCCTTGGCGACGTACCGGAAAGCGCCCGCGATTTCGTTCCCGCCCGCCGCCTGAACCACGAACCGCGACACCGAGTCGTCGGCAAGCAACAAATGGCCGGGATCCAGACACGATTTCATGCCGGTTATGAACTCGGGGAATTCCGGGTGCCGGCCGGCGTAGAAGATCAGATCGTTCGGGCGCTGCGTCGCGCACTGCTTGCTGAACCAGTCGGATGTGGCCTGCCCCGGTCCCCAGCCGCGCGGATCGTAGGTCAGGACGGTGCCGGGCATGGTGTCGGCGCTCCGCCGGACCTGGTCCCGGATGTCGCGAACCATGGTGTAGACATAGCGGTCGTCCACCGCGGGCAGACCCGCGTCATAGGTGTCCGCGGGCGGCTGTGGGTAGTACACGCTGATCCTCGTCTTCGCGTTCTTCGCGGCGTAGCTGGTAACCAGCAGGGCCTCCCGCTCGTCGTCCGGCACCATCTGGAAATACAGCGGCGAGAAATCCTGCATGCCATCGCCCGACAGAGTCGTCCCCACCACGGGCACGCCGGCCTTTCCGAGGGTCATGATGGCCTGGCCGGTTTCCAGGGTGCTGCGATCCATGCCGATGACCCCGAGCACATTCTCCGCGGGGCTGGTGGCCAACGGTACAAGATTGTCGTGGGCCACCCGGGTCGCGTACGTCATCGCGTTTCCCCCGTTAGCGATGACGACGCGCAACGCCACCCCCACCGAGCTCTCCGACGTGTCCGCGCATCCCCCCCGACCGCCCTTGATCCGGTTCAGTTCCCGCTGCCAGGTGAGCAGCCCCTCGAGCTCCGCGACCTGAGCGCCCGTCCAGGCACTGTCGGTCTCCCCGGTAAAACCGGCGAAGTAGACCAGCGTCATGAGCCGGTACTGGGCTTCCGGCACGGAACGGTGGTTGAGCTCCGCCGCGCACAGGTTCTGCTCATGGATCTTCTGTTGCACCTCGCGCAGGGCCATGGCGGACGGCGATGTCCCCCCGCTGTTGAACCGGTAACTGCCGTCGCTGTAACCGATGCACTGGCCATCGACCCAGGACACCGACACACCCGCGCGCGATCGGCAGTCGTGCGGTGAGCCATCCGCCTGCGGCCAGACTATCCAGGCGACCCCCGCAGCCAGGAGCAGGATCACGAGCGCGAGCAGCCCCAACACCCGCACGCCCGACCGGCGCCACGGAGGAACGGGATCCTTAGCCGCATGGGCCAGCTCGGCCAGCGCCATGCGGGCGATCTTCTCCGCCGACTCGCGCGGTGGGTCGACCGTGACCATGCTCGACGTGTCGGAGTGGTCGGAGCCGAGGCGGAGGGTGATCTGCCGGTGGAGGTCGGTGGCGAGGGCGTAAGCGGCGGGATAGTTGCCGTGGGCATACAACTGGTAGCAGAACCGGGTGGCGTGGTGGCGGAGCCGATGAGGGTCGTCGGCGCCGTGCAGCCGGTCGACCGCGTGTAGCAGGTGGGGGCCGAGCGCGGTCCATGCCGGCCAGGTCGCCGAATCCTGCGGGTCACCGGGGGCGGCGGCAGCCAGGACGCGGGCGGCGGTGTCGGTCAACTCCCGGCGGCGGGTGCGGGTGAGCTGGCCGGCGATGACCGTCTGGATCAGGCGGTGAACGACGATGCTGTCCCCGGTGCGGCGGGCCAGCGAGTAGTCGACGACGGCGCCGACCGTGTCGTCCAGGGTGGGATGGGTGCCGGCGATCCCGGCGAGCGGCTCGTCGAGCAGACCAGGCCGGGCGGTGAACAGGACTAGCGGGATGGGATCGGGAGCGAGCAGCGCGCACAGCTCGAGCAGCCGCACGGCGGCCGGCGCCTCATCGTTCAGCCGGTCCCGGGAGAGCGACCAGCAGGTGTCGACCCGCCCGGCGTGCAGCAGGTCGTCGCCTTCACCGAGGAATCGCTGACGGCGGGCCTGAAACGCGGCGAGATAGTCGGCGGGGGGCAGGCGGGTGCGGGTGAGGTAGCCGGCGGCCTGCGCCAACGCCAACGGCAGATCCCCCAACTCGCCGGCCAACCCGTCCGCCACCACCGGATCCAGGCCGGGAAGGCGGCGGGTCAGCAGGGCGACCGCGTCGGCGCGGGGTAGCAGATCCACCTTCACGGTCGCGGCCAGCGCGTTCCAGGCCGGATCCGGATTACGGGAGGTGATCAGCACATGGCCAGATCCCGGCGGCAACCAGCCTCGCAGGGCACCGGGCTGTTCGGCGTTGTCGAACACCAGCAGCCAGTCCCCCCGCCGGCCCAACGCGGCCAGGACCGCCGTGGCGGCGTCCGGTACGGGCAGGGCTGAGGGCAGACCGAGGGGCCCGGCCAGGGCGGCGATCTTCTCGGCAATCAGTGCCGTCTGCTCGGCGTCGACCCACCAGAGCAGGCTGTAGTCGGCGGCATGGCGGTGGGCGTACTCGACGGCCAGCTGGGTCTTGCCGACCCCGCCCATCCCGTGCAGCGCGGTCACCACCACCGGGCCGGCGGCCAGCCGCCGGCGGATCTGGTCGAGCTGCGCCGCACGACCGATGAAATGCCGGTCATGGCCCGGCGCGTTCGACACCTTGCCCGGGAACTCCGCCCGCACCGGATCTGTATCGTCGGGATACCTAACGGGGCCCCGGGAAGGCGTGACCAGGCCGACGGCCTCCAGCAGCCGGCGCCGGGCGACCGCTTCGTCGACGCCATGCAGGTCCCGGTAGCTGATGGTGGACAGCACGGCCGGAAGCTGGCAGTCGGCGACCCGCAGCGGGGTCAGCGTGTTGTCGGCCAGGGCGCTGGTCCACTCCTGCGTGCCCCAGGGCGACGCGAAGTACGCCGGCGAGCAGATCGCGATCGTGCGCCGGGCAAGGGTCATCTGCTCGTTGATCCAGACGACGAAGTTCGTCCCCGCCGGGGAGTCCCACGCCTGCACCCGCACCGACCTGTCCGCCGCCTCCAGCACCCCGGCGACCCACGTCGCCCACTCCTCATCCGCCCCCGTGTAGGAGACGAAGAAATCCACCGGCGATGACCCCGCCGGTTCCCCCGCCGAGCCGTTCGACACCGGGACCCCCATTCCCGTACTCATATCGATACAGCCTGCCATAACCGCCGCGAAACATCACAACTTCGACGCTCACCGGACAGGCGGGTTGGCTGGTGCCTGGGATAACCCAGGGCGGGGCAGTCGGCCGCCGTGCGGTGCGGGTCGGCGCACCGCCAACAGCAGGCACCATCCCGTCGTCGCCACCGCCACTGACGAGGGTTTCTGATGGAGTTTTCCCAGGATGTAGCCGCCCCGGCCGCGTCGGTGGGGTCACGGGGGTCGTGGTTGCGGGCCGTATCTCCAGCATCAGATCGTCGAGCACGCCCCGCGTCGCGCGGATCCCGCCGGATAATCGTTCCTATCCCGGAGCAATCTTCCCTGTCCGGTGCTGCGTCGATTCCCGGAGCCTTCGGCCGGATTTGTCGCATACCGCGGCCCGGACGGCCGCAACGAAGTTCGGAAATGCGGGATCCGGACACGCGGACCGGCGCACGATCACCATCATGCGGATCGCGTCAGTCTGAGTGATCCACGGAGGGCACCGTCGCCACCCAGCGGGGGAAGGAGGTCCCGGCCTACGCCGTCAAGGCGGCGTTCCAGCGCTCCGGCGGCTTCGAGTCGCTGGACGAGGGCGGGAAGTCCTCCTCGAAGATGCACCTCGGCGGCCTGGCCCTGCTGGAGTACGCGGCCGTGGTCGGCGAATGGATCAACGAGCAGATGACCCTTGCCCGGCGCACGATCGCGATCTGCTCGCCGGCGTACTTCGCGTCGCCCTGGGGCACGCAGGAGGGGACCAGCGCCCTAGCCGACAACACGCTGACCCCGCTGCGGGTCGCCGACTGCACGCCACCGAAAGTACTGGGCACGATTGCCTACCGGGACCTGCATGGCATCGATGAGGCCACCGCGCGGCGTCGGCTGTTCGAGGCGGTCGGCCTGGCCGTCCCCGCCCGGATCGCGGGCGGGTTCCCCGGGGGCCCGGCCGCAGCGGCGGTGTCCGGGGC
>NZ_JAMPTM010000023.1 GCF_025403375.1 Frankia gtarii
GTGCGGGAGCGTCGGTGGTGGTCGCGTCGGAGCCGGGCCGGGCGGCGGGATCGTGCACCGGGCGGGGGCGCGGCGGCATGCTGGCGGCCAGCGCCGCCTGGATGCGCTCGGCCACGTCACCCGGCATCGTCATCGCGGCCAGCCGGGACAGGTCGGCGCGGACCTTGCGAAGCGCGGCGATCGACTCGCGGCACGCCAGGCAGGTCTCAATATGGTCGCGGGTCGAGCGGGCGACTGGCTCGCCGCCGGCGACGGCGTCGAGCAGCTCCACGTCGGGATGCTGGTCGTGCCCGCGGGACCGGCGGCCGAGCGGGAACGCGGAGCGTGGGTCCGTGGGTCGGTGACGTTCGTCTGTCGGGTCAGTCGCCATTGCTGATCACCTCCTCCGGCAGGTCCGGGCACCCTGGGGCCGCTTGGCGGGGACCGCGACCGGCGAACCGACTGCGGGCGTCCGGTGGCCGCCGCGCGGGGGCCACCGCATCGTGGTGTCCTACTTCTGAGACGGTGGGCGGCGCTCAGGGGTTCCCGGGCGGTGGGTGACCGAGAAACAGGGCGAGGTTCGCCCGTCCCCACGAACAGCACCTTTTCGCCGTGCCGGCAGGCATATCGACCAGTCGCGCACCGTCCGCGAGGGGCGGTCCCGGGACGTCGGCCAGCACCACGGCCGTGCGGAACGTCGGGGCGGCCGGCCGAGCACGTCGTCGACCCTGAGCCGCACGTCACGTTCGGTGATGGGGTGCCGGGATCGGTCCGGGGCCCCGTCAGGACCGGAAGGTGATCTCCGCGATCGAGCCCCGGTACTGCCCATCGTCGTCGAGCGGCAGGGAGGTCAGCCACACCACCCAGTACTGGGCCGGGGTCAGGTCGGAGGGCATGGTCAGGGGCACCTCCCCCGCGGCGCTGGGCGTGGGCACAACAACCTTGTAACTGTCGATCGTGCTGGCCGGCGAATCCCCGCTGCGCAGCTCGAAGGAGACCGGACTCTTGCTTCCGATCTGCACGGTCACCGTGGAGGGGGTGATCGGCCGGCCAAAGTTCAGTCGCAGACCCACGCCGGTCTTGAGGCCGCCGAACCTGGCACTGCGGTAACCCTCAGTGGTCCATTCCGTGGTCGGATTGCCGTCTTTTGCCTTGTCGACATCGGCTGGCTTCTCGGTCTTGGCAGGGTTGGTGTCGCCGGGGTCGAAGGAGTCGATACCCGTGGGGTTCAGCACGCTTCCGGACGCGTCGGGCCGGTTGGAGGCCGCCGGCGAGGGGTTGGTGTTGTCGCCGTCGCCCCCGGAGCCGCGCAGCGCGAACACGGCCACGACGGCGACGACGATGACGACCACGACGAGCGCGATCCACGGCAGCACCCGGCCGAGCGACGGGCCGGATCCGCCGCGCCCGCGCTGCGGGGCGTCGCGATAGCGGTCCGCCGGCGGATAGCCGCCTGCACCGGCGGGGTAGCCCCGGTCGTCCCGGCCCTGGTCGTCCCGCCGGTCGTCCCGGCCCTGGTCGTCCCGCCGATCGTCGCGTCTCCGGTTGTCGTACCCGCCGCGCGTGTCGTATCCGCCGCGGCCGTATCCGGTGTCGCCGCCGCGCGGCCCGCTGGCCCGGTCGACGCGGGTGTCGTAGCGGTCGTCGCGGCCGGCGGGAGCGGGGCCGGGATAGCCGGCGGTGTCCGTGTAGTGGCCCTGCGCGGGGTAGTCGGACGCGGCGCGGTAGTCGGAGGAGGCGAAACCGTCCACGTCCATCGCCTCGGTGTTGGGCGGGGCCTCACCGAGGCTCATCAGGCCGGTGTCGAGCACGGCGTCGACGGGATTGATCGACTCCAGCTCCTCGACGAGCTCGGCCGCGGTGGTGATGGGCGCGCCCGCCCGCTCGTCGCCGAGGGTCGCCATGGTGATGGCGTCCAGGTCGCGGGGCACGGACGAAGTGACCTGCCGGGGGCTGCGCAGCCGCCCGCCCGAGGTCGGGGCGGTGGGTAGCCCGCGGTCCCCGCCGAGTGGCCAGTGGCCGGTGAGCCCCGCGTACAGGAGACCGCCGAGGGCCCGTAGGTCGGCGGCGGCGCCGTCGGCCTCGCCCACCACCTGCGTGGCCTCGGCATCCTCGCCCGTCCGAGCGCCGTCGAGTTCCCCTGGTGTCCCCGAGCGCTCCAGCTCGGCGAGCACACCGCCGATCTCCAGATCGATGATCTTTACGGTGCCGTGGCCGGAGACGATGACGTCGCCGGGGTTCAGGTCGCCGTGATGGATGCCCCGCTCGTGGGCCGCGGCGATGACCCGGGCCGCGGCGAGGACCACGGCGCCGGCCTGCTCGGGGCGCAGCGCCCCCTGCGCCGTGAGTTGGCGAAGGGTCTTGCCGTCGACCCACTCGGAGACGACGTAGGAGATGCGCCGCGATCCGGCGGTCGTCGTCGTGGCGTCGTAGGTGGAGGCGGCGCCCGGATGCACGAGCCGGCCGGAGTTGATGGCCGCGGCGAGCAGACGCCGGGCAGCCTGTTCCTGGTTCGGGTCCGCGGCGGGGGCGCCGTTGTCACCAGGGTTCACCGGGCCGTGTTCGACGATGCGTACCGCGACCGGCCGGGCGAGCACCTTGTCGTCGCCGCGCCAGAGGGTGACCGGCCCGCGGCTGGTGAGTGCGGAAAGCAGGCGGTAACGGCGATCGAGGACGGTTTCGGCGAGCACCGCGGTGCCGGCGGGGGTCGACGGGCTCCGGGCTGCGGAGGCGGTCAGTGTCACGTCGTTGTCGACGTCCTCAGCCTGCGGTCGGTTGCTTCCGTCGACCACAGCGCCTCCGTCGTCCACGGGCCCGACGTGGACGATCCGCCGTCGGGCTTGCCTAACCTCACCCGGGCAGGGGTCCGCCCAGTGTGCCGTGACCGTGGGCGGAGACCCCGGAATCCTTCGTCGCCCGGAACTTGTCGCCACGGTGAACAACGTGACGAGCGGAGGCTGCGCCTGGTTCACCGGCGACGTTGGGCGGGGCCCGCGCACAGCGTGTCCAGTGTACGAGGAGGCGCGGAGGATCTCGCGAATGTCTTGGGACAACCCGCCCTTGTGTACCGGCTGTGACGACGCCCGCCTGGTCGTCTCCGACCAACCTCCGAGGCTCCCGGTTCGACCGCCCCCGGCCGAGCCCGGCCGTACCCGGCTGCGCCCGCCGCAAGGCCGAAAAGGGCGTTTCCATCAGTCACGATGGTCCGCTCGGCCGGGCAGCGAAGCAGGTCGTGCGGCCCGCCGAGCTGCGATGAACCTCCGTCGTATCCCCACGCATTAGTAGGGTGATCTTTTCGGTGTTTCTCAACTACACCGGGTTGTAACGACGGATGGCTCGACAGGCCCTCTCGACCTCGCGTACACCGCACATCACGAGAACACGCCTCGTACGGATTTCGGTGGGGGCGGTTCAGCGCCGCCGCGGCGGTCGGCCTGTCCGGCGCGTCCCCGCCGCGGGTCCCGGCCGGTCGTCCGGACCTTCCCGCCGCGGCGGTGTGGCGGCACGGGTCGTCCGCGACGACGGCTCCCGGCGGGTCGTGCGCCCGGTCTGCCGGGTCCGCCCGGTCGGTGCCGGGGGTGAGGCCGGACCGCCGGGCCCACCCCGGCCGCGCCCGCGGCGCAGGCGACCACCGAGGCGGCTGTTGACCACCTCGATCAGAGCGTTGACCTCGTAAATGCTCATCCGTTTGGCAACCGCGACGAACAGCGCGCCGCCCACGACGGTCGCGATCACCACCGCGACCCCGGAGCTGAGCCAGCCCGTCCCGATCACCGACCGGATTCCGCGGGCCAGCAGGGACGCGATGACGGCGCCGAGGCCCGCGGCGACCGCGACCTGAGTGATCACCCGGGCGGTGCGGTTGCCGTCGACGCCGCCCAGCCGCCGGCGCAGCAGGATCGTCGTGGCCGCGAGCCCGACCAGGTAGGCGAAGGCGAAGGCCAGTGCCAGCGCCGGCGCGCGATGCTGCTCGGGCACCAGCACGGTGAGCACCACCGCGCCCAGCACGTTCACCGCGACGACGCCCATGTTGGCCAGCGCCGGCGTCCGGCTGTCCTGGTAGGCGTAGAACGCCCGCAACTGCACCTGGAACAGCGAGAACGGCACCAGGGCCAGCGCGAAGGCACTGAGCGTGTCGCCGATGTCCACCGCGGCGTGGTATCGGACCGCGCCGTGGTAGAACACGGCGACGGCGATCGGCCGTCCCAGGGCGAGGATGAACAGGGCTGCCGGCACGATTGCCGTGACCGCGACGCGGGTCGCGGTCGAGATGTCCGCCCGGACCAGATCCCGCCGGCCCTGGGCGGCGTGCCCGCTCATCCTCGGCAACAGCGCCGTGATCACCGAGACGCCGATGATCGCGTACGGGAGCTGGAAGATCTGGTAGCCGTAGGTGTAGATCGTGTACGCGGTCGTCGCCGTCGACAGGTTGACGATCACCAGGTAGCCGACCTGGCTGACGATGACGAACAGCAGCGTCCAGCCGGCCAGCCGGGCCGCCGAGCGCAGCTCCGGATGGCGCAGGTCCAGCCGCGGACGGTACCGGAAACCGACCTTGCGCAGCGATGGCAGCAGGGCGAGCGTCATGGCCACGACACCCAGCGTCGTCCCGCCGGCGAGCACGGTGATCTGCGCGTTGCTGATGGCCTTCGGCCCGTCCACCCCGGGTGGGTGCGGTCCCGACACGATGTAGACGAAGGCCACGCAGGTGGCGATGACCAGCAGGTTGTTCAGGATCGGCGCGAACATGGGCGCGGCGAAGGACTGTCTGACGTTGAGGATCGCGCCGATCGTCGCGCCCACCCCGTAGAAGATGATCTGCGGGAGGAACCAGCGCAGCATCTCGGTGCCCAGCGCCCGCTCCGCCGGCCCCGAGTGCAGGTAGGCATCGGTGATCCAGGGCGCGACCACCATGCCGACCGCCACGGCCGCGCTGAGCCCGAGGATCATGATGGTCAGCAGGGAGGATGCGAAACTGTCCCCGCCGTCCGGGTCCTCCTTGGCCGCGCGCACCATCACCGGGACGATGACGCTGGTCAGGATCCCGCCGAGAAGCAGGTCGTAGAGGACGTTCGGGGTGGTGTTGGCGACGTTGTAGGCCTGGCTGACCCCGCTGGTGCCGAGTGCGGCGGCGATCGCGACCGTGCGCAGGAAGCCGGAGGCCCGGGAAGCGATCGTGCCGATCGCCATGATCCCGCTGGCCTGCCCGAGGCTCGGCCCGGGCTTCCCCGCGCCTGCCTTCCCCCGGCGGGCGGTCATCGGCGTCGCGGTCGTGGGCGTCGCGGTCGTGGGCGTCGCGGTCGTGGGCTTCGCGGCTGCCGGCTTCGCGAGCGCGGTGGTAGCCGCCGCGTCGGCGGGGCGCGGGGTCCGACGAGTCGCCGAGTCGCGCCGGCCGTTCCGCTCGGCTGTCTCGTGGCGGGGGGGCGGCTGCCGAGGCCTGGCGGCGCGAACGTCCCTGAGATCGCTGCCGTCCCTGAAGTCGCTGCCGCCTCGCAGGCCGCTGCCGTCCCCCGGGCCCCGGCCGTCTCCGACATCGCTGACTGCTCGTGGGTCGGCTTCCGGATCGTCTCGCCAACCGCCGGCGGCGCCGTCGCGGCCAGCGCCGAGGCGGCTGCCACTGCGGCGGGCGTCGCGGGCGTCGGGAGGCAGGTTGGTGTCCCGTCCGCGCGAAGGCTGTCGCGACTCCGGGGGGATGCGCCGGACGTTGCTGCGCGGAAGTGCCACCGTCGGCCGGGACTCGCCGAGAGACGGCCGACGCCGCTCGCCAGCGAAGCGCCGGGAGCGGTCGGTGTTATCCGGCTGCTGGTCCTGCGCCCCATTCCTGTCGGAGTCCGGACCGGTGGTACCCGGACCGGCGGGCCAGCCGGGTCTGTCCTGCGGCCGCGGCCCAGGCGTCGGGTCTACCGGCCGCGGCGGGCTGGGCGGCATGGGCAGCCTGGTGGTGCGTGTCCCGTCGACCAGCGGCGCGGGCTGAGCCCGGCCACGGGCTGCGGAGCCGGGACTGCCCTCGGACGGCGGCGGCACGCTGGGCGGCGGCGGTGGAGTCCGCGACGACGCCGGCAGCTTCCGGGTCGCCTCCGGAGCCGGGCCCCGCGCCGCGCCGGGTGGCGGGATCGAGCGCGGTGCGGTGCCGTCGCGCGGGTCGGCCCATCGGTCGTCGCCGGTCTGGGGCGTGCCGTACGGCCCGGCCGGGTCGTGGTCGGCGAACCGGCGCTCGGGGTAGGCCGCCCGCCGGGCTCGCTCCACATACTGCCCATCCACATCCGCATACGGATCGTCCCGATGGCGGTAACCGTCGTCGCGACCCCCGAACTCATCATCCGGATTCCTGGGCTGACCGCTGGGACCGGGATACCGATCGTCCGGAGGGAAGTACCGCTGGTCGTGGTTCAGGTACCGCTCGTCGAGATGCTGCCCGGCGGGATTCGGATAGGAACGGTCCCCACCCGGATAGGAATGGTCGGGTTCCGCGTACGGCCGGCCGGAATCCCGGTACCGCGGCTGGTCCTGGGCGGGGTACGACCAGTCCGCGTGGGGCTGATCGGAGGCGTGGGGCCGATCGTGATCTGCCCCCGGCCAGTCGGGATCGCCGGGCCACTCGTCGGCCAGGTGGTCCGGGTCGCCGGCGGCGTCTCGCCGCGGATCGCGGCCACGATCGCCGCGGCCGCCTCGGGGACCGGTGCCGCCTCGGCGGTGCCGTGGGCCCGAGCTGCCCTCCCCCTCGACGGGGGTCACGGGCCGCTCCGTCGCCGGCGGGTCGGTACCTGATCGGTGGCGGCCTCCCGCCCCGGGTCGGCGTCCTGCGCCGCGCCCTGGCCGGGGTCCTGCCGCGGGTCCGGGTCCCGGTGCTGGCCGAGGTCCGGGCTGGGCCCGGGGTCCAGGCCGTGGGCGGCGGGCGTGACGCCCTTCCCGCGGCGCGCGGCGTACGAGAGGTCGGCGGTCGGGGCGCCCCTCGACCACCCGGAGGCAACTGCGGCGGGCGCCTGCCAGACGGGCGGCGGGTCGGCGTCGGCCAAGCTCCCCGGGGGACCCGGCAGCGCCGCACCGCCGACCGTGGCTGCACCGCCGCCACTCGGCTCGGGGGCGCCGCCGGCGCCGCCGGCGCCGTTGGCGGCGTTGGCGGCGTTGGCGGCGTTGGCGGCGTTGGCGGCGTTCGGGGCTTTGGCGGTCCGCCGTGCGCCCGGCCGCAGCCGGCGGGCGAGGCGCACCACGACGGCCAGCAGCAGCACGCTGACGGCGCCGATGGTGATGGCGGTGGCGATGGCGCCGTAGACGGTGGACCGCACGAGCACCCGGGTCGGGGGATCGGTCGAGAGTTCCTGGCCGCTGAGGTTGAGCCGGCGGATCTCCAGCGGGAAGGTCCCCGCGCCCTCGGCGTCCACTTCTATCTCGATCTGGGCCTTCTGCCCCGACGGTAGGGCGCGGGTCTGGCGGATCGGCGAGCGCAGGCGGGAGTGGTTGGTCGACGAGAAGGCGAGCACGACGGTGACCTCGAAGTCCGTGTTGTTCTCGAGCGTGATCGGCACCAGCCCGTGCTTGCTCGTCAGGTTGACGCTGTGGGAGGCCACCACCTGGATGCCGTTGCGGATCGCGGACACGGCCCCGTCCACCTGCTGGCTCAACGACACACCGTCGACCATGCCGGCTCCGCGCCAGGCGACGGAGGTTGCTGTGACAAGCGCGTTGTACATCGGGTTGACGTCCTGGCAGGTGACGGCGGCCTTCAGCCGAGGGCAGAGCACCGGTCCCAGCGCCAGCGCCTCGTCGCTGACGCCCGTGACCGCGTCGAGGTAGCTGCCGGGCAGCTCCCGCGCCTGGGCGTCGGCGGGGTAGACGAGCGTGCCGCGCGGGGCGGTGGGCAGGTACTGGCTGGTGAGCCCGCCGAGCGGGGCGGCGGCGGAGTAGTCGCTGTCGACCGCGCCGAGCACCTGCTCGGCCCAGCCGATCGGCGGGTCCCAGTCCCGCGGCAGCGCGAGGACCTGGGCCCGCGGCTGATCGGGCAGTTCCGCGGCGATCATGCCGAGTTCGGCCCGGAAACGCGACAGGACCGTCCCGGCGCCGGGGCCGTCCGCGGCCTGGCGGTAGGAGGTGGCGATCTCGGCGAGGCGGTGGTCGGCCCGCAGGGCCCGGATCGGGCCGGCCGACGTCGGCAGGTCGACGGCCGCCGACGGGGTGTAGGTGACGGCGCGCGACGGGGGGAGCAGCCGGTCGTCGAGCAGCACGGTCTGGACCGTCAGTTGGCGCAGCACGTCCACGGTGGTGGTGTCGGCCAGTCCGTCGGCGGGGTAGGCGACGGAGCCCACCTGCGCGGTGTCTCGAGACAGGAGTCCGGCCAGCACAACCTGGCCAGTGTTGACGGCGTACTTCACCGTGTCCAGCTTCTGGGCGTGGACCAGCGCGGCCAGGTCCGCGTCGCCGTAGGGCAGCGCGATGACCTGACCGCCCGCGGCGGCGAAGTTCGCGAGGCCGGACAGGAAGTGGACCGCACCGGCGTCCGCCGTCGGCTGCCGTACCGCGCCGCCGGGTCTGGCCCAGCTGTAGCCCCCCGACCGTTCCATGATCTTCAACGCCTGCACGAGCGTCGGGTCGACGGCGAGCGTGACCGCATCCGGCTGGGCCGCGTCGAGCAGTCGGGACAGCCGGCCGGTCGGCCCCACCTCGGTGGCGAGGTCGTTGTCGGTGAGCAGGCCGTCCGAGCGCAGGTGGGGCCGGTCGGCGAGGGGGAGGACCACGGCCACCGGGGTCCGCTGCTGCTGGCCGGAGGAACGAACCAGGAAGGTGTACGCGGCGCCGATCGGTTTCGCCGGTTTCCCGCCGACGGAACCGCTGACCCAGACCCGCAGCGGGTAGACGCCGACCGGCCTCGGCAGGGCCGACGCGCCGAGAGCTCCGGTGAGCATGAAGGGGACCGGGTTGGCGCCGCGGACGGGCGGATCGGGCAGCGGCTGGGTGCTTTCGCCGCTGGCGAGGGTGAGCGGCCGGTTGGTCAGGGAGCGAGCGGCGGCGGTGTTGTTCGTCAGCGTCTCGAGCTGTGCGCGGGACATCAGGGGCGCGGAACCGATCTCCAGGCTCATCCGCAGGTCGGTGAGGGGCTGGGTCACCGAGGTGGACAGCGTCCCCTGCACGGACACGACGGACGAGCCGGCCGCCGGCGCCTGCACGCCGGTCAGCGAGACGGCCACCGGGTTACCCGAGACGGTGGACGACGCCACCGTTACCGGTGAAGAAGATAGCGGATTGCCCGATTCGCCTGTGGATGAAGCTGTGGAAGACCGTGGTGTTCCTGTGGATGAATCTGCTCGGGCGATCCGCTCCACCAGACCGCCGCGGATCGTCGCGCCCGCCGCGGAGCCGCCGGCTACCGGGATGACGAGGGCGAGCAGCACCACGGTGGCGAGCCGGACCGGCCAACGGCGGCCGTCGGACACCCCGCGCAGCCGCCCATGCCGGTGCGGTGCGCTCATGCGGTCGCGGCCAGCACGACGGGCACCTCGTCGAGCAGGCGCCGCTCGTCGGCGTAGGCGAGGCGCGCGGCGACCTCGGCCAGCGGAACCCAGGCCACGGCGTCGACCTCGATGTCGGCGTCCGACAGCGAGCCGACGCTGCGCAGCAGCAGGAAGTGGTGCACCGTCTTGTGGATGCGTGCCCCCCCGGCGACGAACCAGAAGTCGATGGTGCCCAACCGGCCGAGGACGGACCCGGTCAGCCCGGTCTCCTCGCCGACCTCGCGCACGGCGGCCTGCTCGGTGGTCTCGCCGGCCTCCACGTGCCCCTTGGGCAGCAGCCACAGCAGCCTCCCATGGCGATCCCGGCGGGCGATGAGCGCGGCGGAGGCATCCGTGGAGCACTGGTCGAGAATGAGGCCGCCCGCCGAGGTCTCCTCCACCCGGGGCAGCAGCGCGCGCCCGGTGGAGGAGGTCGACGGCGGCATGGATTGATCGTACGAGGCTCGGGTCCTCCGGCCGGCCCGCGTGCCTGGAACGCCCCGCTTGTGCCCGTCGATCCCGGTGCCGAGATCCGCACCGCCGCGGCCGCGATGTGATCGCCCCCGGCCCGTCCGGGTGCCGGTTCACCGCGCCGAACCCCGTAACCTGAAGATGTGTCAGTGATCAGTCTGGACAACCCGCGGGACTCGGCCGAACGGGTGGTGAGTGAGCTGCTCAGGGTGCCGCCGGCCGCGGACGAGCTCGGTCGCGTCTTCGCCGCGCACGGTCACCTGCTCCACCTCGTCGGTGGTTCGGTCCGCGACGCCCTGCTCGGCCGGCCCGCCACCGGCGCCACCGGCGCCCCGGCCGACCTCGACTTCGCCACGGACGCCCGGCCCGAGCGGGTCCTGGAGATCACTCGAGGCTGGGCGGAGGCCACCTGGGAGGCGGGGATCGCCTTCGGCACGGTCGGGCTCGCCCGGCGCGGCCTGCGCTTCGAGATCACCACGTACCGTAGCGAGGCGTACGACCGGCAGTCCCGCAACCCCGCGGTCACCTACGGCGACAGCCTGGAGGCGGACCTGTCCCGCCGGGACTTCACCGTCAACGCGATGGCGGTGTCCGTCCCGGGCCACGACTTCGTCGACCTGTTCGGTGGGATGGCCGATCTCGCCCGCGGCGTGCTGCGTACTCCGGCGAGGCCGGAGGCGTCCTTCGACGACGACCCGCTGCGCATCCTGCGCGCCGCCCGGTTCGAGGCGGCCCTGGGGCTGATCCCGGTGCCCGAGCTGGTCGAGGCGATGCGCTCGCGGGCCGAGCGGCTCGCGATCGTCTCCCCCGAGCGCATCCGGGACGAGCTGCGCAAGCTCATCAGCGCCCCCGACCCGGTGGCGGGTCTCGAGCGGCTCGTCGAGATCGGCGTCGCCGAGATGGTGCTGCCCGAGGTGGCGGCGATGCGGATGGAGATCGACGAGCACCACCAGCACAAGGACGTCTACGCGCACACCATGACCGTGCTGCGCCAGGCGATGGCACTGGAGGAGCCGGGCGCGCCCGACGAGGTGCTGCGCTGGGCGGCGCTGCTGCACGACATCGGCAAGCCGCGCACCCGGCGGCACATCCCGGGCGGGCGGGTCTCGTTCCACCACCACGAGGTCGTCGGCCGGGACATGGCGCGGCGCCGGCTGGCCGCGCTGCACTTCCCCAAGGACGTCACGGAAGCCGTCTGCCAGCTCGTCTACCTGCACCTGCGCTTCCACGGCTATGGCGACGGGGAGTGGACGGACGCGGCCGTGCGCCGATACGTGCACGACGCCGGGCCCCAGCTGACCCGGCTCAACAAGCTCGTCCGCTCCGACTGCACCACCCGCAACCGGCGCAAGGCGGCGGCGCTGTCGCGTACCTACGACTCGCTGGAGGAGCGGATCGCCGACCTCGCCGCGCGTGAGGAGATCGCGTCGATCCGGCCGGAGCTGTCCGGCGACGACATCATGGCGCTGCTCGGGCTCGCCCCGTCTCGCCTGGTGGGCCAGGCCCGCGCGCACATGATGGAGCTCCGCTTCGAGCGTGGCATCGTCGGGCGCGAGGCGGCCGAGGCCGAGCTGTTCCGGTGGGCCCGCGAGCACGAGGTGCCGATTCCCGGCGAGTGACCCGGCCGCGGCGGGGTCAGCCGCGGGTCCCGGCCGGCCCCGCCGAGATGATCGGATTGATCCGGCCGGCCGGGTCCGCCGAGCTGCTGGGCGGGGGAATGGTCTCGTGCGGCTGCGGTGGCCCGTCGCCCACGCCGCGGATCACTCGGTCCTCGGGATGGCGGCGGGCGGCCCGGTAGTACCCCAGCCCGGCCAGCGCGTAGCCCACGCCGGCGATGATGACCACCGTGGCCGAGCGGCCGTCGTCGGGGAGGATCAGGGCGGCGATCGCCGCCGCTGCCACGAAAGCGACGTTGAACAGCAGGTCGTAGAGCGAGAAGGCGCGGCCGCGGTAGGCGTCGTCGGTCTGCTCCTGGACGATGGTGTCCACGCAGATCTTGCTGGCCTGGGCGGAGAAGCCCAGCAGCGCGCCGGCGACGATGAACAGGGCAGAGCTGAAGGGCAGCCCCAGCACCACCTCGACGACGCCCCCGAAGACCAGGACCACTGTGATCCAGCTCGACTTCGGCATCCGCCGGGTGACGCGTGGAGTGACGACGGCGGCGGTGATGGTGCCGACCCCGCTGGCGGTCACGACCGCGGCGAGGCCCGTCAGGCCGCCCTCGCTGCCGGTGAAGTAGTTGCGGTACAGCAGCACCGTCATCACGAGGACCAGCCCGTAGGCGGCCCGGGACGTGGTCAGCGCGGCGAGCGCCCGACGGGCCGGGCCGTGGCCGGCGAGGTAACGGGCGCCGTCGACCATGTCGGCGACGACCCCGGTGGCCTGCCGCCAGGCTCCCTGCCAGGGCACGGCGATCACGGGGCCGAAGTCGGCCCGGCCGGAGCGCGTCGCCGTCACCATCGCCAGCAGGTAGGCGAGGGCCGCCAGGCCCGCGACGAGGGCCACCGTACGGTCGCCGCCGCCGACGAGGCCCCGCACGCCGCTGCCGAGACCGGCGCCGAGCAGGGTCGCGATGGTGCCGGAGGTGACCGACAGGGCGTTCGCAGTGACGAGGCGGTCGACGTCGACGACGACGGGCAGCCCGGCGGACAGCGCTGCCAGGACGAAACGGTTCACGCTCACCGACGCGAGCGCCACCGCGTAGAAGTCGACGCCGGTGCGTTCAGCGGCGATGAGGACCACCAGGATGGCCATGAGAACCATCCGCACGAGCGAGCTGACCACCAGCACCCGCTGGCGGGACACGCGGTCGAGCACGATGCCCGCGAACGGGCCGATCACGCTGAACGGCAGCACCACGATCGCCAGCGACGAGGCCAACGCTCCCGCGGACGTCGCGCGCTCGGGGGAGAACAGTACGTAGCTGACGAGGCTCGCCTGGAAGACACCGTCGGCGGCCTGGGAGGTAAGCCGGGCCGCGTACAGCATCCGGAACCCGCGGCCGCTGAGCAGCTCGCGGAGGTTAGCGGACCATGCCACGCCTGCCAGCGTAGGGCCCCCCGGCCCGCCTCGGATCACCGGTGGGCCCATGTGGGCCCCCGCGCCGCGTGGCCGGGGCCTCATCGGGTTCGGTCGCCCCCTTCGGACGACCGAACCCGATGCCCGCATCCCCTACCCGGGGATGCGGGCATCGGCGCGCCGGCCGGGCGCCGGCCGGGCCAGCGGCCTCGTTCAGCCCTCGTTGCGGATGAACGCCTCGACCTTGTCGCGGGCCTCGTTGTCGCGGTACTGCTCCGGCGGGGACTTCATGAAGTACGACGAGGCGGACAGGATCGGCCCGCCGACGCCCCGGTCCAGCGCAATCTTGGCGCAGCGCACCGCGTCGATGACCACGCCGGCGCTGTTGGGGGAGTCCCAGACCTCGAGCTTGTACTCCAGGTTCAGCGGTACGTCGCCGAACGCACGGCCCTCCAGCCGGACGTAGGCCCACTTGCGGTCGTCGAGCCAGGCCACATAGTCCGACGGCCCGATGTGCACGTTGTCCTTGCCGAGGTCGTGGGAGACCTGGGAGGTCACAGCCTGGGTCTTGGAGATCTTCTTCGACTCCAGCCGGTCGCGCTCGAGCATGTTCTTGAAGTCCATGTTGCCGCCGACGTTGAGCTGCATCGTGCGGTCGAGGACCACGCCGCGGTCCTCGAAGAGCTTCGCCATCACCCGGTGGGTGATGGTGGCGCCGACCTGCGACTTGATGTCGTCGCCGACGATCGGCACGCCCGCGGCCCGGAACTTCTCGGCCCACTCGGGGACGCCGGCGATGAACACCGGCAGGCAGTTGATGAAGGCGACCCCGGCGTCGATGGCGCACTCGGCGTAGAACTTCGCGGCGTTCTCGGAGCCCACCGGCAGGTAGCAGACGAGCACGTCGGCCCGGGACTCCCGCAGGGTGGCGACGACGTCGATCGGCTCCTCGTCCGACTCCTCGATGGTCTCCCGGTAGTAGCGGCCGAGGCCGTCGAGGGTGTGGCCGCGGGAGACGGTGACGCCAAGCGGCGGCACGTCGGCGATCTTGATGGTGTTGTTCTCGCTGGCGACGATGGCCTCGGAGAGATCGCGACCGACCTTCTTGGCATCCACGTCGAACGCGGCGACGAAGGTCAGGTCGGAGACGTGGTAATCGCCAAGCGTTACGTGCATCAGCCCGGGGACCTGCGCCGATGGGTCGGCGCCGCGGTAGTACTCGACCCCCTGGACCAGCGAGGCGGCGCAGTTACCTACGCCGACAATGGCGACACGTACCGAACCCATGACGGTCTGCTCCTTAGCTGCGATTTCTATGGAAGTGGAAATTTCGGGCGAACGACTCCGCCACGGTGCCGCCCGCCCAGCCGACCGGCCGGGTGCGGGCGCCGCTGTGCGGGGCCACTCACCGGCCGGCTGAAACCTCGCCGCCGGGGTCGTGGCCAGCCTCGGCCTGTGCGTTCCTGTTCCGGCTGCGCGCGTCGCCGTCGTTGCCGCCGTGCGTGCCGTCGAGGTAGCTGCCGCGTCCGTCCCGCCGGGCTGTCCTGCCCGCACGGCGCCCCGTCCCGCTGCCACGAGCGGGAGAGGGGAGCGTGCCAGGCTCCGATCCTGTGGATGGCTCCGATCCTGTGGATGGAGCTGTGGACAACCCTGTGGATGCTGTGGACAACTGTGGTTCCGTGAGGTTGGCCGGGGCGCTGGCCCGCTCCGTCTCGATCAGCTCGTTGAGCCATCGGACCTCGCGTTCCACCGACTCGAGCCCGTGACGCTGGAGCTCGAGCGTGTAGGAGTCGAACCGTTCGACGGTCCTGGTCAGGGCCGAACGGACCTTCTCCCGGCGCTCCTCGAGCCGGCCGCGGCGTCCCTCCAGGATGCGCAGGCGCACGGCGGCGTCCGTCTTCGCGAAGAAGGCGAACCGCACGCCGAACATCTCGTCCTCCCACGAGGACGGGCCACCCTCGCCGAGCAGGTCAGCGAGCTTCTCCTTGCCCTCGCCGGTCAGCGTGTAGACGACCCGACTGCGCCCACCGAGCCGGGTCGTCGCGCTCACGTCGTCCGCGGTGACGTATCCGCCGTCCGCGAGACGGCGCAGGCAGGGGTAGAGCGAGCCATAGCTGAACCGGTGGAAGGCACCGAGGAGCGCGGCGAGCCGCTTGCGCAGTTCGTAACCGTGCATCGGGCTCTCGGAGAGTAGGGCGAGAACCGCCAGTTCCAGCATGACCCACCCTCCTCGGCCGTGCCCGCGGTGGCGGGCGTGGTCACCCCACGGTCCGTCGCGTCGTGGTGCGGCGCTCTCGGCGGTGTCGAGTGCATATCTGTCGCTCCGACATATCGAAGCGATACATCGAGGATAGACGTCTCGGGACGAGCGCCGCAACCAGGAATGACCATCCGGCGACCAGAAGATGACAGAACGACACTTCCACCTCCGGGTGCGGTCGTGACGCGGCCCCGCCGGGCCGCCATGCCGGATCGGTGCCGATCGGTCGGCGACGATCGTGCCGCAGCCGCTGTCGGCCCTGGAAACTGCCTGCTCACAGGGAAGATCGGGATTCGATCTGGCCGCGGAGCACCCACCCGCGGGATCGGGCCAAGGCCGACGGTGCCCGCCCGGTGACCTGGCTACGGGTAGGGGCGGCATCACAGTGTCATCCGGCTCACAGTGAGCGCGAGGCCCGGTTCCGGGGGATGCGTGGCGGGGCCGTCCGGGCGGAGTCGGTCCGGTGGGCATCCGTCCGGACCATCTGCCTGGAACACCCGCGCGGCGTAACGTTGAGGCATGCGTCCGCGGTCGGTAATCGACTACGCGCTCGCCCGCCGGGCGGCGCTTGCGGATCTCCACGCGGGTCGCGTGTCGCCCCTTGACGTCTGCGACGCGCATCCGTACCTGCTGCGGGCAGCCAAGTACCACGGCGAGCCGACCAGCAAGCGTTGCCCGGTCTGCCGCGGCGCCGATCCGCTCATCCACGTCACGTACACCTACGGTGACGAGCTCGGTGAAAGCTCCGGCCGCGCGCGGGCGACAAAGGACCTTCCGGCGCTCGCGGCGAGGTACGGCGAGCTGCGGGTCTATGTCGTCGAGGTGTGCCGTCCGTGCGGATGGAACCATCTGACCACCTCCTATGTGATCGGCACCGGCGAGCCGAGGGCCAAGCGCCACCACCGCCGTAGCGCAGTCGACACCTGAACTCGTCGGCCCAGCACAGCGCCGCAGTTCGCGAGGTCGCCCGCGGCGCCGGTGACGGTCGGCGGGCGCCCTGCGCGTGCGGGCGGAATCTGGCGTGAGATCCTGGTCTGCCATGTGGGTTTCGCGGCGGGTCCAGGCGTGGCACCAGCCACGGGTGGGGCCATGTCGTGCCCCTTCCAGGGTGAACCCGGTGGGTGGCCCGATCCTGCGTGGTCGGCCGGGTCCCACTCGGGGTCCGCGGCCGCCGGTGTCCACGCCGGCCGGGGTCCAGCGGGGCCGGGGCGGCAGGGATCGGACCTTCGGTAGCGGTTGGGGGTGCCGGCTCGTCCCCTGCGGCGGCCCGGTGACCGGGGAGTCCCAGAGCGACGGATGGAGCGGCTGGTGAGCTCTCCCTACGATCAGGGCGGCTATCGGGGTGGGCCGGGGTCGGACCCGACGAGGTCTGACCCCGGCCCGGTTCAGGGTGCGCCTTCCGATCGGGCTAGGCGCGACCGAACTGACCGAGTCGGCCCACCGGGTCGACCTGTCCCGCCTGCCCCGGCGGGGCGGGGTGGCCCGCCGGGGCAGGACGGTGCTGGCAGCGGGCCCGGCGGCGGGGCTCGTGCCGCCCTGGTGCCCCCGGCCGGTCGGCCGGCCGACCGACCGGCCGATGGGCGGGGCGAACGCGCTGCGCTGGTGCCGCCCGCCGCAGCGGCCGGACCGCCTGCGCGCGCAGCGGTCCCCGTTCCTTCCGCCGGTGCCGCGGGGCCCGCACGGCGGCCGGATGGTGCCGATGCGGCGGCGCTCCCCACCGCCGGCTGGGTGCCGGACCGCGGCTCGATTGATCGGCCCGGTGAGCGCGGCGTGTCGCCCGGTGCCGCCGCGGCCGACGACGGCTGGGGTGGCGCTCTGCCCTCCACCCGCGGCGCCTCCCCCGAGCGGGCCAGAGCCCCCCGGCGGGCGCCGCAGCGCGGGGGATCAGGCCCGGCTGGGGAGAGTCCGCTGCCCGGTGGTGCGTCCGGGGGGTCCGCCGGCCGGGCCGGCGGGCGCGCGGGCGCATTTGACGGCCGCGACCTTGACCCACCGGCGGCCCGATCGGGCGGTGCTGCATCTAGCGTCGCCGGTCCCACCCGTGCGGCCGGCACGCCCCGCGCGGCGGGTGCCGCCGGCGATCCTCGGGCGAGCCGCGATCCGGGCCCGTCCCGGGACCCGGGCGCCACCCGCGCGGTCGCGGGCGGGCCCTTCGTCCCTGTCGCGGATCCGGGCCCCGGTTCCCGAACCGATCAGGCATCCATCGGCGGGGCCGGTACCGATCCGCGCCGTCATGGCGACCGGGCGGCTGCCGAGGAACCCGTCGTCGGCGGCGGGCGGGGCCGAGACCGGGCTGGTGCCGTCGGCGCCAGGCGCGGCTCCGGCCCGGACCATCCGGACCGCCCGCCGCGGCCGACCGGGCCGGATCGGGCCGCGGGCGCAGCCCGGGGCCCGGCGGGGGTCAACACGCTTTATGACACCGTCGACCAGGCGGCGCTGCGGCGCGTCGACGTCCGGGAACGCACCGCCGACGCGACCGTTTACCACAAGGTGGCGCCGGAGTCGGCCGGGCGCGAGGGTGCGGATCGCGCGGGAATGACGGAGGTGACGCCGGTGCGCCGGGTCGCCGGGCGGCGACGTGATCGGCCCACCCAGGCGACCGAGCGGATGGCGCTGCGAGTCGGCGAGCGGGAGGCCGCCGAGGGGCGCAGCGGGCCGAGTCGGCCAGGGGCTCGGCGGCCGGCCCCCGGGCGCACCGCGCCGGGCCGGGCAGGCTCCGAGCGCACCTCGCGGGCGGCGATGGGAGGCCCGGGTGGACCAGACGGCCCCGGTGGGCCGAGCGGGCCGGGCCGTGGCGGGCGGATCCCCCGTCCGGGCCAGGGCCGGCGTGGTCCGATGTGGTGGCGTCGGCGGCCGCGTTGGCTGCGCAGGCTGGTGCTGGCCGGTGTGTTCTCTTCGGTCCTGCTGTTCGTCGCGGGTATCGCGGTCGTCTACGCGGCGACCCAAGTGCCGCTGCCCGGTGAGGTGAAGACCGACCAGACCTCGATCATCTTCTATGGGCCGCCGGCCGGGTCGAACCAGGGAACCGGCGACGAGCTTGCCCGCATCGGGACGGTGAACCGCACCGACGTGCCGCTGGCCCAGGTGTCCAAGGAAATGCAGCACGCGGTGCTCGCAGCCGAGGACAAAAACTTCTATCACGAGCCCGGGATTTCCCCGAAGGGCATCGCGCGGGCAATCTACGTCAACGTGAGCGGCGGGGAGCTCCAGGGTGGTTCGACCATCACGCAGCAATACGCGAAGAACGCCTATCTGACCCAGGAACGGACGTTCACCCGCAAGATGCGGGAGATCGTGCTCGCGGTCAAGCTGGACCAGAAGTACTCCAAGGACCAGATCCTGGGGTTCTATCTGAATACGATCTACTTCGGTCGCGGTGCCTACGGCATCGAGGCCGCGGCGAAGGCGTACTTCAACACGACGGCCGCGGATCTCACGGCGCAACAGGGCGCGGTCATCGCGGGTCTGATTCGATCACCGAACTATCTTGACCCGGCAAAGAATCCCGGGCCGGCGGCCAGCCGCTGGCATGACGTGGTCGCGACGATGGCCGCCGAGGGCTGGGCACCCCCTTCGATCACCAGCGAGCAGCCCCCGCCGGTCATCCCCAAGGCGGACAACGCCACCACCTCCTCCGCTCAGGTCGCGTACATACGCGACGAGGTGAAACGTGAGCTGATGGCGAACGGGATCACCGAGGATCAGATAAATCGCGGTGGCCTGCGCATCACCACCACGATCGACAAGGGTCGCCAGATGGCCGCGTTCAATGCGGTCAGCGGCGTGCTGAGCACGGCGTATGCGGCGGTGCCGGATCTGCGGACCGGCCTGTCAGCGGTGGAACCCGGGACCGGCCGAATACTCGCCTGGTACGGAGGTTCGCTGTATGGCAAGGACGCGCAGGGGCGCGAGCAGTACGAGGACAACGTCTCCAGGGCGCAGGTGCAGTCCGCATCGACCTTCAAGACGATCACGTTGGTGACGGCGCTCCAGAAGAACATCAACCTGAAGTCGACCTTCGCCGCGCCGGCGAAGATCACGCTGCCGGGCAACTACATCGTCAACAACGACGAGAGCGATGCGGGCGACCTCGGCTACAAGGACCTCATCAAGGCCACGGCGGGTTCGATCAACACGGTGTACGTGCCACTAGGCCAGGACATCGGTGTCAAAAACGTCATTGCTACCGCGCGCCTTCTCGGCATTCGGGATTCGACTGCGTTGGAGCAGGTCGCCGGTATCACTCTGGGTAAGGACAACGTCTACCCCATTGACATGACGACCGTCTATTCAGTCCTCGCCAGCAAGGGGGTGCAGGCCAAACCCCACATGGTGGAAAAGGTGCAGGACGGCAGCGGCCAGGTGATCTACTCGGGCGCCGACCAGAACGTCAAGCAGGTCATTCCCGCCTCGGTCGCCCGGGACGCGACCTACGCCTTGCAGAGTGTGATCACCGATCCGACCGGTACCGGGCACCGGGCCGCGCTTGCGGGCGGCCGTGAGGCCGCCGGGAAGACCGGTACCTCGAGCGACTTCCGGTCCGCCTGGTTCTGCGGATACACGAAGGAGATCGCCTCCTGCGTCGACATGTTCCGCGGCAAGGGCGAGAATAAGGACACGCTCAAGGGCATTCCAGGTGCGACGGACGGGGTGTACGGCGGTACCCTCCCGGCGAAGGTCTGGAAGGCCTTCATGGACGCCGCCCTGCAGGGGGTGCCGAAATCCAAGTTCGACCCGCCGGCCTTCGGTGGACTCGTCCAGGACAACGAGCCGGCGCCGACGCCGACGATGACGCCGAGCACCGCGCCTTCCACCGGTGGCGTCGATTTCAACCTGGGTGACCTGCTCGGCGGCGGCAACGGCGGCAACGGCGGCGGCAACGGCAACGGCGACGGACAGCAGCCCCAGCAGCCCGGCGCGAACCGCCCGAACCCGAACAGGTCCCCCCGCCCGGCGGGAATCTTCGTCGACCCTTTCAAGTGACCGGTGGGCCGACCGCGTCGACAGGATCGGGCGGCCGGGGAGTGGTCACGATGCGTTCCCGCAGCCCCGATCCCGCGGCGACGGGTGGCGGTCCGTCCACCGGTCCCACTCCCAGGTGATCGAGCCCGGTCACCGTCCGCCCGCGCGGGCGCCGTTCCGGAAGCAGGTGAGTTGAAGCGTCGGTGCGTTGGGTGAGAATGGCCCGCATGGCCATGACACCGGCGCCTCCCGCCCGCGTCAGCCCGGCCCGGGAGGACCCGGTCGTGGCGGAGGCGAGTCAGCTCATCGGCGGCCCGCCCGGCGAACATGCGGTCGTCCCGGACCGGCGGACCTGGCTGACTCCGCTGCGCGTGCTGATGGCTCTGGTCATCGTGGCCAGCGTCCTCGGCTACACGCAGAAGATCGGCTGCCGCGACACCCGGAGCTGGACGCACGAGCACCAGTACAGCTCGCTGTGCTACTCCGACGTCGTCGCCCTCTACAGTCAGGAGGGTCTGGTCGACAGGAAGATCCCCTACCTGGACTACCCGACGGAGTACCCGCCGCTGATCGGCGCGGCGATGCAGCTCATCTCCTGGCCCGCGGGCCACGCGTCCGGGCCGCGGGCGGTCTACCGCGACGACGGCGGCCGGCGGGTGTTCGACCATTACACGATGGATCGCCGCTCGGCCGTCTTCTACGACCTCACCGCGCTGCTGTTCATGGTCGCGGCGGGCGTGGCAGTGGCCTGTACCGCGCTGACGGCCGGATCCCGGCGGGTCTGGGACGCGGCGCTGTTCGCGTTGGCCCCCGCGCTCATCCTGCATCTGCTGACGAACTGGGACATCCTCGCGGTGGCCTTCGCCGCCGGCGGCCTGCTCGCCTGGTCCAGACGGGCCCCGCGGCTGGCTGGCCTGCTGCTCGGCCTGGGCATTCTCACCAAGCTCTACCCGGTGCTGTTCCTGCTCGGCCTGTTCTTCGTCTGCCTGCGCGCGGGGAAGCTGCGCGAGCTGGCGAAGACCGTCATCACGGCAATCGTGACGGTGGTCGTCGTGGTCGTGCCGCTGTGGCTGGTGGCCGGCTACTTCGACAAGCAGAACAACAAGGTCGGCGACAGCATCTGGGCGACTTTCTGGCACGGCGGGGACTGGCTGCCTCTGCTCGGTGGGGGTCCGGACGGGGCACGCAACGCCCTCGCGCGGTTCGTCGATCTGAACTCCGACCGGGGCGCCGACTGGGATTCGGTGGCCTTCGGCGCGACCTGGCTCGCCGACCGCCACGACCCGGCCTGGTTCGCGCCGATGCACCTGCTGGTCTGTGTCGTGACCGCCGCTGTCGTCCTCGCGGTGGCGGCGGCGCTGATCGTGCACCGCCCCGACACCCGGCGCCTCGTCGTCGCCTCGGCGGCGGCCACCTGGATCACGGTCTCCGTCGCCGTCCCGCTCGTCCTGCAGGGCATCCGGGAGCACGGCCTGCCCGTCGGCACCCTGAACACCATCACCGCCGCGACGCTGGTCGTCGCCGTGATCGCGATCGGGCTGCTCACCTGGTTCGCGCCGCGCCGGCCACGGCTGCCGCAGGTGCTGTTCCTGCTCGTCGTCGCGTTCCTGCTGAGCAACAAGGTCTTCTCCCCCCAGTACACGATCTGGCTGCTGCCTCTCGTGGCGCTCGCGCGGCCGCGGTGGCGGCTGTTTCTGCTCTGGCAGGCCTGCGAGGCGTGGGTGCTGTTCACCCGGTTCATGCACTTCATCTACAACGACACCCAGGGTCGGCGCGGCATCGACCGGGGCTGGTTCGTCGGTGCGGTGGCGCTGCGCGACCTGGTGCTGCTCATCATGGCGGGCTTCGTCATCCGGGAGATCCTGCATCCGTGGGCCGACATCGTCCGTACCGGCGGCTGGGCGCGGCCGGCCGACCGGCTCGCCACGGACCGGCCTGCGGCGCTGGACCTCGGCGCGGTGGATGACCCGGCCGGGGGGGTGCTGGACCATGCGCCCGACGTGCGCGGCGGCTGGCACGGACGGCCGACGAGGTCGCCGCGTGACCGCGCCCGCGAGCTCCCCGCGGCGACCGGCGACGCGGACGGACGCGACGGTGACGCCTCCGCCGAGGCCGGAGTGACCCCCGGCGCCGGGACCACGGCAGACGCCGGGTTGAAGGCCGGCAAGGCCGGCGCCGGGACGGATGCCGGCGCCGCGGGCGAGCCTGCGGTGCGCCCGGAGTTCGAGCCGCTGGAGCCGGGTGCCCTGTTCCGGCCACGGCAGAACCGCGCGGGTGCCGCCCCGGACGCCGACGACGGGGCCGGTCCCCCCGGTGGCTGAGGCGGTCCCCCGGCCTCCGTCCCTCGGCCCGTCGTCCCTGCCGGATGCACCACCGGACCAGGGGGATCTCGCCGGGTCGGGGGAGGCGACCGGGCCGCAGCACGCGGTCGATCAGGGGGAGCTGACCGGACCCGACCGTCGGTCCGACGTGGACGAGCTCGTCAGCGCCCGCGATCTGACCGGCATCGCCCGCTCGGGCTGGGCCCGCCTGCCGGAGTCAGTCCGGGCCGCCGTCCCGCTCTGGCTCGCCAGCCGGGTTGCCGTCGCCCTGCTCTCCCTGGCCGCGGCGCGAGCGCTGAGCTCGGCGCCGGCACGCAACGCCCCCGGCCTACGCACCCTGTGGGATCGCTGGGATGTCGGCCTGTTCACCAAGGTAGCCCGGTACGGCTATTTCTCCTCCGCCTATGTGGACCGGACGGAGGTCGACTTCCCCGGACTCCCCCTCGCCATCCGACTCGTCCACGTGATCGTGCCGGACTGGATCGTCGCCGGCCTCGTCGTCTCCCTGCTGGCCGGCGCGGTCACCGCGGCCGCGCTGTGGCGGCTCGCCGCGGACGAGGTCGCGGCGCCGGCCGCCAGGTTCGCAGTTCTCAGCCTGATCTGCTTCCCCTATGCGGTGTTTCTGTTCGCCGCCTACTCCGAAGGGCTGTTCCTCGCGTTCGCGACGGCGTCGTGGCTCGCCGCCCGCCGCCAGCGCTGGTGGCTCGCGGGGCTGCTCGGCGCCGGCGCGGCGTCGGCGCGCATCAGCGGGGTCGCCTTCGGCGTGGCCCTCGCCGTGCAGTACGTCGTCGGCCGGCGTGCGGCGGGACGGCCGGTGTTCGCCTGGCCCGCGCTGTCACTGGCCCTCCCGCCGGTGCCGGTCCTCGCCTACCTGGGTTATCTGCGCGCGCGCACCGGCGGCTGGGGCTCCTATACCGATGCGATGCGCGACGGCTGGCATCGCGGCCTCGACTGGCCCTGGTCAGGATGGGCGACCACGTGGTCGTCCGCCACCGACGGCAACGGCGCATCGACCTTTGTGTGGTTCTGGCGCGGGGAGCTGCTCGCGGTGGTCGTCGGCGTGCTGCTGACGATCGTGCTGTTGGTAGGCCGGCGGTGGGGGGAGGCGACCTTCGTCGGTGTGATGACCGCGATCATGGCCTGTACGAACTACTACGCCTCCGGAATCCGCGGGATCCTGGTGGCCTTCCCGCTCTACCTCCTGCTCGCGCGGACCGCCGCACGTCACCCGAGGTTCGCAACCGGCTATCTGTGCCTGTGCGCGCCGGTGATGGCGGTGCTGGTCGTCGCCTTCACCCAGGGGCAATGGGTCGACTGATCCCTGGCGCGGCGCGGTGATCCCCGCATGGGTGATGCGCAACGATGGCGCTGACGTGGGTGAGGAACGGAGAGCGATGCAGTGGACACCGGGGACTCCTGGGCAGGTCGAGCTGACGTCGGAGCTGGGGCCGCAGACCGCGGCTCCCGGGCCGGAACGGACGGGGTCGTAGTGAGTGGTGAACCGGCCGGAGGTGTGCGCGGCGGCCCGGCTGGCAGCGCCATGCGCGGCGGCGGCCGTGGGGACCTGCCGGCGCGGATCGAGCCACGCTCCGTCGCCCGGCTGCTGGGTGCCATCGCGGGCCTGGCCGCGTTCGCGGTGCTCGGGCTGGCGCTCGCCGACCCCACGCCGTCGCGTCATCTGCGTGGGCTGCTCATCACGGTCGATCTCGTCTGCCTGGCCGGCGTGGGAACAGCCTGGCTGCGAGTGGTCCTGGCGGTCGGCGCGCCCAGCGTCTCGAAACGGATCGAGTAAGCTCGATGGGACACGCCGTGCGTCGGCGCACGCGTCCGTTTGCTGGTCAGCCTCCGATCCCTCGCCTGGATCGGCTGGTTGCCGGGGGCGGTCGCCGTGCACTGAAGATCGCCCGGATGTGCCGGCGGGCGGTCCCTCCTGGGATGCCGGCGCCGAGCGCGTCCGCGGCGGCGCAGATCCGGAGCACGGCTCCTCCTGCCACGGAGAATCCGTGGCCGCCCGAGTCCACAGGAGGTGGGTTCAACCTTGGCACGTCATTACGAGCTCATGGTGATCCTCGATGCCGATCTCGAGGAACGCACCGTTGCGCCGTCCCTTGACCAGTACCTCGGTGTCGTCCGGCAGGGCGGCGGCGTGGTCGAGAAGGTCGACATCTGGGGCCGGCGCCGGCTCGCCTACGAGATCACGAAGAAGCACGAAGGCATCTACGCGGTCATCGACCTGCACGCGGATCCGGATGTGGTCGCCGAGCTCGACCGCCAGCTCGTGCTGAACGAGTCGGTCATCCGCACGAAGGTCATTCGGCTTCCCGAGCCGAAGAAGCCTCGTCAGAGCCGCCGGGTGGCGGCATGATCCGGTCCGCGACGACGGCTGTCTCGCCGTTGTTGTGGGCCGCCGACATCCGGGAGGGCGCCCATGGCCGGTGAGACGGTCATCACCGTCGTTGGCAACCTGACCAGCGACCCCGAGCTACGGTTCACGTCGAGCGGCGCCGCGGTGGCGAGCTTTACCATCGCCTCCACGCCGCGCACGCTGGACCGCCAGACCAATGAATGGAAAGACGGCGAGGCGCTGTTCCTGCGCTGTTCTATTTGGCGGCAGGCCGCCGAACACGTCGCCGAGTCGCTGCAGAAAGGCGCCCGGGTCATCGTCACCGGTCGGCTCAAGCAGCGCTCGTTTGAGACCCGTGAGGGTGAGAAGCGCACTGTGATTGAGCTCGAGGTCGACGAGGTCGGCCCAAGTCTGCGTTATGCGACCGCAAAGGTCGTCCGCGCCGCCCGTGGTGGCGGCGCCGGCGCCGGTGGTGGCGGCGGCTACAGCGGTGGTGGTGGTGGCGGCGGCTTCGGCGCGCCCGCCAGCGTCCCCTCCGGTGCTCCGGCCGGTGGAGTTCCTAATGATGATCCCTGGTCGCAGCAGCCGGCCGGTGGCTTCTCAGACGAGCCTCCGTTTTGAGCGGGCGTTCGTCGTCCTCGCGGTCGACACAACGGGGTAGGAGCACTTCCATGGCCAAGGCGGCCGTGCGCAAGCCCAAGAAGAAGGTTTGCGTCTTCTGCAAGGACAAGGTCGAGTACATCGACTTCAAGGACACCTCGCTGCTGCGCAAGTACATCTCGGACCGGGGCAAGATTCGCGCCCGCCGGGTGAGCGGGAACTGCAGCCAGCACCAGCGCGACGTGGCGACGGCGGTGAAGAACAGCCGCGAGATGGCGCTGCTGCCCTACACCGCGTCGGCCCGCTAGGGGGTGGCGGGGTGAAGCTCATCCTGACCCAGGAGGTCCCTGGCCTCGGTAGCCCGGGCGACATCGTCGAGGTCGCGAACGGCTACGGGCGCAACTACCTGGTGCCGCGTAAGTACGCGATCATCGCGACGAAGGGTGCGGAGCGCCAGGTCGAGCAGATCAAGCGGGCCCGCTCGGCCCGGGCGGTCCGCGACCTCGGCCACGCCCAGGAGATCGCCGGCCAGCTCGGCGGCCTCAAGGTCGAGCTGATCGGCAGGGCCGGCAAGGAAGGCCGCTTGTTCGGCTCGGTGACAGCGGCAGATGTGGTCGAAGCCGTCACCGCGGCGGGCGGTCCGGAGCTGGACCGGCGGCGCGTCGAGCTGACCACGCCGATCAAGTCCCTCGGGGCGTACACGGTTGCCGTGCATCTCCACCCCGAGGTGACCGCATCGGTGAAGCTCCAGGTCAAGAAGGCCTAGGACCGGCGGCACGCCCCTCGCGAGACGGCATGGCGTCTCGCCGGCGAGGCGCGGTCTTCCCGGACCGACGCGAACTCCCCCGGCCGACCCACCCCAGTGGTGGTCCTCGGTCCGGGGGAGTTTGTCGTTGCGGGACCAGACCCGTGACGAACTTTCTTCCACCCTGTCTTATCCACAGGAGAAGGGCCGGAGGCGCCTGCTGTACCTGCGGTCCCGTGCCCTTGTGGTCCCGGTTTTCCACATGGTGTGCGCCGCTGTCCCGAGCTCATCCCCAGGTTCCGGCAGGTTACCCACAGCTTTTCCACAAGGGCCTGTGGATAACTTTTTGGTGGGGGTGCTCGTCGAACCGTATGGTCGGACCCTTCAGACTGGGTCCGCCGGACTCGCCCGGCCAGCTTGGAGGGCCGTTCATCGGGTGCACGGGGCCGTGTTCCGTCTGCGGCTGGTCGTCGGGTAAGCGCCATGGCGTGGCCGGATCGCCGGGCAGGGACGCCGGTGGGGCAGGAAGTCCGCGCTCGGTCGGCCGATGGCCGGACGGCCGCCGGGCCGGGTGCGGCGTGACGGGGGTCGACGGGTGGCCGAGATCTGTCGGGCGTGGCGACGTGGCCTGTTGACCGCAGCTCTGGTGTGTACGAACATATGTTCGAATCTGGATCTGCGGGAGAGCGGGGAGGGCGCGTCGTGAGCGTCACTGAGATCTCGCGCGGCGGCGCCGGCGGAGGCGCGGAGTTCGAACGGGTCCCGCCGCACGACCTCCCGGCCGAGCAGAGCGTGCTCGGCGGCATGCTGCTGTCGAAGGACGCCATCGCCGACGTCGTCGAGGTCCTGCGGATGGCGGACTTCTACCGCCCGGCCCACGGACTCGTCTACGAGGTCATCGGCGACCTGTACGGCCGCGGCGAGCCCGCCGACGTCATCAGCGTCGCGGCCGAGCTGAGCCGCCGCGACATGCTGGAACGGGTCGGTGGCCCGGGCTACATGCATACCCTGATCTCAAGCGTGCCCACCGCGGCGAACGCCGGGTACTACGCGCGCATCGTCGCCGAGAAGGCGGTCCTGCGCCGCCTCGCCGAGGCCGGCACCCGCATCGTCCAGCTCGCCTTCGGCGCTGCCCCCGACGTCAGCGATGTGGTGGACCGCGCACAGGCCGCCGTGTACGAGGTGACCGAGCAGCGGTCGAACGACGACTACCTGCCGCTGGGAGAGCTGCTCAACCCGGCCCTGGAGGAGATCGAGTCGATCCAGGGGCGCGGGGAAGGCGCGCTGACCGGCGTGCCGACCGGCTTTGTCGACCTCGACGAGCTGACCAACGGCCTGCACGGCGGCCAGCTGTGGATCGTCGCGGCCCGGCCGGCCGTGGGCAAATCCACGCTGGGTCTGGATTTTGCCCGGGCGGCGTCGATCAAGAACGGATTGACCTCGGTCATCTTCTCGCTGGAAATGAGCCGCATGGAGATCACCATGCGGCTGCTGTCGGCCGAGGCGCGGGTGTCGTTGCAGAACATCCGCACCGGCCGGCTCACCGACGACGACTGGGCCAGGTTGGCCCGGCGGATGGGCGAGGTGGCCGAGGCGCCGCTGTTCATCGACGACAGCCCGCACCTGACGATGATGGAGATCCGAGCCAAGGCCCGCCGGCTCAAGCAGCGTAACGACCTGCGCCTGGTCATCCTCGACTACCTGCAGCTGATGTCGTCGCCGAAGAAGGTGGAGAGCCGCCAGCAGGAGGTCAGCGAGATCTCGCGGTCACTGAAGCTGCTGGCCAAGGAGCTCGACGTGCCGGTCGTCGCGATCTCCCAGCTCAACCGCGCCTCCGAGCAGCGGGCCGACAAACGCCCCCAGGTCTCCGACCTGCGTGAGTCCGGCAGCCTCGAACAGGACGCCGACGCGGTCATCCTGCTCTACCGGGAGGACACGGTCGAGAAGGAGTCGGCGCGCGCAGGGGAGGCGGACCTCATCATCGCCAAGCACCGCAACGGGCCGACCGGCACCGTGACCGTCGCCTTCCAGGGGCACTACTCGCGATTCGTCGACATGGCGAACTGAGCTGTCCCGGCCCGGTTCTGGGCACGGGGTCCGACCGGCGCCCACCTACACCGGTCGGCGGACCACGATCTCCGGACGGTGACACACTGGGCGCTATGACCACCGGGATGATGCGGACCACCGGGAAGATACGGACCATGGGCTACATGCAGCATGGCGAGGAGACGTCCGGTGAGTGACGACGGGAACGGCGGGCCCGCGGGGCCGGGCGTCCTGGAGATCGCCCAGTTCGACGTCCAGCCTGGCACCGAGGAGAAGTTCGTGGCCGCCTACCAGGAGGTGCGTCAGGAGCTGGTCGGCACGCCTGGCTTCCGGTCCGTCCGACTGACCCGGGGCATCGAGTCGCCGTCCAGCTTCGTGCTGCTCGTCGAGTGGGCGACGCTGGACAGCCACCTGAAGAACTTCCGGGAGTCCGATCGTTTCGTCCGCTGGCGTGCGGCGCTCGGACCGTACTTCGCCAGTCCGCCGTCCGTGGCCCACGGCGTGGACGTCCCGGCCGGTCCCGATCCGATCTGACCTGCCCCACGATCGCTTGGACCCCTGATCATGGACGACTTCTTCGGGTTCCTGTTCATCGCGCCGATCTCGGCTGTCTTCTTCGGCTTCCTCATCTGGCTGCTCCCGGCGATCCTGCTCCGCGGCAGGATCGAAAGGCTCGAGGTCCGGCCGTTCGCGTTCTTCGTCACCGGCTACGTCTTCACCGTCGTCCTGGTGCTGTTCCTGCTTATCGCCCGGCACCAGGTATGGCCGATCGCCGGAACCCTCGCCTCTCTCGGGCTCGTGTGGGTGGTCCAGGACCAGTGGCGCCGTCGCCGGCCCCTCGCCAGCCGGAAGGTAGCTCGCCGCAGCGGGCCAACGCAGCCCGGACAGCCGGGATCCGCCGGTCCGCAGCAGGTCGGATACCCCGGTCAGCCGATCGGCCAACCCGGCCCACTCGGCTATCCCGGTCAGCCCGGCTATCCCGGTCAGCCCGGCTATCCCGGTCAGCCCGGCTATCCCGGCTATCCCGGTCAGCCCGGTCAGCCCGGTTATCCCGGCTACTCGGGTCAGCCTGGCTATCCCGGCGTCCCGGGCTATCCGGCACAGCCGGTGCAGCCTGGCCATCCAGCTCAACCTCCTCAATCAGGTCAGCCCGGTTACCAGAGTCCCCGGCCCGCTGCCCACCCGGGAGGCGCGCCGCCCGGCTGGCCGGGCGTGCCGGCGGCAGGCGGCCGCGGCGGAACTCCTCCCGCCGCGAAACCCGGGGTCCGTCTGCCGGGGGACGAGGACGGTCCGCCCATCCCCGGCTTCCCGCCGATTCCGGACTACCCGCCGCTGGGCGGGTCTGCGCCGGGCGCCGACCTACCCCCCATCCCGGACTTTCCCCCGATCCCAGATTTTCCGCCGATCCCGCCTATCCCGGACTACCCGCCGGACTTCGACGAGCAGGCGGGTCTCGCGCCCGGTGGGGGCGGCGAGCACGATCCCGCCGATACCGATCGCACGACCGGTCCGACCGGTCCGGCGGGTCCGAGTGAGCCGACCGGTGGGTCGGCAACCGGCGCTGGTGCACCGCCCGACCCGGCGGGTGGCCGGGGCGGCGGGCGGCGGATCGCCGGCTACCCTTGGGCGGTCCCGCCGCCGGGGCGACGTCCGGGTGACTCCTCACGGCCACCTCGAACCGCACCCGGCGAGCCCGACCCGGACTCCTGACCGGCCCAGGCGTCCGACCGACCGGTGACCGGGTCGTCGCGCAGGGCAGCGCCCATGATGTGGCGTACCGTCATGGCATCGCCAGTCCGTTGCCGGCGGTCCCCGTCGGGGCGTAGCCGGCGTGATGTCCGAGGTCGAGATGCCCGCTCTCCGCTCCCGAACCACCACGCATGGCCGGAACATGGCCGGGGCCCGCGCCCTGTGGCGCGCGACCGGCATGACCGATGACGACTTCGGCAAGCCGATCATCGCCATTGCGAACAGCTTCACCCAGTTCGTGCCGGGCCACGTGCACCTGCGTAACCTCGGCGCCCTGGTCGCGGAGGCGATTGCGGAGTCCGGGGGAGTGGGCCGGGAGTTCAACACGATCGCGGTCGACGACGGCATCGCGATGGGGCACGGCGGGATGCTGTACTCGCTGCCGTCGCGGGAGATCATCGCCGACAGCGTCGAGTACATGGTCAACGCCCACTGTGCCGACGCACTGGTCTGCATCTCCAACTGCGACAAGATCACCCCTGGCATGCTGCTCGCGGCGCTGCGGCTCAACATCCCGACCGTGTTCGTCTCCGGTGGGGCGATGGAGTCCGGCAACGCGGTGATCTCCGGCAACACGGCCCGGTCCAAGCTGGACCTCATCACGGCGATGTCCGCGGCGGTGAACCCCGAGGTCTCCGACGACGACCTGTCGACGATCGAGCGGTCGGCCTGCCCGACCTGCGGCTCCTGCTCCGGGATGTTCACCGCGAACTCGATGAACTGCCTGACCGAAGCGATGGGCCTGTCCCTGCCGGGCAACGGCTCGACGCTGGCCACCTCCGCCGCCCGCCGCGAGCTGTTCGTCGAGGCCGGCCGGCTCGTCGTCGACCTGGCCCGGCGCTACTACGAGAAGGACGACGGGGCCGTCCTGCCCCGCTCGATCGCGACGGCCGCGGCGTTCCGCAACGCCTTCGCCGTGGACGTGGCGATGGGCGGCTCGACGAACACCGTGCTGCACCTGCTCGCCGCAGCCGTCGAGGCCGGCGTCGACGTGACGCTCGCCGACATCGACCAGATCTCGCGCACCGTGCCCTGCCTGTGCAAGGTCGCGCCCAGCTCCGCCCACTACTACATGGAGGACGTGCACCGGGCCGGCGGGATCCCGGCGATCCTCGGCGAGCTCGACCGGGCCGGCCTGCTCGACCGGGACACCCACTCGGTGCACGCGGCCAGCCTGCGGGAGTTCCTCGACCGCTGGGACATCCGCGGCGCGGACCCCTCGCCGGACGCGGTCGAGCTGTTCCACGCAGCGCCGGGCGGGGTGCGCACGATCGAGCCGTTCAGCACCACCAACCGCTGGGATTCCCTCGACACCGACGCGGAGAACGGCTGCATCCGCTCCGTCGAGCACGCTTACTCCGCAGAGGGCGGCCTCGCCGTGCTGTTCGGTAACCTCGCCACCGACGGCGCGGTCGTCAAGACCGCCGGGGTGGACGAAAGCCAATGGTCCTTCCGCGGCCCGGCGCTCGTCGTCGAAAGCCAGGAGGACGCGGTCGACGCCATCCTGAACAAGCGGGTCCAGCCCGGAGATGTGATCATCGTCCGGTATGAGGGTCCTCGTGGCGGCCCCGGCATGCAGGAGATGCTCTACCCGACCGCCTTCCTCAAGGGGCGTGGTCTCGGGCCCAAGTGTGCGCTGATCACCGACGGCCGATTCTCCGGGGGGAGCTCGGGCCTGTCGATCGGCCATGTCTCGCCGGAGGCCGCGCACGGCGGCACGATCGCCCTCGTCCGTGACGGCGACATCATCGACATCGACATTCCGACGCGCCGGCTGGAACTGCTCGTCTCCGAGGAGGAGCTGGCGCGGCGGCGGACCGAGCTGGAGGCGGCCGGCGGCTACCGACCGGCGGACCGGGAACGCCCCGTCTCGGCGGCGCTGCGCGCCTACGCGGCGATGGCGACCTCGGCGTCGACCGGGGCTGCCCGCGACGTCGGCCTTCTCGGCGGCTGACGTCGGCGGCTGGCGTCGACGGCAGCTGACGGCCCGCCCCCCCGTGGGGCGTCGGCCAGAGCTCAGACCGACGCCGCCGTGGGCGTGGTCGAGGGCGTCGCGAGGGTCACGGCGAAGTCGCCCTCGGGGTCGGTCCACTGCTGGGCCACCGCCCAGCCGGTGTCCGCCAGCTCCGTGGTGATCCTGTCCCGGGTGAACTTCGCACTGATCTCGGTCAGCAGGTCATCCCCACGCTGGAAATCGACGGCCAGCGCGAGGGAATCGATGGTCACCTGCTGGTCGCGGACCGCGCGCAGCCGCATCTCGATCCAGGCGTCCGCCGCGTTCCAATGGACGACGTGTGCGAAGCCGCGGATGTTGAAGTCCGCACCCAGCTCCCGGTTGATCACGGTCAGCACGTTGCGGTTGAACGCGGCGGTCACCCCGGCCCCGTCGTCGTAGGCGGCGACCAGCCGGTCCGGGTCCTTGACCAGATCCGTGCCGAGCAGCAGGGCGTCGGTGGAACCGCACTGCTCGCGTAGCGCGCGCAGGAACGCGCCCCGCTTCGCGGGCCGCATGTTGCCGATCGTGCCGCCGAGAAAGGCGATCAGACGCCGACCACCGCTGGGCAGGTGCGACAGGTGCCGCTCGAAGTCGCCGACGACAGCATGCACGGCAAGGTCCGGATAGACGGCGATGAGGCTGCGACCAGCCTGCGTCAGGGTGGACTCGTCGACGTCGAACGCGACGAACTTGCGCAGTCCGCCGGTGGCGCGCAGGGCGTCGAGCAGCAACCGGGTCTTCTCGGACGTGCCCGAGCCCAGTTCGACGAGGGTGTCGGCGGGGCAGGCGGCCGCGATATCGCTCGCGTGGTCGTCGAGGATTGCCCGCTCACGCCGGGTGGGGTAGTACTCCGGCAGCCTGGTGATCTCGTCGAACAGCATGCCGCCGGTGGCGTCGTAGAACCACTTCGGCGGTAGTTCCCGGGGGTTCGCGGTGAGCCCGCCGAGCACGTCGCGGGCCAGATTGACGGCGCGATCCGACGCGTGCACGTGCCGGTCCAGGGTCAGTCCCGCAAACGTCGTCGCCCCAGCGACCGTGCCGGTCCCACTCGAGGTGCCGTCGGTGCTGTCCGCGTCGTCCGTGTCGGCGGTGCCTGTGGCACCCGCGGGGGTGGTGACCGGAGTCCTCGGTGTCATCGTGGCGCCCTCCATCGATGTGGTGCAACCCACAGTAATCGATCTAGGAGATCAAACTACGAAGAGTGACTTTGTGTGTGTCGACCACTAGGAGATGATGGTCCGGAACGTCGATCCAGTCGGATTCATCATCGTCCGGCTCGCTCGCGACCAGCACGCCGTCCGGTTCCACCCGGTAGGACAAGCTGTCGCGCCAGGTGGTCGCCACGAGCTGGGTACCGTCCGTCACCAACAGGTTCAGCCGGGCCGCCTCATCGCCGACCGCCGCCGGTTCCAGCGGTTCTGGTGGCGGCTCGGACGCCCAGTCGCCGGCCCACGGCACGACGCCACCCGCCCGCCGGTCCGCCATCCCCGCGTCACTGAGCGACAGCACAACCTCGGCAACGGCGTCGGCCAAGGGTAGCTTGGCGGCCCGCTCCCAGACCAGCGCGGCCAGCAGAGCCGAGTCGCAGGAGGAGTCGGGCGGGGGAGCGTCGAGCCGCTCGCGCAGCAGCGCCCGCACGGCCGCGGGGTCGACGCGCCCGTTGTGGCTGAGCAGCCGGTCTCCATCGCTGAACGGAGCCGTCGAGGACTCCTCCACCGGCATGCCCACGCTGGCGCTGCGCACCGCGGCCAGCACACAGCCGGACGCGAGCGCGCCGGCCATCGACGCGTAGGAGGCGTCCGTCCACATTGGCACCGCGCGACGCAACCGGGCGGGCTGTGGGCGCAACGCCGGGGCGTACCAGCCGACCCCGAAGCCGTCGGCGTTGATCGTGCCGTGCCGCATCCGGCGCGGCGCCCAGGACTGGCGCAGCAGGCTGTGCGGTGCGTCCATGGTCAGCCGGGCCAGGGTACGCGGCGCGCCGAGCCAGGCGAGATGGCGGCACATCGGCTCAGCTGCCGTCGCGGGCCAGCCGAAAGCCCGCGAAGATCTGACGGCGAATCGGGTAGTCCCAGTTGCGGAAGGTGGCGCGCGCGGCTGAGGGATCCGTCGCCCAACTGCCGCCGCGCAGGACCCGGAACGCCGAATCCGCCCCCGGCCTCGGGAAGAAGACCTCGCTGTACTCGCGGTATGGATGGGACCGGAAACCCGGGTACGGAGTGAAACCGCTCGCGGTCCATTCCCAGACGTCCCCGATCATCTGCTCGGCCCCACAGGGACTCGCGCCCGCGGGATAGGCCCCCAGCGGGGCTGGGCCATCCGTGCGATGGCCCAGGTTGGCATGCTCCGGCATCGGATCGGTGTCCCCCCAGGGATAGCGCCGTGAACGTCCGGTGGCCGGGTCGTGGGCGGCGGCCTTCTCCCACTCCGCCTCGGTGGGCAGCCGGCGGCCGGCCCAGCGGGCGTGCGCCTCGGCCTCGTACCAGCAGACGTGCTGGACCGGCTCGTCGAGCGGCACCGGCTCGAGCTGGCCGAAACGCCGACGCAGCCACTGCTCGCCGTCGCGTGACCAGAACGCCGGCGCGGTCAGGTTCTCCTGCTGGCGCCACTGCCAGCCCGCGGCCGACCACAGGCGCTCGTCGTCGTAGCCGCCGGCGTCGATGAAGGCGATGTGCGCCCGGTTGGACACCGGCAGGGTGTCGATCCAGAACGCGGGCAGGTCCACCTGGTGCGCGGGCCGCTCGTTGTCGTAGGCCCAGGGCTCGGTGCTCGTGCCCAGCGTGCATGGCCCGGCCGGCACCAGCACCTCGGCGCGCGGCACGGGCCGTCCGGGCGGCGGCGCCTGCCCCGGGGCGAGCAGCGGCGGTCCGGCGCGCAGCTGATGGGTGGCGAGCATCGTCTCGTCGTGCTGGTGCTCGTGCTGGATGACCATGCCGTAGACGAAGCCGCCGGCAAGCAGTTCCTCGGCGTCGGCGGACAGCGGCGCGAGCCGGTCGAGGGTGTCGAGGGTGTCGAGGGTTCGGCCGCGGACCTCGCGCAGGTAGGCGCGGGCCTCGGCCGGGTCGAGCAGCGTGAGGCGGATTCGGCTGGCCCGGCTGTGCCGGAAGGCGTCGTAGATGTCGTCGAGGCCCGGCCGGGTCTCGACGGCGTCGCCGAGCGTGCGCACCAGCCAGAGATCCTCGTAGTTGCCGATGTGGGCGAGGTCCCAGACCAGCGGCGACATCAGTGGCGAGTGCTGGCGGAGAAGCTCGTCGGCGTCGATGTCGGTGTAGGCCAACGAGCGCTTCCGCGCGAGGTCTAGCGCGCTGGCCACGGCCTGCGCGGTGACCGGCGCTGCCGAGGAGGCCGGGTCCTGGGTCAGGCGACCGAAACGCACAGTTGTGCCTCCTCGCGCAGCAGGCCGGTCGGGCCGATCAGGGTGAACCGCTCGGACAGTTCGTCGGCCGGGCACCGGCCTCGTTGTGGATAACGCTCGGCGAACGTGTCGACCGCCTCGGCGAGGTCGACGCAGCCGGCGCGGCGCAGCGCGGCGGCGGCGAGCTCCAGGCAGCGCACCGCGGCCAGCCGCAGCGGCTCGTCGGCCATGCCCAGCATCGCCGCCGCCGGCCAGCGTCGCGCCACCGGTGCGCACGCCTCGGCCGCCCCCCCGGCGGCGATCGGATCGTCGAGCAGAGCGGTCGCCACCGCCACCGCCACCCGCCAGCCCTCCCCGGGCTGGGCGTCGAGGTAGCGCAGCTCCCACCAGCCCCGCGGGCGGACGGGCGGGAACACCGTCGTCGCGTGATACGACAGATCATCGAGGGTCGGCGCCCGCTCGACCGGGCCCCGCCCGGCGACCCAGTTTCCGAACGTATGCCCGCCGGTCACCGGGACGAAGCGGCGGTCCTCGCCGGGCCCGACGTCCCTCGCCGGGTCGGCGATCATCATCAGCTTCGCGTCCAGCAGGTACCTCGCCCAGCGCTCTACGAGATCGTCGGGCCGTGCCACCGCCGCCGTTGCGGGCAGGTCCAGCACGGAGCGGGTGCGGCTCGCATCGATGCCCGACCAGACCGCCTGGCGGGTCGAGCGCCAGCCGGTACGCCGGCCGGCGAGCGCCGGCGAGGCGGCGAACATCGCGGTCAGCACGGGCCCGATCTCGTGGGCCAGCCGGAACCGCTCGACCGCCTGCGCGGGCGTTGCGCCGAGGTCCAGGTTGACCTGGACGGACGCGGTGGAGCACATCATCACCTCGCCGGAGGTCCCCCCACCGGTCCGGAAGTGTTCCTCCATGGCGGCGTACCGGGACGCGGTGGTCTGGCGCACCCCGGCGCGCAGCGGATCCACCCCCATCCCGACGACGGCGAGGCCGTCCTCGGCCAGCGCCGCCCGCACCAGCCGCAGGTCCGCGGCGGTGGACTGGACAGCGGCCGCCAGTCCGGCCGGCGGGCCCGACAGCTCCAGCTGGCCGCCGGGCTCGAAGGTGAGCCGGCTTCCCCCCGGCAGGACCGGCCCGCCGGCGCCGGTGCCCAGGCCGACGATCCGGTCGAGCGCCCGGCGGGTCCGCGCGGGCGGGACCGGTCGGTGCACCGCCCGGCTGTCCACGACGAACCATTCCGTCTCGATCCCCACCGACGTCCCGATCCCCACCGGCAGCTCGGACGCATCCGCGGGGTTCTCGGCCGGGGTGACGCAGCCGGCGGCGAAGGCCCGCACCGCGTCGAGGCCGACCGGCTGGTCCGGGTGAGCCGACTCCGGGGAACTCGGGGCGCAGGGGTGGCCGATGGACGACTGTCGGCCTGGCGACGGCGCGGCCGACGACCGGTGGGGCGATGGCGGCTCATCGTCCCCGGATCCCCGGAGTGTCACGTGACGTGGCATCCTGCGACTCCTTCTCGGTGCTGCCACCGGTGGGCGTGGCGCCCGGTGGCGGCGTTCCCCGGAGTTCTCCCCTGGGTGGCCCGCTTCCTACCCGACCGCTGCCTGTGGTGTCGCCTCGGCCGGTTCGCCGATGGGTGGTATAGATGTGGGTTCAACGTGGCTCTCTCTCGCATATTCCACGTCCTTGACCCTGTCGCTGTTGTGTATTCGATGGAATGGTGACCGGGATGGACCAGAAAGCCGGTAGCGCGCCGTGACGGACTGGCGCCCGATCCGTTCCTGGACCCGGAGACAGCGCCGAGCGCGACGGCGTCATGACGGCGCCGGGAGGTGGTGACCGCGGCCGTGTCCGATCGACAGTCGGCAGGACGTTCGGCCATGGCCGAGTACCTGCGGCGCAAACAGTTGTATTCCGCCGAACGCGGAGATCACAAAAGTCGGGCGTTGGTCGTTGGCGGTGCCCTCGCGGTGGGCACGGCCCTGGTCATCGCCATGCTGTGCGCCTTCGCCGGGCTGCCCGGCGTCGTGACCGCCCAGCTCGCGGTGCTCGCGGCGCTCGCGGTCGGCGTCGTCGGGGCGGTGCGCTTTCTGCGCACCCCACCGGAGATCGAGGCGTGGCGCGAGGACGCGGAGGCCGAGCGCAGCACCGCCCGCGCGCTCGACCGGCTGGTCCGGGCCGGTTACACCGTCCTGCACGACCGGTCCCTGGCGGACTCGGCCGGCAACATCGACCACCTCGTCATCGGGCCGTCCGGGGCCTGGGTCATCGAGACCGACGCTCATCAGGGGCCCATTCGGCAGAACGCGGCCGGCGTCTGGGCCGGCAAGGTGCCGCTGCGGGCGATGCTCGGCCTGGTGGCGTGGATGGGCGAGGAGGCCACCGCCCAGCTGCTCGGCGAGCTGCCGGGCGGCTGGCAGTTGGAGGTTCAGCCGGTCGTGGCGTTCGCGCGTGCCGAGGTTCCGGCCGGGCTCGCCCTCGTCGAGGGAGTGCTGCTGCTGCCCGCCGCCGGCGTGGCCGAATACGTGCTGTCCGCCGGGGTGGTGCTGCGGCCCATCGACGTCGCGATGCTGGTCGATGTGGCCGAGCGGGCCTTCCCCGCCTACGAGGTGTCCGGGCCGCCGCCGTCCTGGCCCACCCGCTCCCGGCTGCGCGGCCTGCTGCGTCGCTGACCCGGCCTGGCTGCGCCGCCCGGTCTCGGGCTCGAGATCCATTGGCGGGCCCCGCCGCGGACAGGCCGGCCATGGTCGGGATACCGTGGAACAACTGAGCCACCCCCGGCCGAGGACGCCGGCGAAGGAGTCGACATGGCGCGCAAGATGACCGTGCTGGCGCTGCTGGCTGGCGCGGGGGCCGCCTTCTCTGCCGCCCGGCGGCGGTCCCGTGGCAAGGAGGAGATCGACCTCTGGCGGGAGGCGACGTCCACCACCGGGTCCCCGGCCGGCGGGCGCTGACAACTCGCGCGGCGGTGCGCTGATGTGTTGCGCCCGCGGCGGCGCGTCAGCGCGAAACTCGCCTGACGTCGAGCCCGCGGTCGGGCACCATGGGAGCCATGCTGCCCCGTGAGATCCCGGTTCGCCCGGGTCTCGTGCTGCCATCGGCCGACCTGCGCTGGCGGTATTCGCGTTCGTCCGGGCCGGGCGGCCAGTCGGTGAACACCTCCGATTCGCGGGTGGAGCTGTCGTTCGACGTCGCCGGTTCACCGGCGTTGTCGCCGCTGATGCGTCAGCGCGCGCTGACGCGCCTGGGCGACCGGCTCACCGATGGTGTGCTTACCATCGCGGCAAGCGAGCAGCGCTCGCAGCTGCGCAACCGGGAGGCCGCGCTCGACCGGCTGGTTGAAGCCCTTCGGGTCGCGACCGCCCCGCCACCGCGATCGCGGCGGCCGACGCGGCCCTCGCGCGGGGCTGTCGAGCGGCGCCTGCAGGCGAAGAAGCAGCGGTCCGCGACGAAACGGCACCGCCGGCCCCCCGAGGACTGAGCCCGCCGCGGGCTGCCAGGCCGGGCGTGTGGTCAGAGCTCGACGATGCCGACGTCGGCGACGAGCGTGCCGAGCAGGCCCGCGGGTGCGGCGAGGTGCAGCTCGAGGCGGGTCGCGGGGGCCAGATCCTCGACCACACGCAGCGGGACGTGCACGGAGCCGCGGGCGCCGATCGGGAAGAAGCGCATCGGTGCCCCATCGCGCTGCAGGATCAGGCAGATCAGCTCGTCGGTCGAGTTGCCGCCGCGAAAGTACAACGGCTGGGCGGTGACGCCGGCCGGGACCACGTAGCTGAACGCCGGGCCGAGCGGGAACGGTGCGTCCAGGCCCTTGCCCTCGAACGGGACGATTCCCTGCAGGAAGCGAGGCGTGGTGAACATCCGCTCCTCCGCCCGTCGGACATCCACGCGCATGCTGTCGGTGCACCTGGTGTCCTGCGGATTTTTGCTCGACTGTCTTCCATGTTAAGGCCGCTCCGGATAGGCAGGAGAGGGTGCCCAGTCGGGATCAGGCGCGGCGGCGGCGCAGCCCCGATCCCGGCATCTCGGCATCTCGGCATCTCGGGTCGCGGTGTCGCTGGTCGCGGTGTCGCTGGTCGCCGTCACGCCGGGCATCGCTCAGCTCGCCTCCGCCCTCGGCCTCCGCCTGTCGCTCACCCCTGACACCGAAACGACCTGACGGCGTTGTCCAGTCGGGTTCGCCCCTCCCGGCGGCGTTGCGTGGCAGCAGGGGATCGGTCAGTAAAGGATCTATGTCGTTACTGATTCAAGTTGTGATCTTGATGTGTGGCCGGTCTTTCCTGCGATGTTCGGAACTTCGTCACCGGTATGGCGTTTCGCCTGGCGTACCGCCGCCCGCAGGGGGCACGGTGGGAGCATGGCTGCCCCGCCCTCTTCCCGACCATCCGTCCTCGGCGTGCCCGAGGCCGACGCCGACGCGTCCGCCGACCGTGAGTTCGGCGCGGCTTTCGGCGGCCCGGACCCTGGTCCCGCGCAGGAAACCGCCCTCGAGCCGTCGGCGTCGCCCGGGGCCTGGTCCGCCGGCGCCGACTACCGGCCCTCGGTGGTGCCGCACGACCGCATGGCCGGCTGCGCCGCCGCCCACCGGCGACTGCTGGAGCTGGTCGAACGGGTGGACGACGACGTGCTGCGCCGCCCGTCCGGCCTGCCCGGGTGGACGGTCGCCCATCTGCTCACCCACCTGGCCCGCAACGCCGAGAGCCACAGTGGGATGGTCGAGGCCGCGACCGGTGGCGACGTCCGCGACCAGTACCCGGGCGGCCAGGACCAGCGTGACCGCGACATCGCCGCCGGCCGTGACCTGCCCGCCGCCACCGTGCGGGCCGAGGTCGCCGCCGCCGTCACCCGGCTGGAGCGGGCCTGGGACGCCGTGCACGTCGACGTCTGGCGCACCGGCTTCGGCCGGGTCAGCACGTACGGCGTGACGACGCTCGCGGATCTGGTGTTCCTGCGCTGGCGGGAGACCGAGATCCACCTCGTCGATCTCGCCCTCACCGACCTCGGCGGTCCCGGTCTGGCGGACCTGAGCTCCGCCTACGTCGAGGTCGAATGGGCCTGGACCGTGCGCGGCCTGCCCTCGCGGCTGCCGGCGGAGGTCACCGTTCTGCTCGCGCCGGGCGACCGGCCGTCGACCGCGGTGGGGCGGGGGAAGGAGCTGGTCGTCGTCGATGCGCCGACCATCCCCGCGCTGGCCTGGCTGATCGGCCGTGACCCGGGCCGTCCTGACTGGCCCGCGCTCGGCCCCTGGTGGTGATCGGCGCTCCCGCCCACGCCGGTGAATCGGGCAGGCGAGAGAATGCCTGGCGTGTCGGACAACAGGGACAACCGTGGTGAGGCCACCCACGACGGGCGGCGCGACCACGGGCGCGATCGGATCCGCGCATGATCACGATGGCGCTGTTCAACAACAAGGGCGGCGTCGGTAAGACGACGCTGGCCTTCCATCTCGCCCACATGCTCCAGCGGATGGGCCACCGGGTGCTCGCCGTCGACCTCGACCCGCAGGCGAACCTGACCGCGCAGTTCCTCGACGAGGACGAGTTGACCCGACTGTGGGCGGAGCCGGAGGACACCGCGTCGTCGGCGCCGAAGCCCGTCGAGTTCGACGTGCGCCCCACGCGGGTCTTCCCCGGCACGGGAACGATGGCGACCGCCATCGCGCCGATCATGGAAGGTGTCGGGGACGTCGAGCTGCCCGACCCGGTGATGATCGAGGACGGCCTGTGGCTGCTGCCCGGGGACGTCGAACTGAGCGTCTTCGAGGATCGGCTGTCCGCCGCCTGGCCGAACAGCTTCCTCGGCAAGGACATCTCCGCGCTGCGGACGACGACGGCGCTGCACCGGGTCATCGACAACGGTGCCCGCACCGTCGGCGCCGAGATCGTCCTCATCGACGTCGGCCCGAACCTCGGCGCGATCAACCGGGCGTCGCTGCTGTCCGCCGACACGGTGCTCATGCCGCTGGCCGCCGACCTGTTCTCGCTGCGCGGCCTGCGCAACCTCGGCCCGACGCTGCGGGAGTGGCGTTCGACCTGGCAGGGCACCGTGCTGCCGAAGGTGCCCGACCGGATCCCCGCGCCCCGCGGCCTGATGATGCCGATCGGCTACATCGTCATGCAGCCGCCCGCCCGCGCCGACCGCCCGGCGAAGGCCCACGACCGCTGGCTCGACCGCATCCCCGAGGTCTTCGCGACCTCGGTGCTCACCAGCGGCAACCCCGGCCCGCACGATCGTTCCTTCGAGATCGCGACCCTGCGGCACTACGCCAACCTGATCCCGCTGGCCCATGACGCCCGCAAGCCCATGTTCGAGCTGCGCGCCGGCGACGGCGCCCTCGGCGGCACCCAGACCGCCGTCCGTCGCTGCTACTCCGACTTCCGCGACCTCGCCGTCAAGGTCCGCGAACGCCTCGCCTTCATCGACCCCACGCTGCGCCGCCCCTGACCTTCCTCCCGCCGGCCGGCGTCCCCGGCCTTGCGCCGCAGCTCCATGGTGGTCAGCGAGAAGTTATCCACAGGGTCCGCTCGGTAACCTCCGGCGGTCAGCGTAGAAGTTATCCACAGGCCCGGGAGTCGGGTCACCCTGCTCCCGGGCAGGCACCGAATCGGTCGGACGGTGCCCCGGTGGACGGGGTGCTGACGCGCCGGCATCCCACGTGGGAAGGTCCGAGATGGTCCCGATGCCGTAAGCTAGGGGCGCTTCACCGAGCAGCGCCCGTCTCCGGGCGGCGTGGCCCGGCCGAGGCAGGTCCAGGGGGCGTAGCTCAATTGGCAGAGCACTGCCTTTGCAAGGCAGGGGTTCGGGGTTCAAATCCCCGCGTCTCCACGCGCTGAATCCTCGTGGTCGCTGCCCTTCGGGCAGCTTCCCACCAGCCGCGATGCTGGCCGGGGGGGGGGACAACCCCCCGAGCCCCCGGATGTGGCGTGGCAGCTTTCTAAGTCGCGATTACGGCATGTGCGGATTGATCGTCAAGTCGGAAGACCACGATCCCGCTGTGTGACCCGGGCGGATAGGTGCGGATGTTCCCGAAGCCACGGCCAAGGGTGAACACCATGCGGTTCTCCTCGACCGCAGCCGCGAGTACCTCAGGATCGCAGCGGCCTGTCAGGCCCTCGGCGACACGGTGCCAGCGTCGATTCCGTGCTTGGCAAGCCCGTCGCGTGGTGGTTCCGGGGGTGGGGCAGATCAGTCATCCTCGAGTAGCGCCTGGGCGAGGTAGTCGCCGGGACGGGGCATGGGTGGGACCGCGAACAGGGCGCTGGAGGTGTGGCGGATGAAGGCGTTCAGCGCGTCAAAGGCGGCCATCGTCTGCTGGATCGGCACGAAGGCCGTCCGCGGATCGGCCTGGTAGGCCGCGAAGAACAGGCCCGCGTCCCGGGTGCCGGTCGGGTCCAACCCGTCGTCGTAGGAGTAGCTGCGCCGGAACAGGACGGCACCGGCGTTCGCGGGCGGGCTCGACACCCGGACGTGGGCGTCGGCCGCGATGGCGAATCGGCCGTCGGCTCGGCGGATGTTGATGTCCGGCACGGTGAACGCCGTGCCGCCGGGGCCGGCCGACAGCGGGACTCCATCGGACTCCCGCCGGCCGATCACCTCGTCCCGGTCCATCCCGGTGAGTCGGTTCCAGGCGTCGAACAGCATCCGGATGCGACGGAGGACCAGGTAGCTGCCGTCGCGCATCCACGTGGGCTCACCCGAGGCCCAGACGGCCTGATCGAACTGGGGCGTGCCCGGCTGTAGGTTGGACATCCCGTCGAGCTGCCCCATCAGGTTGCGGTGTATGTCCGGGGGGTTCGCGGAGTCGGAGTCGGAGCCGGTGGGCTGGAACCCCCGCTGTTCCCAGCGGGCGGCCGCGAACGGCGCGGCGAGTGCACCCATCCGGGCCGCAGCCGCCAGGGCCGCCGCCGGATCGGTGGCGCACACCTGCACCCCGAGATCCCCGCCGCCGCGGGCCGGGTCGAGCTGGTCGCCGGACTTCGCCGCAGGGGAGAACATCACCGCCGCGCCGCGCCACCCACCTTCCGCCGCGGCGCCGCCCGGACGGCCGGTGCAGGTGCATGGCCGGGAATGCGGCGACGGCCTGCGCTTACCGAGAATCGTCACCCGCAGTTGGCGTGGATGTTGAGGCTGTCGTAGTAGCGCTTCGCCTCGGAGGCGAGTGGGACCAGGCAGTACAGCGAGCTTCTGGGGATGGTCTGCGCGGCGGTCTCGAAGTGCCGGCCGTTCTGGTTCGTTCCCCAGAGGGCCTGCTCGAAGTCGGGCCGATGCTTGAACAGGTCCTGGGCGATGAAGGCCACCAGATCATGGTCGGCGCTCTGGTTCACGACCAGCCCGTTGGGAACCCCGACGGTCTCGGTTTGCCCGATGCCGGGATAATCCTGTGCGTCGATGGTAGCCGGCTCGTACACGCTGCCGGAGACGAACCGGTTGCCGAGCCGCTGGCGATAGGCGGCGTCCCAGTTCGCACCCATGGGAGCCAGATACCGCGCCAGTGGCAGCAGACGGATCCGCAGCCCGTCCTCGGTGACAGCTCGGAGGATCTGCGGCGTCGGCGCGCCACCTGCCCAGAGGACCCCGTCGATCTTCCCGTCGTGCAGGTCCGCCAGGCCGCGGTCGAGGTCCGCGGGATCGGTGGCGGGCTGGCAGTTCAGGACATTGTTGAACAGCACCTGGCCGACCTGCAGGCTCCCCGAGTTGTTCAGGCCGGTCGAGATCTTCCGGTTGCACAACTGGGTCACGTCGTCGATGCCCGAATCCGCGCGTACGATCAAATGAAGGATATCGAGCCATACCGGGCCGACGGTGCGCAGTCCGTCGATCGGGTCGTTGCGGAACTGGTTGACCCCGAAGTGTGCGTCTACGGCTCCGTTCAGCTGGCTGATCGCGATCGCACAGGTTGACCCGCCTGGATCCTGCAGGCGAGCCAGGTTGTCGGCGGTGCCGTTCGTGGCCTCAACGGTTACGTCCGTGTCCGGGTCACTCGCATGGATTCGCCTTTTCAGTGCGAGGCCGTAGTTGTAGTAGGGCGTGTTCTCCTGCCCGGTGTAGACGGAGACGGTGCGACAGACACCGAGCCGCGCCGGGGGCTGCAGGATGTACACAGCACCCGCGGCCAGGGCCGCGACCACCACGGTCGCGGTAGCGATCAGGGCCGCCCGGCGACGCCACCACGGGGGGTCTGGCGG
>NZ_JAMPTM010000240.1 GCF_025403375.1 Frankia gtarii
GCCCGGTCCGCCCGCCCCCGGCAGCCCCGGCGGGAGCTGAGCGGGGGCGGCACCGCACACCGTCCGGTCTGCCGGTCTGGCCTGCCGGGCGGGTCAGCCCAGGGCGATGTTCACGATGCGGCCGGGGACGACGATGATTTTTTTGATCGTCCGGCCCTCGGTCTGGTGCGCGTAGTCGGGATGCGCGGTGAGCAGCTCGCGGATCGCGGGCTCCGCGGCACCATCGGGCACCCGAAGGGTGAACCGCACCTTCCCGTTGACCTGGACCGGGATGGTCCGCTCGGGCTCGGCGGCCAGCGCCGGGTCGCCGGCGGGAAAGGCCGCGCGGCTCACCGAGGTGGTGTGCCCCAGCCGGGCCCACAGCTCCTCGGCGATGTGCGGGGCCAGCGGCGCCACCATCAGGACCAGCGGCTCAGCGAGGGCTCGGGGGGTCGCCGCGGCCTGGCCGTACCGCTTCGAGACGAAGTTCGTCAGCTCGATGAGCCGGGCGACGGCCGTGTTGAACCGCAGACCCGCGTACTCCGCCGCCAACGTGATGATCGTCCGGTGCAGGATGCGGGCGGCCTCGGCGTCCAGCTCCTCGTCGGAGACGGCGACCGTGCCGCTGCTCTCGTCGACGACCGCGCGCCACAGCCGCTGCAGGAACCGGTGCGAGCCGACGATGTCGTCGGTGTGCCAGGGCCGGTCGGCGTCGAGCGGGCCCATCGCCATCTCGTAGACCCGCAGCGTGTCGGCGCCGAAGCGGTCGTACATCTCGTCCGGGCTGACACTGTTCTTCAGGCTCTTGCCCATCTTCCCGGAGCGACGGTCCACCGGCGCCCCCTGATGGGTGAACCGGCCGTCGCCGCCCGCCGTCACCTCGGCCGCCGGGACGTACATCCCGCGGGCGTCGGTGAACGCGTCGGCCTGGATGTAGCCCTGGTTGAACAGCCGCTTGAACGGCTCCTTGGACGACACGTGTCCCAGGTCGTAGAGGACCTTCTGCCAGAACCGGGCGTAGAGCAGGTGCAGCACCGCGTGCTCGACGCCGCCGACGTACAGGTCGACGCCGCCGTCGCCGGCCGCCGCGCCCGGCTTCGCCATCCAGTACCGCTCGACGGTCTCGTCGACGAACCGCTCGGTGTTCGTCGGGTCCAGGTAACGCAGGTGGTACCAGCAGGAGCCGGCCCACTGCGGCATCGTGTTCGTCTCGCGCCGGTAGCGCTTCGGGCCGTCGCCGAGGTCGAGGGTGACGTTCGCCCAGTCGGCGACACGGGCCAGCGGCGGCACCGGGTCGCTTGCGTCGTCCTCGGCCATCGCCGTCGGCCGGAAGTCCGTCATCTCGGGCAGCTCGACGGGCAGCAGCTCGTCCGGGACGGTGTGCGGCAGGCCGTCGTCGTCGAAGACGATCGGGAACGGCTCGCCCCAGTAGCGCTGCCGGGAGAACAGCCAGTCCCGCAGCCGGTAGGACCGCGCCAACCGGCCGTGACCGGCGTCCTCCAGCCAGTGCACGGTCGTCTTGATCGCATCGGTCTTGCCCAGGCCGGTGAGCACCGGGGCGCCCGCCGGGGCGGGCAGGTAGGCGCCCTCGCCGCCGAATGCGTCCGGCCAGGCCGACGGCGGCGCGCCAGGCGTCACGCCGTACTCGGCGTACCACTGCTCGTTCGGCGCCAGCACCGCCGGGATCGGTAGGCCGAAGGCCCGCGCGAAGCTGAAGTCGCGGCCGTCGTGCGCGGGAACCGCCATGATCGCGCCGGTGCCGTAGCCGACGAGCACATAGTCGGCGAGGAAGACCGGGATCTCCGCGCCGCCCACCGGGTTACGGACGTAGGCGCCGGTGAACACGCCGGTGCGGTCGATCTCCTCCCCGCGCTGACGGTCGCTGCGCCGCGCCGCGAACGCCCGGTAGGCCTCGACCGCGGCGCGCGGCGTCCAGGCCGGGTCGGCGGCAGCCGCCTCGGTACCCGCTGCGGTGTCGGTACCCGCTGCGGTGTCGGTACCCGCAGCGGTGTCGGTGCCCGCAGCGGCGCCGCGGCCGGCCGGGAAACGCCAGGCGGCCGGGGTGCCCGCCGGCCAGGCATCGGCGACCAGCGCGTCGACCTGCGGATGCTCGGGCGCGAGCACCAGGAAGGTCGCCCCGGCGAGGGTGTCCGGGCGGGTGGTGTAGACCTCGATGCGCGGGGCCGGGGCGGTGGTACCGGTGGTACCGGTGGCCGTGGCGGTTGCATCGGCCGGGCCGGAGGGGACGAGGGGGAACTCGACGCTCGCGCCATCGCTCGGACTGATCCAGTTACGCTGCATCTGCTTGATCGAATCCGACCAGTCGACCAGGTCGAGGTCGGCGACCAGCCGCTCGGCGTAGGCGGTGATCCGCAGCACCCACTGCCGCAGCGGCCGGCGGTACACCGGGTAGTTCCCGATGTCGCTACGGCCCTCGGCAGTGACCTCCTCGTTCGCCAGCACGGTGCCGAGCCCGGGACACCAGTTGACCAGCTGCTCGGAGATGTAGGCCAGCCGGTGGGCGTCGACGACCCGGCGGCGGGCGACCCGGTCCAGCTCGGTCCAGGGCAGGCCCGCCGGGTTCGCGGCGCGCACGGCGTCGACCGACACGGCGGTGTTGCCGGCGGCGGGGCCGGCCACCGGGGAGCGGGTCCCGGCCTCGAACTCGGCGATCAGCTCGGCGATCGGCCGCGCCCGGCCGGCCTGCGGGTCGTACCAGGCGTTGAAGATCTGCTGGAAGATCCACTGCGTCCAGCGGTAGTACCCGACGTCGGTCGTGGCGATCTCGCGGCGGGTGTCGTGACCGAGCCCCAGCCGGGACAACTGCCGGCGCATGTTGGCGATGTTGGCGTCGGTGGTCGTGCGCGGGTGCTGGCCGGTGTTGATGGCGTACTGCTCGGCGGGCAGGCCGAAGGCGTCATAGCCGAACGGGTGCAGCACGTGGCGGCCGGACATCCGCTGGTAACGGGCGAACACGTCGGTGCCGATGTACCCGAGCGGGTGCCCGACATGCAGGCCGGTGCCGCTGGGGTAGGGGAACATGTCCATGATGTAGAACGGCTCGCGCCCGGCGACCTCGTCGAAGCCCGCGGCAAGCGGCCCGACCGGGTTCGGGGAGTTGAACGTGCCCTCGTCGGCCCACCGTCGCTGCCACCGGCGCTCGATGTCCGCGGCGAGCCGGGCGTCGTAGCGGAAACCCGGATCGTCGCCGGTTCCGGCGGTGGGCGTGGCGCCGGACGGGGATGCCGTGGCGTTCGCGGCGCCGGTGCCGTGCTCGGCCGTCTCACTCATTCGCTGGTGCCATCCCAACTCGTTGGTACTCCGACCCTTCGATGACCCGTCCGAGTACCCGCGACGACCCATCGACCGCTCTCGCGGCGCAACGGCGGCCTGACGGACGGCGGTCGAGCGAGTGGACGGCGAACGGTCGGGCAAGCGCAGCAGCGGGGATCGGGCCTTCCTCCGAGCGTATCCGGTGCCGCACAACCCGGTTCCGACCGCACGCCGCCACGAGCGGACCGGGCTGCCCGAGCCGCCCGCACCGCCCCGGGGACCGGATGATCTTCCCGTTCATGCATCGATAATTGGAGTCGGGGGCGCGGCGCGGTTCAGCCACCCGGAGTCGGTTGGGGGTGCCGATGGCCACAGTCGGCGCGCCGAGGCACGGGTGGGGGCATAGCCGCCCGCCGCTTTGGTTGCATAGCCCAGTGACCCGGGGCTCCACAGACCCGGGCGACGCCAGACCCTGAGGAGTTGCCCGGTGCCGAACAAGCTGGCGGAGCAGACGTCTCCGTACCTGCTCCAGCATGCGGACAACCCCGTCGACTGGTGGCCCTGGTGCCCGGAGGCGTTCGCGGAGGCGACCCGCCGCGGGGTGCCCGTGCTGCTCTCGGTGGGCTACGCATCCTGCCACTGGTGCCATGTCATGGCCCACGAGTCCTTCGAGGACGTGGTCACCGCCGCCTACATGAACGACCACTTCGTCAGCATCAAGGTGGATCGGGAGGAGCGGCCCGACGTCGACTCCGTCTACATGGACGTCACGGTCGCCCTCACTGGTCACGGCGGCTGGCCGATGACGGTCTTCCTCACCCCGACCGCCGAGCCGTTCTTCGCCGGCACCTACTTCCCGCCCCGGCCCCGGCCGGGCATGGGTTCGTTCCGCCAGGTCATGGAGGCCGTCACCGCCGCCTGGCAGACCAGACGGGCGGAGATCGAGGAGTCGGGCGCCGACATCGCCCGCCGGCTGGCCGAGGCGGCGGCCCGCGGCCCGGTTGCCGGGCTCGCCTCGAGCCCCACGTCCGGCGTCGCCGACGAGCTGACCCCGCAGCTGCTGGACACCGCCGTCGCGGGGCTCTCCGCCCGGTTCGACGCGCGCCACGGCGGATTCGGCGGGGCGCCGAAGTTCCCCCCGTCCATGGTCGCGGAGATGCTGCTGCGCCACGCCGCCCGCACCGGCGACGAGCAGAGCCTGCAGATGGTGGCGTTCACCTGCGAGCGGATGGCCCGCGGCGGCATGTACGACCAGCTCGCCGGCGGCTTCGCCCGCTACAGCGTCGATGCGACGTGGACCGTCCCGCACTTCGAGAAGATGCTCTACGACAACGCCCAGCTGCTACGGGTGTACCTGCACCTGTGGCGTGCCACCGGCGCGCCGCTGGCCGAGCGGGTGGTCCGGGAGACCGCGGCGTTCCTGCTCGCCGACCTGCGGACCCCGCAGGGCGGGTTCGCCTCGGCGCTCGACGCGGATGCGGTCCCGGCGGGCGTTGCGGCGGCCCACGCGCAGCCCGAGGAGGGCGCGAGCTACTCGTGGACGCCCGCCGGCCTGCGTGCCGTCCTCGGCGCGCAGGACGGCGACTGGGCAGCGGAGATCTTCGGCGTCACCGCCGAGGGCACGTTCGAGCATGGGACGTCCGTGCTGCAGCTTCCGGCGGATCCGCCTGACGCGGCCCGCTGCGCGGGGGTGCGGGCCGCCCTCGCCGCCGCCCGGGCCACCCGTCCGCAGCCCGCCCGGGACGACAAGGTGGTCGCCGCGTGGAACGGGCTGGCGATCGCCGCGCTCGCCGAGGCCGGCGCGCTGCTCGACGAGCCGGCCTGGATCAGCGCCGCCGAGGACGCCGCCGTGCTGCTGCGCGACGTCCATCTGGTGGCCGGCCGGCTGCGCCGCACCAGCCGGGACGGCCGGGTCGGGACGAACGCCGGCGTGCTGGAGGACTACGGCGACGTCGCCGAGGGGCTGCTCACGCTGCACCAGGTCACCGGTGACCCGCAGTGGCTGACCCTGGCCGGCGAGCTGCTCGACGTGGTCCGGGCCCGGTTCGCGGCGCCGGACGGCGGCTTCTTCGACACCGCCGACGACGCCGAGGCGCTGCTGCGCCGCCCCCGCGACGACTCGGACTCGGCGACGCCGTCGGGCCAGGCGGCGGTGGCGGGGGCCCTGCTCACCTACGCGGCACTGACCGCCTCGGCCGAGCACCGGGCCACCGCCGAGCAGACCGTGGCCCGGTTCGCACCGCTGCTGTCCCGCGACGCCCGGTTCGCCGGCTGGGCCGGGGCGGTCGCGGAGGCCCTGCTCGCCGGGCCGGCCGAGGTCGCCGTCGTGGACAGCCCGGCCCTGGAACGGCTCGCCCGGCTGGGCACCGCGCCGGGCGCCGTCGTGGTCACCAGCGGGCCGCTGGTCGCCGGCCGGGGGGCCCCGGGGGTGTACGTCTGCCGGGACTTCGTCTGCGAGCTTCCCGTGCACTCCGCCGAGGAGGTCCGGCGTCAGCTCGGCGTGAAGATTGCCACCTGAGGGCGGGAGCACTTTCATTCGTGACCTGGTAAGCGTGTAATCGTCGGCGGGTGCGCCGCCGGGGTGTGTATGCGCGCATCCCGGCGGGGCCACGGCTCCGGAACCAGTCGGCAGGTCGGGCCCGCCCGCGGGTCCGGCCGGGGGACCTGAGGAGACTCGTCATGTCCGGTCCGCGTGGGCGTGGTTACGGCAGGCCGGGGGAGCGGGCGGAGAAGACCCTGTCGGCGCAGGACGCGCCGGACTGGTTCGCGGCGCACGTCCCCGCCGGCTGGTTCACCGGCCCGCCGGCCGTGGTCGTCGACCGGGACGAGATCACCGTCGTCGGGGAGATACCCGCCGAAGATCCCCCCCACTCTGGCGCGCCCCGCTCCGGGGAGGTGACGTCGTCGGCCGGGGGCGATCTGGACGCCGCGGCCCGGATCCGGTGGTTCCGCGAGCGCACCCGCGACGAGCGGATCGCCATCGCCGCCGAGGCCGAGCGGCGCTATGGGCGCAAGGTCGCGTGGGGGGCGACCGCCGACGGGGCCGGCGAGCTGTTCACTGTGCTGTCCGTCCCGGTGATGACGCGGCTGCGCCAACCGGAGCGCCAGGTGCTGGACACGCTCGTCGAGTCCGGGGTGGCGCGTAGCCGCAGCGAGGCACTGGCGTGGTGCGTGCGGCTGGTCGGGGAGAACTCGGACACCTGGCTGCGGCAGCTTCGCGAGGCCCTCGAGCAGGTCGAGAAGATCCGTTCCGAGGGCCCCGGCAACTGACGTGTTCGCCGCCGAAGCCAGAGGACCACGTTCAGGACCTACGTGGCCAGGCCTAGTAGATCGCGAACATCAGGGCGATGTAGTGGCAGGTCGCGGCGACGAGGGTGAAGGCGTGGAACACCTCGTGGTAGCCGAAGGTCGCCGGGGCCGGATCGGGCCGCCGGGTGGCGTAGACGACCGCGCCGAGGCTGTAGCAGACGCCGCCGACCAGCAGCAGAACCATCGAGGCGATGCCGGCCCGGTGGGCGAGTTCCGGGATGACGAAGACGGCGACCCAGCCGAGGGCGATGTACAGCGGCACGGTCAGGTACCGCGGGGATTGCAGCCACAGCATCCGGATGGCCACGCCGAGCCCCGCTCCGCCCCACACCACCGCCAGGACCACGCGCGCGGTCCGCTCCGGCATCGCAAGAAGGGCAAATGGGGTGTATGTCCCGGCGATGAAAACAAAGATCATTGAATGGTCGAGGCGTTTCATGCGTGCACGTGCACGTGACGTCGACCACATCGTGCGGTGGTAGAGCGCGCTCGTTCCGAACAGCGCCGCGATACTCAGCGCATATACCGCGATCCCCAGTCGGGCACGGAGCGTGGTGGCCAGGGCGACAGCGAGGACACCCAGTGCAAGGCTTACGGGGAATGCGCCGGCATGTAGCCATCCCCGCATGCGTGGTCGCACCAGGTCACGGGGGTGGGAGGGGCCGTCCGCCTGCGGAGGCCCGGCGGGCTGCTGCGTGAGGGAAGCCACGTCCAGGACGATAACCCGGGGCTTCCGGCAACCACGAGACGGAGTCACCCTGCGGCGGTCCGTCCGTACCGGTGCGTGATGGATCCGACGCTTCTGTCCACTCGCTATCGCGCGACTGCGGGGGGAACGCGCGGTACAGTCTAATGATCCTGAACGCGGCCTCGAACTGCCCCTGTACCGCGGGTTTTGTCAGCGCGTGAACGAGTACGTTCGAGTACTGAAGTGGGCACCTGCATACGGGGAAAGAACGCGGCGGGTTCGACTCGACCGGAGGTGTGAGCTGTGACGACCGCGGCACAGATTCCGGGGCTGGAAGCGGCCCCGACGAAGCACGCCAGGCTGGTCGCCTGGGTGCGTGAGATCGCCGAACTCACCCAGCCGGAACGGGTTGAGTGGTGCGACGGATCGGAGGCCGAGTTCGACCGGCTGAGCAGTCTCCTGATTGAGAAGGGGACGCTGGTCCGACTGAACGACGAAAAGCGTCCCAACAGCTTTTACGCCGCCTCGGACCCCAGCGACGTGGCCCGGGTCGAGGACCGGACCTACATCTGTTCCGAGCAGGCCGCCGACGCCGGTCCCACGAACAACTGGATGGATCCGGCGGAGATGCGGGCCAAGCTCCAGGGCCTGTTCGAGGGCTCCATGCGGGGTCGCACGATGTATGTCGTGCCATTCTGCATGGGTCCGCTCGGATCGCATATCTCGGCACTCGGAGTCGAAATCACCGACTCGCCATATGTCGTCATTTCGATGGGCACCATGACCCGTATGGGGTCGGCCGCGCTCGAGCAGCTCGGTGAAGACGGATTCTTTGTTCCGGCGGTGCATTCTCTGGGCGCCCCGCTTGAGCCCGGTGCGGCTGATGTTCCGTGGCCGTGCAATACGACGAAGTACATCTCCCATTTCCCGGAGACCCGCGAAATCTGGTCCTATGGGTCGGGTTATGGCGGCAATGCACTGCTCGGCAAGAAATGCTATGCGCTGCGGATCGCGTCGGTCATGGCGCGCGATGAGGGCTGGCTCGCCGAGCACATGCTCATCCTCAAGCTGACGTCGCCCGCGGGTAAGGTTCACTACATTGCCGCGGCCTTCCCATCGGCCTGCGGAAAGACGAACCTCGCCATGCTCATTCCCACCCTTCCCGGGTGGAAGGCGGAGACTGTCGGTGACGACATCGCCTGGATGCGGTTCGGTGAGGACGGCCGGCTCTACGCCGTCAACCCCGAGGCCGGCTTCTTCGGTGTCGCCCCCGGCACCGGCGAGCAGACCAACCCGAACGCGATCAAGACGCTGTGGGGCAACACGGTCTTCACCAACGTGGCCCTCACCGACGACGGCGACATCTGGTGGGAGGGGCTGACCAAGCAGGCCCCGGCGCACCTCACCGACTGGAAGGGCCGCGACTGGACCCCCGAGTCCACCGAGCCCGCGGCGCACCCCAACGCCCGCTTCACCGTCCCCGCCGGGCAGTGCCCCACCATCGCCTCCGAGTGGCAGGACCCCAAGGGCGTGCCGATCTCGGCGATCCTGTTCGGTGGCCGCAGGGCGACCGCGGTTCCGCTGGTCACCGAGGCGCCCGACTGGCGGCGCGGGGTCTTCTTCGGCTCGATCGTCGCATCCGAGACGACCGCGGCCCAGGCTGGCGCGATCGGCAAGCTGCGCCGTGACCCCTTCGCGATGCTCCCGTTCTGCGGCTACAACATGGCCGACTACTTCGCCCACTGGCTCGAGGTCGGCCAGAAGGCCGACCAGGCGAAGCTGCCGCGGATCTACTACGTGAACTGGTTCCGCAAGAGCCCGCAGGGCAAGTTCCTCTGGCCCGGCTTCGGCGAGAACAGCCGCGTCCTCGCCTGGATCGTCGGCCGCCTCGAGGGGCACGCCGACGGCGTGGAGACCCCCCTCGGCGTCCTGCCCACCAGGGACGCCCTGCCGACCGACGGCCTCGAAATCGACGACGCCGACCTGGACGCCCTGCTCACGGTCGATGTCGACGTCTGGAAGCAGGAGGCCGAGCTGATCCCCGAGCACTACCAGACGTTCGGCGACCGGCTTCCCGCCGAGCTCTGGGCCGAGCACGAGGCCCTGGTCAGCCGCCTCAACGGCTGACCCGCGACCCCAGCTTCATGCCGGCCCGCGCCGGGCGATTCCTCCGCCCGACGCGGGCCGTCGCACGTCCGCGGACAATTCGTGCCCGGCCGCGGACGTCCGCGCCAGTCTGTCTCCGCCCCAGCCTGCCCCCGCCGATCAGTCACGCTTCGTTACGGTTTCCGCGTACGGCGGACGCGTCCGAGTGCCCGCACGGACACGCCCGGCAGTAACCATTCGCCGGGAATCAGGTCCGCCTCCGCTCCGCCCGCCAGCCCGCATGTTCCACGGGAACCAGTGCGTGTCGCCGTGGGAATTTTCTGTGATGTCCCCGACTGGTCGGTGGATTTCCGTCAAGAGGGCGTGAGTGCCGGTCCACGGGGAACTGATCCGGACGGCCCGCCCGCCGGAAAACGCGGCCGTCCGGCCCCGGGTCCTCCGATCCACCCTGGCCGAGTCGTTCCAGCCACATTTCCTGATGTTGCCGGGCCGCCTGACCATGTTTCCGAAAGACTTCCGGCTCCCCCGTACACGGCCGGATGGGCACTCGCGTTACCTGGGTCCGTTGATCGCCCCGATTCCCTGCTCTCGGTCGGCCCCCTGCCCGGAAC
>NZ_JAMPTM010000241.1 GCF_025403375.1 Frankia gtarii
GTTCGCCGCAGGACTGTGCTCCCCGAACCGTAATGCTTCCAGCCGTCCGAATGTGGCCGGTCGCTGGGGTGGGCGCGTCGTCTCCGGCAGCCGACCACGGCCCGGCTACCGGCGGCTACCGGCGGCTGCTGGCGACTACCGGCGACTACCGGCAGCGTTCGGATCGTCCGACGGGATCGGGTCGCGGGTGATGAAGCTTGTCCCGTTCCAGCGGGAACGTACGTCGGCGTGGCCGGACGGGGAGCTGATCGGGTCCTGCGGGTTGTAGGTGTCATAGCGCAACACGACCTCGTGGTCGTTGCGTTGGCCGTGGAAGGCTACGTGGGCGCTCGGTGCCGAGGTGTCGGTGCCGCGGTACTTGCCGTCGGCGAACACGAAGGCGAGCTGGCGGGGCGTGTCGCCGGCCGCCGGCGCGGTGCCGATCACCACGCTGAGCTGGCGATCCTCCTGGTAGGTGCTCATGTCCGGCTCGTAGCCCTCGTTGCGTACGAGGGTGGCCGCGTCGTCGGTGGACAGCGTCGCGGGACTCGCCGACGCCGAGGGCGACGGGCTGGGCGAGGGCGAGGGGCTCTGCTGCGGGGTGGTGACGCCCGCGCTCGGTGCGGCGCCGCCCGGCGTCGTCGTGCCCGCCGTGCCGTCCGCGCCCTGAGTGGTCCCGACGGGCGGGGTGGCGTTGTCTTCGTCCCCACCGCCGCCGCTGAGTGCGACGGCTGCCGCGATCCCGCCGCCGAGCAGCAGCGCGATCAGGATGACGACCGCGACGACCACGCCGCGCTGGCCGCCTCCCGAGCCGCGCCGGCCTCCCGGGCCGCCGTAGCTGTTCCCGGCCTGGTTGTCGTATCCGGTGTCGTATCCGGAGCGGCCGTCGTGGCCGGAGCGGTCGTCGTAGCTCGGCGGGGCGTTGTAGGACGACCGGGGATCGCGCACCGTCGGATCCGGGTAGGCCGCGGCGGCGGGTTCTGGGCGTCCTGCGACCGGGCCATACCCGGCGTTGCGCAGTCCCCGGGGCGGGCCGGCGCCCGGCGGCGGGGTGGGCGGCAGGGACCACACCTGGGCCAGGGCGGTCTCGCTGGCCTCGTCCGAGTCGGCGGGGGACCGCACGGCGCGCCCGAGGAGCCGGGCGAGCAGCTCGGTCGCCGTGGGTCGACGGGCGGGCTCCTTGTCCAGTGCGGCGCGCACGACACCGAGCAGGTCGGCCGGCAGGTCGCCGAGGTCGGGTTCGGCGGTGAGGATCTGCATGCCGACCGCTTCGGCGCGTTCACCGCGGAACGGGGGTCGCCCGGCGGCGGCGAACGCGACGCAGGCGCCCCAGGCGAAGATGTCGGCCGGCGGCCCGGCCCGTTCACCGCGTAGCTGCTCGGGGGCCATCCAGACCAGCGTGCCGATCAGCATCCCGGTGCGGGTGTGGCTGGTGTTGTCCCCCGCGTGGGCGATGCCGAAATCGATGACCTTCGGCCCGTCCCAGGCCAGCAGGATGTTCGCGGGCTTGAGGTCGCGGTGCACCACGCCGGCGGCGTGGATGGCGACGAGGGCGTCGGCGAGCCCGATCGCCAGCCCGTGGACCAGGCGGTCGTCGAGCTCACCTCGGGTGGCGACGGCGTCCGCGAGGCTGCGGCCCTCGACGTACTCGGTGGCCATCCAGGGGCGCTCGCCGGTCAGGTCGGCGTCGAGCACCGCCGCCACGGAGTTGCCCCGCACGCGCCGGGCGGCGGCGACCTCGTGGCGGAACCGGGAGCGGAACTCGGGGTTGTCGGCGAGCCCGACGGAGGGGACCTTGACAGCGACCGGTTTGCCGTCGTCGCCGAAGCCGAGGTAGACGACGCCCATGCCACCGGCGCCGATGCGGTTGGCCAGCCGGAAAGGTCCGATGCGGCCTGGGTCGTCCGAGGTCAGGGGCGTCAGCACACCGCTTCCTATTCTCCGAGCTCTCCGCCGGCGGGCGGGTGGTGCGTGGATCGACGGGGTCGGGGGAGGCTATCCGATCACGCATTGGTGGGGCACGCCCCGGGGCAGTGCAGGGAATGAGCCGATTGTCTCCCGGCGCAGTGGTGGTCCTCATCTGCTCGTTGACCTGTCACGCTTCGCTTACAAGAAGGACACTATCCGTGTCCGAGGTGTCCGAGGTGGCCGATGTGACGAATCGTCGGCTGCATCCGCCATCGACGGGATGATCAGATCAAAATCTGAGGCAATGCGAGAATATTGAAGATTCAATGCGACTTTCGAGGGAAGATATTCGTCAGGGTTGAGGTCGTGGGGGCGGGTGCCGCTTGCCGCGATCGGTAACGGAGGGAGCCTGGATGGCTGTCCGCGTTCCACGAACCACCGGCCGCCCGGCTCGCCCGCCCGGATCCACCGTCCATCCCGTCGAGCCCGTGGCGGTGCCGGGCGCGACGTCGTTGGCGACAGCGCCGGGCGTGGCGGTGCCGGGCGTGGCGGTGCCGGGCATGGCGGCGGTGCCGGTGCCGGTCGGGCCACCCGTGCCGGTGCCGGTCGGGCCACCCGTGCCGGTGCCGGTCGGGCCGCCCGTGGTGGCGGGTGACGTGCTGGCCGTCCTGCGCCGTCACGTGCTCGTCGATGGCCTGGACGTGGTCTGTGATCTGGCCGAGAGCGCCGGCAGCGTCCTGGTCGACGCCCGGGACGGCCGGCGCTACCTCGACCTCTACAGCTTCTTCGCGTCGGCGCCGCTCGGGGTGAACCCGCCCGAGCTGGCCGGCGACCCGCGCTTCGTGGATCGGCTGGGCCGCGTCGCGGTCAACAAGCCGGCGAACCCGGACATCGCCACCGCCGCCTACGCCGAGTTCGTGCGCACCTTCGCTCGCGTCCTCGGCGACCCCGAGCTCCCGCACCTGTTCTTCGTCGAGGGTGGCGCACTGGCGGTGGAGAACGCGCTCAAGTGCGCGTTCGACTGGAAGAGCCGGCACAACGCCGCTCACGGCCGGCCCGCCCGACTCGGTCGCCGCGTGCTGCACCTGCGCCACGCCTTCCACGGGCGCAGCGGCTACACGCTGTCGGTCACCAACACCGATCCGGTCAAGACCGACCGGTTCCCCGTGTTCGACTGGCCGCGCATCGACTGCCCGGCGATGACCTTCCCCTGCACGGGCGCCGCCCTCGACGCCGTCGTCGCGGCGGAGCGTGCCGCGCTGGCGCAGGCCGAGGCGGCCTTCGCCGCCCACCCGCACGACATCGCCTGCTTCCTCGCCGAGCCGATCCAGGGCGAGGGCGGCGACAACCACCTGCGCGCCGAGTTCCTCGCCGCCATGGCCGCGCTGTGCCTGCGCCACGACGCGCTGTTCGTTCTCGACGAGGTCCAGACCGGGGTCGGCGCGACCGGGTCGGCCTGGGCCTACCAGCAGCTCGGCCTGCGCCCCGACATCGTCGCGTTCGGCAAGAAGGTCCAGCTCGGCGGGATCATGGCCGGGCGGCGGGTGGACGAGGTCGCCGCCAACGTCCTCGCCGTCCCCGGCCGGATCAGCTCCACCTGGGGCGGCGGCCTCGTCGACATGGTCCGCGCGACCCGGATCCTGGAGGTCATCGAGGCGCGGGGGCTCATCGGGCGGGCCGGTGAGCTCGGTGCCGGCCTGCTGACCGAGCTGACCGCGCTCGCGGCGGCCCATCCCGGGCTGCTGACCAACCCGCGCGGGCGGGGCCTGCTGTGCGCGGTCGACCTGCCCGACCGGGCCACGCGCGACGAGGTGCTGCGCCGGCTGCGGGTGCGCGAACATGTCCTCGCGCTGCCCGCGGGCGTCTGCACCCTGCGTTTTCGCCCGGCGCTGACGGTCAGCGCCGACCAGCTCAGCACCGGCGTCACCGCGCTCGCCCGGGTCGTCGCCGGTCTGGCCGAAGGGAGCCCGGTATGACGCTGGTGCGGCCGAGGCGCGTCAGCGCCCGCATCGACGGACGCACGCACGGCCTGTGCGCGACCGTCGGTGATCCCGCCGGCGGCGCCGAGGTCGAGCCGGCACCGGTCCGCGTCGTCCCCTCGACCGACCCGGCCCGCCTCGACGACGTCGTCGCCGAGGTGGAACTCGTCGGCCCCGAGACGATCCTCGCCGCCGCCGTCGCCGCCCAGACGGCCGCGCGGTCGTGGGCCGCGGTGCCGGCCCCCGTGCGCGGGTCGGTGATCGGCAGCTTCGGCCGGCTCGTCGCCGACAACGCCGACGCCCTCGCCCGGCTGGTGACCCGCGAGGTCGGCAAGCCCGCCGCCGAGGCCCGCGGCGAGGTCCAGGAGATCATCGACACCTGCGAGTTCTTCCGCGGGGAGGGCCGGCGGCTCTACGGGCAGACCGTGCCGTCGGAGATGCCGGACCGCCAGCTGTTCACCTTCCGGGAACCCCTCGGGGTGATGATGGTGATCACTGCCGGGAACTTCCCGGTGGCGGTACCGTCCTGGTACCTCGTGCCGGCGCTGCTCGCCGGGAACACGGTGGTGTGGAAGCCGGCCGAGTACGCCGCGGCCTGTGCCCAGGCGATGGTTGAGCTGCTCGCCGCCGCCGGGGTGCCCGCGGGTGCGGTGAACCTCGTCCCCGCCGACGGCCGGGCGACGGCCGCGGGCCTGGAACGGGCGCTGGCCGCCGGAGCGGTGGACAAGATCGGCTTCACCGGGTCCACCGAGGTCGGCCGGTCCATCGGCGCCCTGTGCGGGCGGCACCTGCAGACGCCGTGCCTGGAACTCGGCGGCAAGAATCCGATGGTGGTCACGCCCGACGCCGACCTCGACGCCGCCGTCTCCGCCGCCGTGTTCGCCGGATTCGGCACCGCCGGGCAGCGCTGCACCTCGCTCGGCACGGCGATCGTGCACGAGTCGGTGCACGACGCGTTCGTCCACCGCTTCGCCGCCGCCGTGTCCGCCGCGGTCATCGGCGACCCCACCGGTGACGTGCTCTACGGGCCGCTGCTCGACGCCCGGTTCGCCGCCGGCTTCGAGCGCCACCTCACCCTCCTGCGCGACCACCACCGCCTGTCCGGATCCACCGCACTCGGCCGCATCACCGGCACCGGCGGCCCCGCGGAACCGGGTGCCGCGGGGACGAAGGGTGCGGCCGGGTTCGGCGGCCTGCCTCGCAACGGCCCGCGACGGGGTTTCGTCGGCGACCCGGACCGCGGGCTCTACTACCATCCGCTGATCGTCGACGGGGTCCGCCCCGACGACGAGCTGTTCCGCGAGGAGACCTTCGGCCCGATCGTCGGCGTCGCCACCTACCGCGACCTCGACGAGGCGATCGAGCTGGCGAACCTGCCCGGTTACGGCCTGTCGTCGTCGATCTACACCGCGGACGCGGCGAGCGCGCTGCGGTTCCGCCGCGGGGTGCGCGCCGGGATGGTCAGCGTCAACGGGTCGACGACCGGCGCCGAGGCGCACCTGCCCTTCGGCGGCAACGGCCGATCCGGCAACGGCAGCCGCCAGTCCGGGATCTGGATGCTCGACCAGGTCACCCGCTGGCAGTCGCTGAGCTGGGACTACTCCGGCCGCCTGCAACGTGCCCAGCTCGACACCGCGGTCCCCGCCGCCGACCTGAGCTTCCGCCTGTCCGGCTGACCCGCCTGTCCGGCTGAACAGCTGTGGGTGTCCTCGGGCGCTCGGCGGGCGTCCGGGGTGTCGGTTGTGTCGGTTGTGGACCGTCCTGTCACCTGGTGTTCGAATGCGCGTCGACTACGGGCCGGCCGGCTTCCGTACCGTTGGCCGGCCGGCTGCCCCCGGCCCTGCGGATCCGCCCTGGTCGACGGTGCCGCGGGGTGGGAACAGCCGCCCGGTGCAGCCTCGTTGTCCGTGCGGGAGGGAATTCAGCGTGACCCATGTCGAACGGGTGATCCCCAAGGGTGCAGACGGGCGGGCGGAGCCGCTGGTGCGCGGCATCGCCGACGGCATCGGCGGGTGGCTCGGCGCGGCCGGCCTCGCCGAGCGGGTCGGGGTCCACGTGGAGAGCCTCGCCGGCCTGCGGGTCCTCGACGAGGACGACGACGAGGCGACGCTGCTGCGGCCCGACGGCACCCCCGTCGACACCTGGCGTGAGAACTACCCGTACGAGACCCGACTGGCCCGCGCCGACTACGAGCGCGACAAGCGGCTGCTGCAGATCGAGCTGCTGAAGATGCAGTACTGGGCCAAGGAGACCGGCCAGCGCATCGTGCTCGTCTTCGAGGGCCGCGACGCCGCCGGCAAGGGTGGGACGATCAAGCGGTTCACCGAGCATCTGAACCCCCGCGGCGCCCGCGTCGTCGCCCTGGAGAAGCCGTCGCCGCGCGAGCAGCAGTCCTGGTACTTCCAGCGCTACATCGCGCATCTGCCCGCCGCCGGCGAGATCGTCATGTTCGACCGGTCCTGGTACAACCGGGCCGGCGTCGAGCGGGTCATGGGCTTCTGCTCCCCGGACCAGTACCGCGAGTTCCTGCGCCAGGCCCCGGAGCTGGAACGGATGTGGACCCGCAGCGGGATCACAGTGATCAAGCTGTGGTTCTCGGTCTCCCAGCGCGAGCAGCAGACCCGGTTCATCGTCCGCCAGATCGACCCGGTCCGGCAGTGGAAGCTCAGCCCGATCGACCTCGCCGCCCTCGACCGCTGGGACGACTACACCGATGCCAAGGAGGCGATGTTCTTCTACACCGACACGGTCGAGGCGCCGTGGACGGTGGTGAAGAGCAACGACAAGAAGCGGGCCCGGCTGGAGACCATGCGCCACGTCCTGCACACGCTGCCCTACACCGGCAAGGACCCCGACGTCGTCGGCACCCCGGATCCGCTGATCGTCGGCCGCGCGGTGAACCTGCTGGAGACCGGCGAGAAGGCCGACCGCACCTTCCCCTCGCTGCACTGAATCTCCGGTGCCGCCAGGTCGCGGTATCAGCGGCCCGGTTCGGGCCGCGTGGTCGCTTCCGCTCGGTCCGGGCCAGTCTTGGACGGGGCGGTCGCCTGGCAGGTGAACTGGCTCGGATCGGCTCCTGCCCTGGCGAGCAGCGCGTGGAGGTGATGCCGGTCGTCCGGTGAGAGCCGGGCGAACGGGGAGTCCGTGGTCAGTGTCTGGACGAGTCGGTTGCGGGCCTCGACACCACGGTCGGTCAGGCTGATGACCTTCTGGCGACGGTTCGTCGGCACTGGTTGCCGTCGGATGAGGCCGCGCTGTTCCAGCCGGTCCGTGAGGAACGTGACCGTGGACGGGTCACAGTTCAGCGTGGCCGCGAGCGTGCGCATCGAGGGGGCGGGTGCGTCGGGGTCCAGCCGCCACAGGGTGTTGGCGAGCGGCTCCGTGAGATCGAGTTCCTTCAGCAGGTCCGCGCCCAGCGCGCCGATTGTGCCCGCGAGGATGACCACCTGTTTGACCAGGGAGTGGGTGAGCGCGTCGTAGGCAGGGTCGGTGGTGTCAGCCACCCGTCGATATTACGTGGAGCCTCCAACACTTGACGACTCCATGTATCTATTCGATGCTTGGAGTCTCAAATTTTCCCTTGGGTTGGAAGGACGCGCGGCATGCATCTGGCGGTCTTCGGCGGAACCGGCCACATCGGGCGCCACCTGCTCGAGCAGGCACTCCAGCAGGGCCACACCCTCACCGCACTGGCCCGCGACCCGGGCCGGCTCACCGCCCACGAGCACCTGCGGGCGGTCGCCGGTGACGTCCGGGACGCGGACGCCGTGAAGGAGGTCGTCGCCGGCAGCGACGCCGTGCTCAGCGCGCTGGGCCAGCGCGGCGTGCGCAGCACGGTCTGCACGGACGGAATGCGCACCATCCTGCCGGCGATGGACGCTCACGGCGTGCACCGCCTCGTCGCCGTCAGCTGCTACGGCGTGGCCGACAGTCGCCGCCGCGATCTCTACAACGCCATCGCGTGGGTCGCGATCAGATCGCTGATGCGGGACAAGGAAGGCATGGAGGAACTCCTGCGCGCCAGCGATACCGCCTGGACCGTCGTGCGACCGGCCATCCTCACCGGCGGTGAGCACACCGGGCAGTACCGCACGGGCACCGAGCTGCTCCTGACCGTCACGTCCAGGGTCTCCCACGCCGACGTCGCCGACTTCATGCTCGCCCAGCTCACCAGCGACACCCTCGTCCGCCGCGCCGTCGCCATCACCTCGTAGTCAGCCCGACGGACAGGGACCACTCCGACCCCAACCTCCCGGCGATCAAGGTGTTCCGCGGAACCGGCTCCCGAGTCTGGATGGATTCCGGGCCGAGTCGTCGCCGCCGGAGCTGGATCCGGTGCCCGCCCAGTTACCCTGATGCCGGTTGGCGAGAAGCCCTTGAGCGGGGTTGACGGGAGCGGGCTGAGCGGGCTGAGCGGCGTGAACGGGACGAACGGGGTGGTGGGGCTGGCCGAGTTGCCGACGCTGCCCTCCCCGGTCGAGGAGGTCGCCGACGAGCGGCTGATCGGGCAGGGTGTCGGCCTGCTGCTCAAGCGGGACGATCTGATCCACCCGGACATTCCCGGCAACAAGTGGCGCAAGCTGCGGGGCAACCTGGACGAGGCGCGCCGGCTCGGGCACGACACGATGCTGACCTTCGGCGGCGCCTACTCGAACCACATCCGGGCGGTGGCGGCGGCCGGCCGGCTGTTCGGCCTCCGGACGATCGGGGTGATCCGCGGCGAGGAGCATCTGCCGCTCAACCCGACGCTGAGCTTCGCCGCCGACGCCGGCATGCGGATCACCTATCTCGACCGAACCGCCTACCGGGCGAAGACGTCGCCACCGGTCATCGAGCGGCTGCGTGCCGAGTTCGGCGCGTTCTACCTGATCCCCGAGGGCGGCAGCAACGCAATCGGCGCCCGCGGCTGCGCCGAGCTGCCCACCGAGATCCACCGTCCCTTCGACGTGATCTGCTGCTCGTGCGGCACCGGCGGCACCCTCGCCGGCATCGCGGCCGGCCTCGCCCCGGGCCAGCGCGCCCTCGGCGTCCCGGTACTGCGGGGCGCCGGGTTCCTCGCCGACGAGGTCGACCGGCTCCAGCGCGCCGCGTTCGGTGCGAACTCCGGTAACTGGACCATGGCATACGACTTCCACTTCGGCGGCTACGCCCGGTCGACCCCGGAGCTGGCCCGCTTCATCGCCGACTTCCACCACCGCCACGGCCTCGCCCTGGAACCGGTCTACGAGGCGAAGCTGCTCTACGCCCTGTTCGCCCTCGCCGCCGCCGATGCCTTCCCGCCCGGCACGACGATCGTCGCCGTCCTCAACGCCGTGGCGGACGGCCCCGGACCCGATGTCCAACGGGGAGATCGTCCGCTGGGTTGACCAGGGGTTTTCCGCGGCGACCGTGGCGGGCGATCATGTGGTCATACCTGGTTATACTGAGCGCGTGAAGACTGCGATCTCGATCCCGGACGAGACCTTCAACGAGGCTGAGCGTCGCGCGGCCGCACTCGGTGTGAGTCGCTCCGAGTTCTTCACGACAGCCGCGCGCCGCTACATCGAGGAGCTCGACGCACAGTCCCTCACCGAGCGGATCGACGCCGCACTTGAACTCGCGGGTCCCGACGACTCGTTCCAGGCCGCGGCGCTCGCCGGCCGGCAGGCACTGGGCGACAGCGCGGACTGGTGATCAGCCGGGGCGATATGCACTGGGTTGACCTCGGCGAGGCGGAGGGCGGTCGCCCTGCAAAACGCCGTCCGGTGGTGGTCGTCCAGTCCGCGTCCTACAACGCAAGCCGGTTGGCCACGGTCGTCGCGGTCGTCATCACGTCGAACACCGCGCTTTCCACCATGCCCGGCAACGTCTTCCTCCCCGCCGCAGTGACCGGCCTACCACGCGACTCTGTCGCCAACGTGACCGCCGTCGTCACTCTCAACAAGGACGAACTCGGGCATGCTGTTGGCACTGTCCCGGAGAGCCTCATGCGAGACCTGGACCGGGGACTACGTCAGGTACTCGCGCTCTGACCGCCCTCGCCGGAGCGCGGTCAGAGCGCGACCGCGGTCCGGCGAGG
>NZ_JAMPTM010000242.1 GCF_025403375.1 Frankia gtarii
GGCGGCGGGGTGCGAGGAGTTCGGCGTAGTTGCGCGTGTACCTCGCGAGAATCTCGTGGAGGTCGGACGCGGTCAGCTCCGCGTACTCCTCGAAGATCTTCGCGTAGATCCGGACCTGATCCGGATGGCTGTATCCGGTGGCTTCCAGCGTCTCGACCACGACAAGGCTTTCGTCCAGAATCGTGAAGCCCTGCACGTGCGGGTACTCCAGCTCGGCGGAGCTCGGCACGATCCGTACAGTGACGTTCTCCAGTTCCGCCACCGCGGCAATCCGCTTAATCTGGGCGATCATGTATTCCGGTGGCGCAAAACGGTTGCCGAGGACCGACTCCATCAGGATGAACTCAAACCGACGGGTCGCGTCGTACAGCAGATTCTGCCGCTTGATCCGCAGGCTGACCTTCTCCGCGGTCCGCTGGTACCACGCGCCCTCGTCGCCACCGATGGTGATGCGGTGGTAGCCGTTCACGACTCGGCGGGCGTATTCGCTGATCTGGATCAGCCCGGGCAACAGGATCGGCTCGAACTCGCGGATGAGCGTCGCCTCCCGCTCGGCTTCCAGGATCTCCTCCTGGTCGAGGCTCACGCCCTGCCTGCGCGTCTCCATCCCGGCGGCGCGCCGGCGGGGCCCACGGCGCACGGCGGTGGACTGCAGCCGCTCGGCAAGGTCGACCAGATGGCGGACGAGGTCGGGCGGGGCCTGCAGCGTACGGGCGATCCGGTCGACGTCGGCGGGGCTGGGTCGCAGCAGGCCATTTTCGATCTTGGAGATCGTGCTCTGGCTGATGCCCACGGACGAGGCGAGCGCCTGGCCGGTCATCCCACGGGAGTGGCGCAGCTGCGCGAGCTCGAGCCCAAGCCGGTCCGGCGGCGTGGCGTCGGACGCAGTCGCCGCCCGGGGCACATCCCCGCCCTCCATGACCACCTCCGAGGTTGGTCCGTCCACGCCGGCCACCGCGTGCGCCCCGACCGGTTACGCCTGTGCCGGCAGGTCGCGCGCGGCCGCCAGGAACACGCTGCGGGGGATGCGCACCAACATCTCGCCGGGGGGCACCTCGCCGGTCGGGATCCGCTGATCCGCTACCGCGTATCCCTGAACGAAGATGTCCTGATCCTCATCGTTCACATACACCGTGGGGCAGTTCGCGCTGGCACACGACGCACTGGCCACCGGGACGAGTCGCATCGCTCCTACCTCTCTGCACCACTGCGCTTCATCCTAGGGATCACTCCCGAGTCACGACATAGCGCAGTAATAACGTCCAGTTCTAGGGCAGTGACCCGAATATTCCAGCCACTGCTGGAATATTGTCACTCTGGGCTGACAGTCCGGCACCGAAGGTGACTACAGAGTGTTACCGACCATCCGATTGGTCCCATCTCGCAGCGGCATCACCGCAACATCAAGCAATCTAACTGCCACCGACAGTAACCAATCGTTGAGAAGCAGTGCCACGCTGGACCACCGCAAATAGTATCGAAACGCGTGAACTAGCAGCTCCATCGGGCTACCGCTCGCGAGGCTCAGGAACGGAACGTGAGGGTGAGTGGGACGACAGCTAGTAGCCCTCGACCACATAGTGTAGCGCCACGAATATTTTGAGACTCGATCCGGATAGTCGGCTCCGGGCGAGACTCGAGTCGAATCCCGCCCACCAACGCCCGGTGACGAAATCCGACCCCCCGGCGACCGCCGGCTGGCTCGGACGGCAGCGGGGGCGCCTCTTCGAGCCACCACACGGGTGGACCCACATGAGCTCGCCCGGGCCCCGCTCCTGTCGTGACCGCTGGCATACTCTGCCGGCGCCTGATGCGATGCCCCTCGCCCGAACCTCGACCGAACATGGCGAAATGCCATAAAAAGACGGAGCACACCGCTCGCTGTGCGTGCAGCGGGTGACGCGCGCAAGCCGCAACGATTCCAGCCTCGCTCTGAATATTCAGAAATTCTCTTGAGATTCAGGCCATCCTCTCGCATGATTCGGACCAGGGCATCCCGTCGGCCGACGGTCCCGCGGCCCGGGTTCTCCTCCGGCGGCCCTCCGGTCGCCACTTCGCCACTCCGCCACTCCGGCGGTCCTCGCCGTCGCCTCGATCGACAGGGGGCTCGACCGACAGGAGGGAAGGCCGCATGCGCATCGCCAGCCGGCCGTCCGCGCCGCCGGACCCCGACGTGCGGCGGCTGGGAGCCGGCAGCCCCGCTGCGACGCTCGCCCCCGGCGACCTTGCCGGCGCTGCCTTTCTCGGCCTCCCGCCGTCCTGGCCGCTCCTCCCGTCGTCCTGGCCGCTGTTGCTGGCCTGGGCGACGGCCGCAGCCCTGGTGGTGATCGCGCAGGCTGTGGCGCACGCCCGGCACGGTGGTCGCGGTCGGCCACGCGCCCGGGGAGCGGCTGCGACGCCCCGCCCGCGACCGGTTCCACCGCCGGCGCGGTCCGGCGACGCCCCCCATCGCTTCGACCCGACCGGGTTCGAACCTCTCGCGGACCGGATGTCACGCCTGCTGCAGGACTTCCTCGCCGCCGCCGTTCCCAGGCCGGGCCGGCCGGCCCGGCTCGACCTGCGCGCACCCGCGACGACCTGGTTCGTCGCTGCGTTCACCGCGGCCTCGGACCTGCTCATCGGCACCTGCCAGACCGATCGTCCCGATACCCTGGCCGCCGCCGTGCGGGAGGCCGAACGGCGGTGGGGACTGGTCGACACGTGGACCCGCGAGACGGCCAGACCAACCGGAAGTCCTCCGCCGCCGGCGGAGCCGGGCGATCCAGATGATCCGGACGTCACCGATCACGGCCCACCTCCGAGATGAGCCCGCCGGACGGCGATCGGCCACGCGGCGCCGACGGTGGCCGCCGTCACGACACCGCCCACCCGGGTCGGCGCCCCGCCGGTCGCCCACGCGGGCCAGGATAGGGGCATGGCGACACCCGTCCATCAGGACCCGGCCTCATCCGGCCTGCCGGCGCACGAGATCGACGCAGAGTTCCTCGCGCTGCCGCGTTCCACACTTACCGACGCGGCCCTGCAGACCGCGCGCGACCTCGGCGCCACCCATGCCGACATCCGCATCGAACAGTTGCGGGACTCCTCGCTGTCGTTCCGCGACGCCGCTCTGGAGAGCCGGCACGAGGGCGCCACACTGGGTCTCGCCGTGCGGGTCGTGCACGGGGGGACCTGGGGCTTCGCGGCCGGTGTCGACCTCACCCCGGACGAGGCGGTCCGGCTGGCCCGCCAGGCCGTCGAGATGGCGCGGGTGGCGGCCCCGCTGAACTCCGAGCCCGTCGAGCTCGCCCCGGAACCGGCGCACACCGACGCTGTCTGGGTGTCGGCATATGCCGCCGATCCCTTCGCCATCGACGCGCGCGAGCGGGTCGAACGGGTCGGGGGGCTGTGCCGCACCCTGTTCGCGGCGCAGGACGTCGACCACGTCGAGGGCCGGTTCGACGCCGTGATGGAGAACAAGTACTACGCGGATCTGACCGGCACCTCGACAACGCAGCAGCGGGTGCGGGTGCTCTGCCAGATCGAGGCGACGCGGGTCGACCCGGGCGGCGGCTTCGAGACCATGCGCACCATCGCCCCGCCCGTCGGCCGAGGCTGGGAGTGGATGGTGGCGGGACCCGCCGCGGGCTGCTGGGACTGGGACGGCGAAATCGCCGTCATCCCCGGCCTGCTGGCGGAGAAGGCCAAGGCGTCCTCGGTCGAGCCCGGCCGGTATGACCTGGTGATCGACCCGTCGAACCTGTGGCTGACGATCCACGAGTCTGTCGGCCACGCCACCGAACTCGACCGCGCGCTCGGCTACGAGGCGGCCTACGCCGGCACGTCGTTCGCAACCCTGGACCAGCTCGGCGCCCTGCGCTACGGCTCCCCGGCGATGACGATCACGGGTGACCGCACCGCCCTGCACGGGCTGGCCACCATCGGCTACGACGACGAGGGCGTGCAGACCCGCCGGTTCGACATCGTGCGCGACGGCACCCTCGTCGGCTACCAGCTCGATCGGGCGATGGCGGCCCGCAACGCGGGCGTGCTCGGGGTGGAGCGCTCCAACGGCTGCGCCTTCGCCGACTCCCCCGGCCACGTGCCGATCCAACGGATGGCGAACGTGTCACTGCTGCCGGCGCCGGGCGGCCCGTCGACCGAGGAGCTGATCAGCCGGATCGATCGCGGGATCTACGTCGTCGGCGACAAGAGCTGGTCGATCGACATGCAGCGGTACAACTTCCAGTTCACCGGGCAACGGTTCTACGAGATCCGCTCCGGGCGCATCGTCGGCCAGCTCCGCGACGTCGCCTACCAGGCGACGACGACGGACTTCTGGGGCTCGCTGGAGGCGGTGGGCGGCCCGCAGACGTATCTGCTCGGCGGCGCGTTCAACTGCGGCAAGGGGCAGCCGGGCCAGGTCGCGGCGGTCAGCCACGGCAGCCCGGCCGCGCTGTTCCGCGGCGTCAACGTCCTCAACACCCGGCGGGAGGCCGGCCGATGAGCCAGGTGACCGGAGCGGACACCACCCAGGCCGACCGGGCGGGCGCGGTGCCCGAGGCGGCCCACGAGATCGTCGAGCGCGCTCTGGCGCTGTCCCGGGCGGACGGCTGCGTGGTGATCGCCACCGAGTCCAGCTCGGTGAACCTGCGCTGGGCCACCAACACCCTGACCACCAACGGGGCGAGCCGGGACCGATCGATCACCGTCGTCAGCGTCGTCGGCCGCTCGTTCGGGGTGCGCACCGCCTCCACGATCGACACCCCGGCCGGCGGTCGGGGGGCACGGCCGGGCGACATGGCGCATCCCACCGACGCCGACGGCCTCGCCGAGCTCGTCCGCGCCGCCGAGGACGCCGCCCGCGAGGCGGATGACGCCGAGGACTACGCCGACCTGCTCGGGCCCACCACCGCCGGCCTGGGCCCGGGCGGTGGGCTGGTCACGGCCGGCGGGACCTTCACCGACCCGGCGGCCCGCACGGGCACGGCTGTCTTCGCCGCCTTCGCCCGCGACCTTGCCGAGGCGTTCGGGTCCGCCCGGGCGCAGGGCAGGCGGCTGTTCGGTTTCGCCCAGCACGACGTCACCACCACCTGGCTGGGCACCTCCACTGGCCTGCGGCTGCGGCACAGCCAGCCGACGGGCAGCGTCGAGTGGAACGCCAAGTCCGGCGTTCCCGGCGGCTCGGTGTGGCACGGGCAGTCCACGCACGATTTCACCGACGTGGACGTGGCCGCGACGGACGCGGCGTTGCGCTCCCGGCTGGCCTGGTGCGAGCGGTCGGTGGAGCTGCCCGCGGGCCGCTACGAGACGCTGCTGCCGCCCTCCGCGGTCGCCGACCTGATGATCGACCTGTACTGGTCGGCCGCCGGCCGGGACGCCGCCGAAGGCCGCACGGTGTTCAGCCGGCCGGGCGGCGCAACCCGGATCGGCGAGGCGATCGGGCCGGCGGGGCTGCGGCTGTTCAGCGACCCCGCGGACCCGGAGCTGGCGACGACCCCGTTCGTCACCGCCGCGTCGTCGTCATCGATGTCGAGCGTGTTCGACAACGGGCTGGCGCTCGGCGCGACCGACTGGATCCGCGACGGCGCGCTCGCCGCACTCGTGCAGACCCGCGCCTCGGCCCGCGCCACGCAGAGCCCGGTCACTCCGATCATCGACAACCTGATCCTGGACGCGGGGGGCTCCGCGTCGCTCGAGGAGATGATCGCCTCGACTCGGCGCGGCCTGTTGCTGACCAGTCTGTGGTACATCCGCGAGGTCGATCCGGAGGTCCTGCTGCTGACCGGGCTGACCCGCGACGGCGTCTACCTCGTCGAGAACGGCGAGGTCACCGGGGCGGTGAACAACTTCCGGTTCAACGAGTCGCCGGTGGATCTACTGGGCCGCACGGTCCAGCTCGGCGCGGCCACCCGCACCATGGGCCGGGAATGGGCGGACTGGTTCGCACTCACCCGGATGCCACCGATGCGGGTGGCGGACTTCAACATGAGCTCGGTCAGTCCGGCGAGCTGACCGCCGAGCCGCCTTCGGGCGGCGGCGCCGTCACAGGTAGGCGCCGCGCCCGAACGTCTCACCGCCGGGCTGCTGCTGCCCGCTCGGCAGCGCCCGGCGGCGCATCTCCTCAAGCTGCGCCCGGGCGGCCATCTGCTGGGCGAACAGCGCCGTCTGCAGGCCGTGGAACAGGCCCTCCAGCCAGCCGACGAGCTGCGCCTGGGCGATCCTGAGCTCTCCATCCGAGGGGGTGCGGTGCTCGTCGAAGGGCAGCGACAGCCGCTCCAGCTCGTCCTGCAGCTCCGGGGCCAGCCCGTCGGAGAGCTCGCGGATCGAGCTGCGGTGGATCTCCCGCAGGCGGACCCGGCTGGCGTCGTCCAGCGGCGCGGCGCGCACCTCCTCCAACAGCTGCTTGATCATCGTACCGATACGCATCACCTTGTCGGGCTGGGAGACCAGCTCGGCTATCGGGTTTGCGCTGCCACTCGATTCCCCATCCTGGTCGGGGCCCGGGGACACCGACCGGCCGAGCGAGTCCGGCACGGTCTCGTGCAGGGCTCCGTCGGGCCCGACAATCACGACGCGGGGTTCCGGTTGATCCGTCATGACCCCTATCCTGCCCCGTCCGGAGGCGCCACACGGCGCCGGTGGGCCGACCGGCGACCCGTCCGCGGCCGTCAGGGCACAATCGTGAGGATCACCTTGCCGACATGCCCGAGATCGGCCACATGCTGGTGCGCCGCCACCACCTCGGTGATCGGTAGCACGCGGTCGATCACCGGCCTGATCGCGCCGCGTTCGACCGCCGGCCAGAACTCGGCGCGAACCCCGGCGATGATCTCGGCCTTCTCCGCCGGCGGCCGGGCCCGCAGGGACGCGGCATGCACCGCCGCCCGCTTGGCCAGCAGGGCTGCGAGGTTGAGCTCGCCCTTCACCCCGCCCTGCAGGCCGATGACGACGAGCCGCCCGCCGACAGCGAGCAGCGACACGTTGCGCGGCAGGTAGGCCGCGCCCATGTTGTCGAGGATCACGTCCGCCCCGTGGCCCTCGGTGGCTTCCCGGATCACCTCGACGAAGTCGGAGTCCCGGTAGGACACGGCCACGTCGGCGCCGAGCTCGCGGACCCTGGCCAGCTTCGCCGCAGTGCCGGCGGTGGTGGCGATGACCGCCCCCGGCAGCAGCGCACGGACCGCCTGGATCGCGAACGTGCCGATCCCCGACGCACCGCCGTGCACGCAGAAGACCTCGCGGTCACGCAGGTCGGCGATGCCGAAGACGGTCGAGTAGACGGTGGCCGCGACCTCGGGCAGGCCGGCGGCCTCGATCAGATCGACTCCGGCCGGGATCGGCAGGAGCTGGCCGGCCGGTACGTTCACCCGGCTCGCGTACCCGCCACCGCCGAGCAGGGCGCACACCTCGGTGCCGACCTCGAACCCGGACACCTCGGGCCCGACGGCGGCCACCCGACCGGAGCACTCCATCCCGAGGATCCTGGAATCGCCGGGCGGCGGCGGGTAGAGACCCTGCCGTTGCAGCAGATCCGCCCGGTTGACCGCCGTCGCGATCACATCCAGGGTTACCTCGCCCGGCCCGGGAGCGGGCGGGTCCGCCACGCTGGACCAGGACATGACCTCGGGCCCGCCGGGGGCCGACACCGTCACCGCATGCACGCTCACACGCTACGACGCCGCCCACACCCGCCGACCCGGGAGGGGCCACGGGAAGCAGCGCGCCCTGTCTGACGTCCGGCAGGAGGTCTGACGTCCGGCAGGAGGCCGAGCAGCTTCGCAACCTCGTCGGCATGGCGCAGGTGCAGCGTCGCCCGGGCACGCGCGCGTCGGGGATTCAGACCGGTTCGGGCTCGGGTTCGGGTGAGTCCGGCGCCGGCTCGATGTAGGGCGAGGGTTCGTGCGGCGCCGGCGGCAGGTTCGGCGTGTCGGGCAGCAGCGGGCCCGGGTCGTCCGGGATCGGCGCGTCCGGGTCGAGCGGCGGCGGCGTGTCCGGACGGTGCGGACGGACGCCGGCGGACACCACGCTCAGGCACGTCGGGATGGTCGAGGTGAATGGGCTGGGCATAGGACCCGCAGTACCCGCTGGTCGGGGCCGCGGAAACATCGCCCCCGCATCGCACGGCCACCGGCTCGCCCAGCCGAGGCCTCATCTCCCGATCCGAGCAGGCAGGCCGACACGTCGACATCTCCCAGGAGACAACAAAAACACCGCAGTGACAACCGGGGTGGTCTCGTAACGCGCAAAGAAAACAACAAAACCCGACCGACCGACAACAGATGCTCGTTCGGATGGCGCCGGACCGCCTTGCGGGGCCCTCAACCGGACCCGCTCGCTCCCCGAAGGGGATGGCGGATAGGTCACAGCTGCGACGGCGGTCCGAACGAGGTGCGGCGTTCGTATCGCCGTATTAACGGTACAGGAACTGATCAGCACTCAAGTGCCACGACAGACAGCAGATCCAGTCGCTACCGTCATATGCGCATCACCCTGATCTCATGATTCTCTGCAACCAGTCACAGACGACCACAGCATCGACTGTCAGGCCGGCTCCGGGGACGCGTCGGCCAGGACGGGCCCGGGGAGCGTGCCAGTGGAAGCGGTCGCGGCCGACGACGAGCACGAACATCCCCTCAGACAGGCGGAGTTCCACGCGTTCTTCGAAAGCCATCATCGTGCGCTGAGTCGCTTCGCGTACCTGCTGACCGGTGACCACGACGCGGCCGACGACATCACCGCCGACGCGCTCACCGCGGCCTGGTCCAGCTGGGACCGGGTCCGTTCGGCCGAGCTCCCCCTGGCCTACGTCCGGCGCATCGTCGCGAACCTGGCGGCGGACCGGGTCCGCAAGGTCGTCCGCGAGCGGCGCGGGCTGGCCGTGCTCGGGCAGCGCGCCGAGCCATCCGCCCCGGTGCCGGACGTGCCGGCGGTGGTCGACCTGCGCACCGCCCTGATGAGCCTGCCGGCGGGCAAGCGGGCCTGCGTGGTGCTCCGCTACGCCTTCGACCTGTCCGAAGGCGAGACCGCCCGGACACTGGGCATCGCTGTCGGGACGGTGAAAAGTCAGACGGCCAAGGGAGTCGCCGAGTTGGAGCGAATCCTTAAGAGAACGGAGCTGCCGCCGACCGCGACGACCCAGCAGGAGGTGACCCCCCGCATGGCGCCCGAGCAACCCGACCTGTCCCAGGGAGGCACGTCCCGGCCAGGCTCGTCCGGGATGAACGGTGCGCGCTCCGGCCTGGACGAGGCCACCGACGGGCGCGGCACCGGCCAGCCCGACGAATCCGCCGGGCCCGACCGGTCCGCCTTTACCCCGAAGCGCCCGGTCGAGCCGACTCCAGGGGTCGAGCCGGATTCCGGCGCCGAGCCGGATTCCGGCGCCGGTCAGCACCTCGGCGGCGAGCCATTCCTGACGGCCGGACTGCTGCCCAGGCCCGTGCCGGTGGCCCGACGCGAACCCACCCCCCGACGCGAACCCGTCCCCTGGCGCAAGCCCGTCGCCGGACGCGAACTGCCCCAGCACGAAGGCCTGCCCCAGCCCGAACATGCGGCCCGACTGGACCACTCGGGCTGGCCCGGACGAGCGGGTGAGGCGGGGTCGTCATCCTGGCCCGAGTCGCTGCCCTGGCCCCGGCTGGCCTGGCCGATGTGGCGCGTCGGCGAGGCCTAGATGACATCGAGCACGTCGGGGTTCCAGGAGCCCGACCATGATCTACCCGCCGGGTCGGGCCGGATGAGCCGCGCCAGAACGCCGGACGGGAACCTGACGAACACCGCGTTCCACGAGGAACTGCGCGCCATGCTGGGCACCGAGATGGCCCGGCACCAGCCCGACTCCGACCGGATCCGGCGCCGGCTCGCGGCGGCCGCCGGGCAGCCGCTGGGCAGGCCCTCCCCCCTCCCGCCGCGC
>NZ_JAMPTM010000243.1 GCF_025403375.1 Frankia gtarii
GAGACAGTCCCGTGCCAGCCCGCCCTCCCGTGCCTGCCGGTGACGTTGGCGGGCGGCGCCGGCGGCGTGGTCGTCGTCTGACCCGCCGCGCAGGTCCCGCCCGGCACGCGCCAGCGGCCGCCCGGGCCGCCGCTGGGCCGGTGCGTCGGCGCCGCCTCTCGAGACGGACTTCTTGGTGAGCGCGACCGCGGCGCCGGCAGCAGATTCGGCGGCGGCCGGCTTGAGCTGGTCGAGGTCGGTGAGCCCGTACTGGGCCAACGGCTCGGCGACCTGCGCCCAGACACCCTCGACCCGGGCCCGGATGTCCGCGGCGGCCTCGCGGTGCCGACGCGCCTGCGCCCGGCTACCCTGACGCCGCTGGTAGGCGTCCCGGTCGGCGCGGGCCCGCGCCGCGTCGGAGGTCCCGAGCAGCCGGCGGTACTGCATCGCCGCCTTCAGCGGATCGTCGAGGTCGGGGTCCGGATCGGGGTCGGGATCGGGGTCGGGGTCGAAGGCGGCGCCCACCGGCCCGCTCGAAGCGGGGACGGTCGTGATCGCACCCGCGTCCGGGGCCGCCGTCGCGCCGCGCTGCCACGACCCGGCGATCGACCATGCCTCGGGCGTGCCCGCCGGCTCAGCTCCCGCCACCATTGCGCTCCGTTCTCCCCCGGCCCCGGTTCCGGCTTCTGCCCCGGCCGGCCGGGTGGGCCCCGCCTCCCGGCGGGCACCCGCCCATCCCGCGATATCCGGATCTTCCTGCCCGATCGCCACCGGTCTACCCCCGCACCATGGGTGCGAACGGCACCACCGTGCGCGGCTCGGACTGGGTGTGCCGATCGAAGAGCACCGCCCGGTTCGGCATCGTCCCGCCGGCGACCGGCCGATGGCCCGCCATGGCGAACAGGTCGCTGCCGGGCACCCCCGCGGCCGCCCACGCCGCGATGTCGTCCCGGTTGACCGGCCCGAGGTCCTCCACCATCCGGGACACCCCCCGCCACCAGCCGACCAGGTGAACGCGCATGGCCGGGCCGCGGCGGGTGACCGTGCGCAGATCGTCGAGCCCGGTCCGGCGCGACTGCGGATCACGCACCTCCAGGGCGGCCCGCCCGGCGTCCATCGCGAACACCACCACCAGCCGCAGCGGCGGCGCCGGGCCGCCCGTGCCGGCAAGCGCCGCGTCCTCCCGGGCCCGGGTCTCGTCCGCGGCCGCGGCGAGCACCCCGCGCAGCCCGGTGACGTCGGCGACGCGGACAGGGTGGCCGGCGCGACGCATCCGCTCGGCGAGGATCTCCGCGGCGCCGAGTGCGGTCGGCTCCGCGGCGACGATCTCCGCGACGAGGCCGCCGGCCGGCAGCTGGGCCGCGATGCTGGCCGCCGCCGCCTGCACCATGCCGACCGCCTCCCGGCGCAGCGGGCCGAGCACGGCGAGATGGCGCCCGGGTGAGGCGGCGAGGCGGGCCCCGACCGCCGCCGGGGCGAGGTCGACGGGCACCCCGACCAACGCGAGCGGATCGCCGCCGGGCTGCACGGCGGCGGGCTGCACGGCGGCGGGCTGCACGGCGGCGGGTATCGCGGCGCCGGACAGCGCGACAGCGGGCCCGTCCGCGTGGATCGCGGCCGGCGGTTCGTCCCCGATCGGGGCGGCGGCGGACTCGATCGCCGCCGGCGCCGGCCGGCCGTCCAGGGCCCGGTAAATCGGATTGTCGTCGAGGATCGCCGGGGCATGGCCGACGAAGACCCGCGGCCGCGGCACCGACGGCAGGCTGCGGGCCGCGGTGGTCGCCAGCCGGTCACGCAGCCGGGAGATCACCGCCGGGTCGGGGAAGGCTACGCGGACGAGCTCGTTGCCGGCGGGATGGCCGTTGCGCCGGTTCACGATCGCCTCGCCGACGCCGGCCAGCGCGCCCGCGGCCTCGTTCGCCGTGGACAGCAACACCCGCGACTCCGAGATCGAGGTGCGCAGCGCCACCCGCAGCGCGAACTGGCCGAAGATCGAGCCGCGCTTGCCGGCGGTGGAGTCGAGGGCGTCGATGCCGGACAGCGTCTGGCTGGCCAGGAGCAGGTGGACGCCGTAGGCGCGGCCCTGCCGGGCCAGGACCTCCAGGTGGGCGACGCCCTCGCGGGCGATCTCGTCCATCGGGGTGAGCATCACCTGGAACTCGTCCACGACGACGATGATCCGCGGCCAGGCGGAGCTGCGGTCGGCCGCCCGCAGGCCCCGCAGGTCCCGCGCGCCGACCGCACGCATCGCCACCGATCGGCGGCGCATCTGTTCGCGGACCGCGCGCAGGACGGCGACACCGAACTCGCGGTCGCTCTCGATGCCGACGGTGTCGGCGTGCGGCAGGAAGAACGGATCGGCGGGGCCGGGGGCGAACTGGGCGAACTCCAGGCCCTCCTTGAAGTCCAACAGGTGGAAGCGAACCTGGTCGGGGGCATAGCGGGCGGCGATGCCATAGACGATGTCGAGCAGCAGGGTCGACTTGCCGGCGCCGGCCTGGCCGCCGACGAGGGCGTGCACGGTGTCGTCGTCGAAGGTGAGCCGCACCGGGCCGTCGGGACCCTGGGCGACCGGCACGGTGACCCCGGCGGCGCTGTCGGACTCCCACAGGGCGCCGGGCAGCAGCTCGGCGATGCCGGGAGGGCGGGATGCCTCGCGGGCGGCTGCGTCGGCGACCTGTCTGGTGACGGCGGTGACGAGATCCGGCGGCGGCGGGGGGTCGAGCTGGACGGGTAGCAGGCCGGTCAGCGAGGTGCGCCACAGGCCCGGCTGCGCACCGCGCCAGTCCGGCCGGTCGGCGAGCAGCTCGACGGCGGTGAACACCACCGAGTTCGGCAGCGGGTCGGCGACCGAGTCGGCCTCCTCGTCCAGCCGGAGATCGTCGGCGTCCGGATCGGGCGGGGTCACCTCGTCGAGGTCGTCGGCGCCCGCCGGATCGGTCTGCAGCGGGGCGAGCTGGACGATGGAGATCACATGGACGCCGCAGGCGGGCCCCTGCGCGGCGACGGCCGACAGCGACCGGGCGCCCTCCTCGTACAGGCGCGGATCACCGAGCAGGACCAGCAGCAGCCACGGTTCCGGGCGGCCCTGGCCGGCGTCCTCCCGTTCCCGCAGCGAGTCGAACCGGCCGCCGAGCCGCTCGACGGTGATCCGGCCCACCTCCGCGGACAGCTCGGCGAGGCGCTCCTCCAGCCGGGCCCGGGTGGTGATGGTGGTGGAGGCGACGCCGGCCGCCCGCAGCGGCGCGAAGCCCGCGAGGCCGGCGCCGAGCTCGTGCGGGTCGTAGACGACGAGACGGACCCGACCGGCGGGCACCGCGGCGAGGATGCGGGTGAGCAGCCCGCGGACGAGGTCGACCGCGGCGGCGCGGCGCGCCCGCACGGTCTCGATCCGCAGGTTGCGGCCGTCAAGCAGCGGCACCGCCAGCGGCACCGTGCTGTACGGCGCGCCGGGATCGTCCGGCGGGATGACGACCTGCCCGACCTGCCACAGCCCCGGGCGGAAGCGGGCACGCACGCCGCCGGCCGCGGCGGGCGCGGCGCCGAACGGCCCGTGCCGCCAGTCGGGGGCGGCCCAGGAGGCACCGGCGAAGCCGCGGGCCCCGCTGCGGGCGATCATCCGGGCCTGGGCGAGCGAGGCGTCGACATCACGCGGCCCGTTCGACGCGGCCGGCCGACCCGGGCCGCCCTGCGCGGCCGCGGCCGGCGGGCCGCCGCGTTCGAGCGCGGCCGCCTGCTCCTCCAGCCGGTCGGCGAGGGCCAGCGCCGCGCCCAGCGAGGACTGAATACCGGCCACGAGCGTGCGCGCCCGCCGGGTACCCGACATCGTCGACCTCCCCACACCATCTCTGCACCGCACCGGGTGGCCGCCACCGCGTCGGGCACCCGGCGGCGGAATTCCCTCGACGACCATGACACGTCCGAGGGAGCAAACATCCCAGAACCCGCCGACCGGCCGAACTGGCGTGCCCGCCGGGAGGCCGCGCGAGACCATGCCGTCACCAGACGGGACCGGATGCTGACCATGGCCACGCTATCGACGCCCCGGCGCCGACGTGGCTGTTCGGACCCGGATCACACCCGTCGCCTCCGCACGGACGACGCCCGGACCACCCCCGGCTGCCGGCGCGGTCCGTTCGGACGGGCGTCCGCGCGCCGCGGCATGTGGGCCACCCGACACGGCTTCGAGGCGTCGAACCGGTTTCGGCGGCCCATGACCATGACATGACCGCCGCGGCCCACGACGGGATGGCTGGTGCGATGTTCACGCCGATCCGGCAGACACCGTACGACCGGGACCGATATGCGCCACCGCGCGCGTGTTCAATGGCCGGGTGAGGGCAGCGTCTCCAGCAGTTGACGTCCTCCCCCGCCTCATCCATTCCACGGAAAGAAGATTCACCAGTGAACGATGTGGGGCGGCGTTTCCTCCCCGGCCTGAAGGCCGGGGCATCCATGCCGAGACCATGGTGACGGACGCAGCCGATGCGGCGGGTATCGCCAGCACGGTCGACTCGGCCGACGGCACGGCGGGTGGCCCGCCGCCCGGCGGGCCACCCGATCCCACCCCGTCCAGTGCGGGCGGCCGGGGGGATCCGATCGTGCCGGAGCAGCGGCCGCTCGCGGTCATCGACGTGGACGGGGTGGTGGCCGATGTCCGGCACCGGCTGCGGTTCCTGCGGGCCTGGCCCGGGGACTGGGAGGCGTTCTTCGCCGCGGCGTCGGCGGACCCCCCGCTGGCCGAGGGGGTGACACTGGTCCACCGGCTCGCCCGCGACCATGAGGTGGTGTGGCTGACCGGGCGGCCGGAGCGGTCCCGGGCGGCGACCTCGCGTTGGCTGGGCGAGCAGGGCCTGCCCCTGGGGGAGCTGCTGATGCGCCCGGACGACGACCGCCGCCCGGCCCGGATGTTCAAGCGCGCCGAACTGCGGCAGCTCGGCGCGCGACGGCAGGTCGCCGTCGTCGTCGACGACGATCCGGCCGTGGTCGACCTGCTCCGCGCCGACGGCTGGCCGGTGCTGCGGGCCGAGTGGCTCGCCTACGAGCCCACCCTGGGCAACGCCCAGGAGTCCGAGGGCCGCACCTGAGCGGCCCGCGGTTCAGCCCGGCGCCGCGGGTAGGACGTAGGGGTCAGGCGGTGCTACGCCGCGTGCGCCGGCTGGCGAGCTCGTCGCCCGGGTGGGAGGCGGGCGGCTGCCCGGGGCGCTCGCAGGGCAGTTCGGCGAGCTGGCCGCGCATGTCGCGCAGGGCGCGGCCGACCGCGATCGCGAACACCCCCTGGCCGCCACGAACCAGATCGATCACCTGATCGTCCGAGGTGCACTCGTACACGGTCGAGCCGTCGCTGATCAGGGTGAGCTGCGCCAGGTCATCCACGCCCCGGGTGCGCAGGTGCTCCACGGCGACCCGGATGTTCTGCAGCGAGACGCCCGCCTCCAGCAGCTTGCGGACGACCCGCAGGACGAGGACGTCCCGGAAGGAGTACAGCCGCTGGCTGCCCGAGCCGGACGCGCCGCGGACGCTGGGCACGACCAGGCCGGTCCGGGCCCAGTAGTCGAGTTGGCGGTAGGTGATGCCTGCCGCCGAGCACGCTGTCGGCCCGCGGTATCCGACGTCGTCCCCCGGGGGTTCGGGGATCTCGTCCGGAAAGAGGTGGCCCTGCTCGATCATCGTCGTACGCACTTCGCCGCCATGCCAGCCCCATCCTCCGGATCGGTCCGAGTCGGTCCAGGCGGCCCGGTCACCCGGTCCCGCCATTCCGGACACCCAGCCCGGTCGAGTCACTTCCACCACCACGTCCGGACCGTCCCGACCGGACACCACCGACCTCCACCGACGCGCCACCGACCTCCACCGACGCGCCACCGACCTCGCCGACCTCGCCGACCTCGCCAATCGGACCGGCGCGTTGCCAGTCCGGGCCGCAACGCCGCCAACCGGCCGGCACGAGGCGCACGCGACCGAAACGGTCGGGACCACCGCACCGCGGGTCCACAGCTCCCGGGTGCGGTCGCCGTCACCACCTCCCCGGCAAGGTCAGAGCCGGAGCGAGTTCGTCCACCGACGCATCCACCGCGGGCATGGGCGGCCACGAGCTCCGGGTTCGGGGTTCGGGGTTCGGGTTCCTCCGACCGTAGGAGCGACGCGCTGTTCCTTCAATGATCTAAGCCGGCGTGTCTGCAGTCCAGCGGACATCAGTGGTCACATCGGACAAAAAGGAATCTCGATACGAGCCGTCATAGCCGGACGCGTGCCACGGCCGTCCTGCCTGCTCAGCGCGTGACGGGCACCGAGGCCCGCCACGTCAGGGAAAGGGGCCCACCGGACGGTCCGAGTCGTGCCACACCCGCTCCCAACAGGAGCGGACCCGCAAACGGGGTCGCGGCGCCTGCCCCCCTCCCCGGCACGGGGCAGCCGATACGGGCCATACAGGCCGCCGTGGAGCTGATCACACCGCTGGCGGGGGGCAGGCGCGCGGCCGGCGCCCGTGACATGGCACGGGCACCGACGGACGATCCGGCCGACGCGCGGCAGCGACGCCCGGCGGCTCGGCGCCCGCGGGAGAGCCCGACGCGCAGGAGCCGGGGACGCCGCGAACCGCACGGAAACCGGGGTGTTGCGGACGCTCAGGAGCCGGGGGTGTTGTTGAAATCCTCGGGAGAGATCGTGTCCAGGAACTCCCGGAACTTCTCCAGCTCGCTCTCCTGCTCCTGCTCCTGCTCTTCGGGAACCGTGATCCCGGCTTCCGCCAGGACGGCCTCGACGCCGTAGACAGGCGCGCCCATCCGCATCGCCAGCGCGATCGCGTCGGACGGACGGGCCGAGACCTCCACCCCGTTGCCGAACACGAGCGTGGCGAAGAAGACGCCGTCCTGCAGGTCCGTGATCGTCACCCGGGTCAGGTCCGTCTGCAACGCCCGCAGCACGTCCCGCATCAGGTCATGGGTCATGGGTCTAGCCGTCGTGATGCCCTCCTGGGCAAAGGCGATCGCGGTCGCCTCGACGGCACCGATCCAGATGGGCAGATACCGCTCACCGCCCACCTCCTTGAGCAGGACGATCGGCTGCTTCGACGGAAGCTCGACTCGCACGCCGACGATGTCCAGCCGATGCACCGATCTACCTCCTCGCGCAGGTGGGGCAGGGCGGGATGTTGTGACCGGAGCCAGAAAACCCCACAGGGGAGACAGTATCCCCGCATCCGCCCGGCGTCAGCGCGCCCACCGGTTCCGCTGCCCGGCAGGGCACTTCTGCCCTGGCCTCGACCGCCCGCTCAGCTCGACCGGCCGGCCGCCAGCCGGGAACGTAGCAGGGCCGCATGCAGCCGGACCAGCAAGGCCGCCAGCTCATCGGCGGTCTCCGCCTGCCGCCCGGCGTTGTCCCCGCCACGCTGGCCACGCAGCGGCGCGGTGGCAGCCTCGATGAGACCAGCTTCACGGTCCGCGACGGTTCGGGCCGCCCGCAAATGCCTGGCCTGGACGCCGTGCCCGGCAAGCAGCGCGACCGTGCGGGCGACGAGCAGGGCGTCGGAGTCGTAGTACCCGCCACCCGCGATCGGCGCGACCAGGCCGTGCCGTTCCAGCTCCACCAGTTCGTCCTCGTCGAGCCCCACGTCCGCCAGGAGCTCACGACGGGACATCCTGACCCGTTCCACCCCCAGGATCGCGTCCAGGCCGGTAGGAGCCGGATGCGGGGGCACCGCGCGGGGCCCAGGCCGGTGCACCGGCGTGTCCCCGCGGTCCAGGGAGGCCAACTCCTCCTTGATCACGCGTAGCGGGAGGAACCGCTCCCGCTGCGCATGCAGGACATAGCGGAGCCTGGCGACGTCGTCCGCCGAGTACTTGCGGTAGTTGGCGCTCGTGCGGGCCGGCTCGACGAGCCCCTCCGCCTCCAGGTAACGGATCTTCGACAGCGTGATGTCGGCGAAGTCGGCCCGCAGCCGGTCCAGGACCTGGCCGATGTTGAGCACCTTCGCGTCCGAGCCGGCCCGGTCCCGACCGGGCCCGCTCGGGCGCGGGGCCGGCGACGCCGCAGCGAAGCCGCTCACCGTTGGTCCCTCCCGCTCACCGCGCCGCTGACCCCCCGTAGCTCGCCCCAGTGAGGAACACCAGTCGGAACTTGCCGATCTGCACCTCGTCGCCGCCAGTGAGCTCGGCGGAGTCGATGCGCTCACGGTTGAGGTACGTGCCGTTGAGGCTGCCGACGTCACGCACCGAGAAGCCCTTGGTGTAGGGCGAGCGATGGAACTCCGCGTGCCGGCGCGAGACGGTGACGTCGTCAAGGAAGATGTCACTCTCGGGATGCCGCCCGACGGTGGTCATGTCCGCGTCCAGCAGGAACCGGCTGCCGGCGTTCGGGCCACGCTTGACCACCAGCAACGCCGAACCCGGCGGCAACGCGTCGACCGCGGCGACGGCGTCGCGTTCCGTCGAATCGTCGACATGATCGCCCTCGATTCCGGAGAGCGCGGCGGCCAGATTCAACGTCGATGTCTGTTCGGCGGGCCGCTCCGGCGCCACGGGCTCACCCGGACGCACCAGAGGGGACCCGCACCGCGCGCAATACAGCGCGTCGGACGGGTTCTGCTGTCCGCACCTTGTGCAGAACACAGTCGCGTCCGCTTCCTGCCGGGATCCCTCGCGAGCGAGGTTCGCCAGCCGACTCGGCCGCCACCGGACAGGCGGCGGGAACGTCTCTACCAGCACTTGCGATGGTGGTAGCCAGACATTCGCAGCCCACCCCCACCACCGGGATGATCACATGCCGACGGCTGGGCCGTCCACGACCGTGCCCCGGTGCACCCCGAGGCTAGTGCATCGGGGGCACGCTCGCGAAAAGGGTGCGACCCGTGTTGTTCGGCGTGGCGTCACCCACCACCAGTCAACGGGGCACAGGAAGTACTGTCAGTGCTCCTTCACGTGCTCTGTGTATTCTTCGGCGTTCAGTAGGCCCTCGATCGCGTCCACGTCCGTGACCGTGAACTCGACCAGCCAGCCATCCCCGTACGGATCGGAGTTGATCAGTTCCGGCGCACCCGCCAACGCCTCGTTACGGGCGGTGATCTCGCCCGCGGCCGGGGCGTAGATCTCCGAGACGCTCTTGGTCGACTCGACCTCGCCGAAGGACTCCCCCGACTCGACGGTGGCGCCGACGTCGGGCAGCGACACGAAGACGATGTCGCCCAACGCCTCCTGCGCGTAGGAGGTGATGCCCACCCGGGCCGTGCTCCCCGTGAACCGGATCCACTCGTGCTCACGGGTGTACTTCAGGTCGTCCGGGTACACCGGAGATCGCCTCCCCTTGATCCGCATCGCTCCGACCGGCGCCGGCGGGGCCGTCGGTCCTACCCCCTTCGCCGGGCAACCCGCGCGGCGGCGGAGCTATCCGGCCGGGCGAGCGTAACGGGGACTGGGAGCGGGCCGCAGCGCACGGATTTCGATGTGCCCGAAGGTCCGGACACTGGCCTGCGCCCCGTCCCGCGCCGCTACCGTATCGAGCACCCCGCCCGGGATCCGCAGCGCCTGGTCCAGGGTGTGCGCATCACCAACCACCCGAAGGACATACGGCGCAGCGACCGACGTTCCGTCCACGATCAGTCCGTGCCCGGGCTCGTCGGCGACGTAGGTCGACACGACCGCGCGCACCCCGGCGATCTCGATGGCCTCCGCGCCCGCGTCGCGCAGTTCCTGCAGCGCGTCGACGAGCACCGAGGCGTCGACCGCCCGGTGGGGGTCCCGGATGGTCAGCTCCAGCCCCGGCCCGGCTACCGGCACGGTCCCGGCGAGGATCGCCAGCTCGTCGGCCTGGGTGCGCTCGGCGGCCGGCCCCGACGCCCCGCCCGCTGCCGAGGACGCCCCGGGTG